>JACRLV010000115.1:0-7526 GCA_016235145.1 Planctomycetota bacterium
TCCCGTTCCGCACGGCCTCGATCACCCGCACCCGCAGGGCCTCCTGGGCGTCGGCCGACAGCTTTCGTGCATCCTTGCTTGCCATGCGAACATGATAACCGAAAGGCAACGTCAGTTCAATAGATTATGTCCGGATTAATAGCTTCGTTTTCGTGTCTCAATGGAACGGATCCGGGTTCAACGCAGCGGTCAACGTCACTGGACAACTTACACATGCGGACAAGCCGGTGATGGCCGTCGGAAAGAAACTGGGGGTGTCCAACTCAACGAGAATCTACGTTGTCTACTGGGACGAGGGCCACCAGAGAATCGTCTGGTCGGATGATCTGGGCGTCGCGGGAAGCTGGCATGGCCCGGTCGAGATCTTTCCGAACACGGTACAGGGAGAACTGGGTGTCGATGGGCCGATTCCGCGGGTCGGCCCCAACGGCGAGCTGTACGTCATCTCAGCCGATGCAGACGCAAACGGCCTGGGTTTAGGCGTCTGGATGCACCGCGCCCGAACCCTCGATGCGCAGGGCGCCCCTGTCTTTGATGACGGCATTCGTGTCGCAACACGGCTTCACAGTTGGGGCTTCGGCGGCGATTGCCCGGAGATTTCGGGGAACTTCCGCGTACCCGACCGGGCCTACCTGGCCGTTGATCCAGATCCCTTGGTCGGAACGCTCTACTGCGTCTACATGGACAGGACGCGAGTGCTGTGCAACGTGCCGCCCGGCGGCGGAACTACGTGCCTCCACGACGTAGACGTTTGGTTCACGAAATCGCCCGCGCAAGCCGGCCAAACACCCGGCGATTCAGACTCCTGGACGATTCCAAAGGTGATCAACGTAGCCGACAGCGTCCCCTACGATCAGTTCTTCCCTTGGATCGAAGTGGATCAGAGCCACCGGCTGCATCTGGTATTCTACGATACGCTCGGGGGTCTCTACGACGGCCTCGGCCCGGTAACCGACGGGGATCCGGAAGCACGCCTGCGGACGCGCTATTCGTACAGCATGGACGCCGGCACCAGTTGGACCGAACAAACTATCGCACCGAAATGGGCAGGATGCCCGGAAACCTGGCAAACGGTCCATGAGTGGGGTTTGATCGGCGACTACAACGGCCTGGCGGCCGCCGGCAACCGTGTTTATCCCGTCTACATGGCCAGCCAGGGGCCGGAGAACGCCCCTCCCTCGCCGCCAAAGACGCGCATCTACTTCAATGAGATCGTCTGGCCGTAGGCGCGCTCGGCTCAGAGGCGTATTGCCGTTGGAAAGCGGACAATGCAGCCGGGGGCGGCTGCGGTACATGCTTTTTCGCGGAAGGCTACTGCCCCAGCGGCTCGCGATAGGGTTTCTTCTCAGCGAACAGCTTCACGCGGCCCTTGTACTGATCCACGAACGCGGTCGCTTTACCCTGCGTGGCGAGCTTGATCGCTTCGTCAATCCGCCGCGAGGCGTCTTCGAAACGCCCCGCCTCGGCGTAGGCGCACGCCAGCGTGTCGAGGAACTGGTGCACGCGATTCTGCGACAGGTGCACGGCCTGCTCGGCGAGCTTGACCGCCTCGGCGGCGTTGCGAAACTTGGCGTCCTCGCTGGTCGCATAGATCCACGCCAGCCCGTTCATCAGCACCTGCGACTGCGGCGCGTTCTTCAGCCCAGTCTGCAAGATGCGAATGAACTCCGCGGCGTCCTTCTTCTTTGCCGCGATCTGCGCCATCGCGGTGTAAGCTTCCTCGAACAGCGGCGCGACTTCGATGACCTTCTCCCACGACTTCTGGGCGTCGTCCAGCTTGTCCAGACGAAACTGGCACATTCCGATCATGTAATTCAGGCGCGGATCCCTGGCCGCCTCGGGCGCGACGGTCAGGGCCTTCTGAAGCTGCTCCAACGCCTCCTCCTGCTTGCCCTGGCGGTCGTATACGTCGCCGAGCTGCATCAACGCCGCGGCTTCTTTCGGGTCGCTCTCGAGCACCGACAGCAGGATCGACGACGCCTCGTCGAGCTTGCCGGCGGTCGTCTTGACGCTCGCCATCGCCCGGCGGGCGGCGGTCCCGGTCGTGTCGAGCAGGATGCAGGACAGGAGGATCTGCTCGGCGCTGACGATGTCGCCCTGCTGAGCCAGCGAAAGGGCGGTCTGGATGTTGGACCGCAGGTCGAGCCCGAACACGAGCAGTTGCGTCTGAATCGGATCGGGGTTGTTCGGCAACTGGCCCACTTCCGCCATTTGCTTGTGTTTTTCGGCGTCCGCCTTGCGGCCTAGCGCCTCGCAAAGCTCGGCCGCGTCGCGATGGGCTTCGGCGTATTGCGGAAACAGCGCGAGCGCATCCTCGCATTTCTTCAGCGCTTCCTCTTTCTTGCCCATCGCCTTCAGCGCCTTGGCCACACCCAGGTGCGGCCGCGGATCGTCGGGGGACAGCTCTACGGCTTTTGCAAACGCCGCCTGCGCCTTGGCCGCGTCCTTGTCGAAGGACAACACGCCGATGCGAACGTACGCGTGCACAAACGTCGGATCGGCCGCGATGGCCTGCTCGTACGCTTTGATCGCCCCATCCGGCTGCTTGGCTTTCTCGCAGCACAACCCGAGCATGTGGAGCGTCGGAACGGACCTTTGATCGTCCTGGGTCACCTGCGCGATGATCTTCACCGCGTCGCCCGCGTCGCCATGCACATAGTGCAGGGCGGCGATCGTGAGCGCTTCGTTGTACGACCCCGGACCGGCTTCCACGCGCCGCTTGAGTTCGCCGTACTTGGTCCGCACGGGCTGCGGCAGCTTCGCGGTGTCGAAGGCCGGCAGCTCGATCTGCTTCACAGGACGAGACGTCACAGCGCCTGCGGGCGCGGTAGCCGTTGGAGCGTCGGCGGCGGGCGAGCCCGCGGCAGGGGCGGCCTGCGGCGCCGGCGTGCGCGATTCGGACACGGCTGGTCCGCTCGCGGGTGTCGGGCTCTTCTCGCACCCGACCAGCGCAACGACTCCGAAGCACACGCCGCCCCAAAAGCCGCCCATTCGTCCGGCGCCAATTCGTTGCATTTTCATAAGCTCATCGCCTCCGATTCTCGGCGCCGAATTCAGCGCAATTCGTTCCTTACCTACGCAGTCAGCATGATTCGCCGCGGCGTCGCACTATGGCAGCTAACCGTAGCGTCGGACCTCCGAGTCCGACGGGTTTCCCGCGCGCGTTCTTCGTCGGACTCGGAGGTCCGACGCTACTCCTCGTTCAAATCTCGTCGTCGGACTCGGCGGTCCGACGCTACGGTTCACACCAGTTCCAACGCCATCGCGACCGCGTTTCCGCCGCCCAGGCACGCCGACGCGACGCCGCGCTTGAGGTTCCGGTGCTTCAGCGCCCAGATGAGCTGGCCGACGATGCGAGCGCCGCTCGCGCCGATCGGGTGCCCCAGCGCGATCGCGCCGCCGTCGACGTTCACGTTGGCGCTGTCCAGCGGCATCTCCAGCCCTTTCAGGCAGGCGCACATCTGGGCCGCGAACGCCTCGTTCATCTCCCACAGATCGACCTGCTTGCGGTCCCAGCCGGCTTTTTCGCAGGCCATCTTGCTCGCGGCGATCGGCGCGAAGAACAGCTCCTTGGGCGGACCGCCCGAGGTCGCCTGAGAGGTGATCCGCGCCAGGGGCTTCAGGTTGTGCTTGCTGCACGCCGCTTCGCTCGCCACCAGCACCATCGCGGCGCCGTCGCTGATCGTGGACGCATTGCCCGCGGTGACCGAGCCGTTCTTGTCGAACGCAGGCCGGAGCGCGGCGAGTTTGTCGAGGGCGATATCGCCGCGAACCGTTTCGTCCCTGGCAAAGGGCGCGTCCGCCTTCGGAACGGTGATGGGCACGCGCACGGCGTTGAACCGTCCCGCGCGCTCCGCCTCGGCGGCTCGCTGGTGGCTGCGCACGGAGAACTCATCCTGGTTCTGGCGCGACACGCCGGCCTTGCTGGCGGTTTCCTCGGCGATGATCCCCATCGCGAAGTTGGAATAGACGTCGGTCAGGCCGTCGTAGGCCATCACGTCAACGAGCTCCGCGTTTCCGAACTTGTGCCCGGCCCGCATGTTTCGCACGAGGAACGGGGCGTTGCTCATCGATTCGATGCCGCCGGCCAGCACGACGCCCGCCTCGCCGGACCGAACGGCCAGATCGGCGAACATCACGGCCTGCAAGCTGCTGCCGCAGACCTTGTTCACGGTGGTGCAGGAGATGGCGTCCGGAATTCCCGCCCCGAGCGCGACCTGCCGGGCTGGATTCTGGCCGCAACCGGCTTGCAGAACCTGCCCGATGTACACCTCGTCGATCGCCGCCGGCGGGAGCTTCGTTTCCGCGACCAGCCCTTTGGCGACCTGCGACCCGATTTCCACCGCCTTCAACTTGGACAGCGATCCCATGAAGTGGCCGATGGGGCTGCGCTTCACGGCGACAACAAAGCTGTGTGTTCGCGACATTGGTTTCTCCCCTGTGTACGTGCGTCAGGGTGTCGGGGTTCGCCGCAAGCCGGCGTGGGCCGCGCGTCCCTTCACCGTCTCTCCATGATTCGCCGCGCGATCACCAGACGCTGAATTTCGCTGGTGCCTTCGTATAGCTCCGTGATCTTGGCGTCGCGCAGAAACCGCTCAACCGGGTAGTCCTGGCAGTATCCGTAGCCGCCGAAGCATTGAATGGCCAGGTTGGTGACGCGGCTGGAGGTCTCGCTCGCCAGCAGCTTCGCCATCGCGGCTTCGGCCTCGAACGGTCTCTTGTTTTGCTTAAGCCATGCCCCGCGGCGGGTCATCACGCGGGCGGCCATGATCGCGGTCTGCATGTCGGCGAGCTTCCACTGAATCGCCTGAAAATCCGCGATGGGGCGATTGAATTGTCGCCGCGTGGTGGAGTAGCCCAGAGCCGCGTCAAAGGCGGCCTGCGAGATCCCGATCGCCTGGGCCGCGACGCCCAGCCGCCCGCCGTCGAGCGTTGAGAGCGCGACGCGCAGACCGCGGCCGCGCTGCCCGATCACGCACTCCTTGGGCACGACGCAATCTTCGAAGATGTACTCCGCCGTGCTGCTGGCTTTGATGCCCATCTTCTTTTCGAGCTTGCCGACCCGCCAGCCGGGCATGTCGCGGTCGATGATGAACGCGGTCATGCGGTGCTTGGGATCATCCGGGTCGCTGACGGCGAAGAGGATGCAGACGTGCGCCTCGGCCCCGTTCGTTACGAAGCACTTCGTGCCGTTGATGTGCCAGCCGTCCGCTTTCTCGACCGCCATGCAGCGGGCCGCGCCGGCGTCGCTGCCCGAGCCGGGCTCCGTCAGTGAAAAGCAGCCGATCCACTCGCCCGAAGCGAGCTTCGGAAGGTATTTCTGCTTCTGCGAATCGGTGCCGAACACGAGGATCGGATCGACGCAGAGCGAGGTGTGGGCGGAGATCAGGATGCCCGTCGCGCCGCACGCGCGTGACAGCTCTTCCACGGCCATGACGTACGCGGCGACATCCAGCCCGGCGCCGCCCAGCTCGGCCGGAACGTAAAGACCGAATAGTCCCATCTCGGCGAGTTTCTCGCGCAGGCCGTCCTCGAACCGGCCGTTGTGGTCCCGCCATTCCGCTTTGGGGGCGATCTCTCGTTGGCAAAACGTCCGCAGCGCGTGCTGCAATTCGATCAGCTCTTCGGAGGGGTCAAAATTCACGATGTACACCTGTCGGCGACCGACGGACGCAAACAATGGGAATCCACCCGGTAGCCGCCGGTTGCGCAGACGCCGCCGCTGGGTTCGCCTGCGGAATCATGCGGCAAAACCCGCCAACAATTCCCGGGCAATGATCATGCGCTGAATCTGGCTGCTGCCTTCGCCGATTTCGCAGAGCTTCGCGTCGCGCATGTAACGCTCGACGGGCACCTCTTTCGTGTACCCGTTTCCGCCGTGAATCTGAATCGCATTGAGGCACGCCCGGGTCGCCATCTCGCTGGCGAACAACTTGGCGACCGACGACTTCACGCGGTCGGTCTTGCCGGAGTCGAGCGTGATCGCCGCGTCCTGCACGAGCAGTCGAGCCGCCTCGATCTCCGTCGCCATATCCGCCAGCAGGAACTGGATCGCCTGGTGCTGGGCGAGCGGCTTGCCGAAGGACTGCCGCTGGCGGGCGTAATCGAGCGATTCCTCGAGCGCGCCGCGTGCCAGACCCACCGAAAGCGCGCCGATGCCGACGCGGCCGCGCTCCAGCACGCGCATCGCATCGACATAGCCGGAGCCGTGGCTGCCGAGAACGGCTTCCGGCCCGACTCGCACGCCGTCGAAGTTCAGCACGACCGTGTCGCTGGCCCGCATGCCGAACTTGTCTTCTTTCTTGCCGATCGAGAAGCCCGCGGCGCCGCGCTCGACGATGAACGCCGTCACGCCCTTGCCGCGCAGCTCGGGCTCCGTGACCGCCATGACAACGAACACGCCCGCCCGCGCCCCGTTTGTGATGAATTGCTTCGCGCCCGTGATTCGCCAGCCGTCTCCGTCCTTCACGGCCCGGGTCGTCATGTTGACGGCGTCGGAGCCGCATCCCGGCTCGGTCAGGCCCCAGGCGCCGATCAGCTCGCCGCTGGCCAGCCGCGGGTAGTACTTCCGCCGCTGGTCCTCATTCGTGGCCAACAGCATCTGGGCGATGCACAGTCCGTTGTGGGCCGCCAGGAAGAGCGCCGTGGCCCCGTCCTGCCGCGCGACCTCCTCCATCACGACCGAGTTGGCCAGGTATCCCAGCCCGCTGCCGCCGTATTCGGTCGGAATGGTCAGGCCGAGCAGGCCGAGTTCGGCCATCTTGGCCACCATTTCGTCCGGCAGCCATTGCTTCTCGTCCCACTCGCGCGCGTGGGGCCGTATCTCGTTGGCCGCGAACTCGCGAACCGTGTCGCGCAGGACGATCAGATCTTCAGGCAGGTCAAAACCGCTCATCCGCTATCCCTCAGGCCGCCGGTTGCGGCGACAGGCAGGTCTAGTGTAGTTGCAGCGGTGCTCGATTCAAAGCGCGCTGGCGGCGAACCCGTCGCTTGGGCGTGGCCGGGGATCTTGGCACACGATCCGAGCCCCAAGCGCAAGCGCGTGGGTGTTCTCAAGTCTTACTCCCAATCGCGCCAATGCCCGCGCGATCGCGCGTGGGGCTCTGATTTTCCGTCCGCCAAACTCCTTGGCCAAACACCCTCGCGTCGGATTTCTGAGGCCGCCGGACCGCAGATTTCGTGGCGTCGGATTCCGCGGACCAATAGCAGGGACCAACCAAAGGAACGTCGGCGTTTCTTCGGTTGGAACCAGGTTCCATGCAAGCTCGTGATATGATCAATTCGGGTTCTTCGCGGCGCTGGGAGCAGATCTGTTCGAGGACCAACCATGTTCAACAGAAACCCAATTCTGATTGTGCTTCTCACCCCGATTCTTCTGACGCCCGATTCGCTCGGGGGCGACCGCGTGACGGTCGAGCTCGATCTCCGTGCAACCCTGACGGGCAGACAGGATTCGGTCGTCGTCCGCCCCGGCGCTCGAAGCGTGTTCGCCGCTGTGCGGGTCAGCGACCCGACCGAATCCTTCC
>JACRLV010000115.1:7601-19032 GCA_016235145.1 Planctomycetota bacterium
ACCGAATCCTTCCAGGTGCTTACGATCGGCTATCTCGGCGGGCTGGACCGTGGAATCGCGTTCGGACATGTCATTAGCGAGTTCAACCACGGTGTGGTCGCTGCGCTGGTCGCGACGCCGGGTTCCGCCGTGAATCCGGCGAACACGCCCTGGCCTTTCGCCGCATTCAACGGGGCAAAGGCCTTTGACGGACCCGAAGTGCAGTACGTCGAGTGGGGTGCGGACGCGCCCGCTGTCATCCGCGCTGATGCGCCGCCGATCTTCCTCGTGCGCATCGACATCCGCGACGCGCTGCCGTGCGACGTGTTTGATTTCTACGTGGCGGATTACGTCACGATCTGGCGCGACTGGGTGCCGGGCTTCCCGCCCGCGGGTGCATTCTCAACCACCGGCCTCAACACGCTCGACACGGGCGGCGATGCGGTTCCCGATCAGACGGTGACGCTGGCCGGCGTTGACGCGGACCAGCCTGTGCCGGTCCCGCCGGGGGCATATGAAGTGGACTATGTCGACGGGCCGGCCGGCGGCGGACCGGCGACGATTCGCGTCACCTGGCCCGGCGAGCTGGACTACGACCTGCGCGTCGACTTGCAGGATCTCGCGACACTCCTCGCCCATTTCGGCACGCCGACGGACATCCGGTACGAAGACGGGGACCTCGACGAAGACGGAGCGGTGAGCCTGGCCGATCTGGCCTCGCTGCTCGCGTTCTTCGGCCACACTTGCCCCCGGTGAGCTGCGCACCAGGGATTCTCGAATCGGTCGGATTCCGCGGGTTCGTCGCATTACGGCGCGCCGGCGCGGCGGCCAACGGAACGGCGGTGGCTGGGTTCTGCGACATAAGGCGGGATATGGTACGCGCGCGCCGGATTGGGGTCAGTCCGGGCAACGCGAGACGTGGAGCTCCAAATGGCATGGGTTTGGTTGACCTTGGCCGGTCTGTTCGAAATCGCCTGGGCGATGGGATTGAAAAAGACCGAGGGTTTTACGCGGCTTGGCCCCAGCATCTACACGCTGGGAACGATGGCGGTGAGCATCTACCTGCTTTCGATCGCCGTGCAGCGCTTGCCCGTGGGGACGGCTTATGCCGTGTGGACGGGCATCGGCGCGGCGGGAACGGCGATCCTTGGGATCGTGCTGCTGCACGAATCGCGCGACTGGCCGCGGCTGCTGTGCATCGGGCTCATCCTCGCGGGCGTGATCGGTCTGCGCGTATTCCAGAAACAGGCTGCCTAGAGCGCCGCGACGTGTCGGACCGGCGGTATACTCCGCACGACCACTTGGAACATCCCGAGGCCTCTATCGTGGAAGCCGCCGCATGAATAAGAACGCAGCTCCGCTTGTCGGAATCATCATGGGTTCGCGCTCTGACTGGGAGACGATGCAGCACGCCGCCAAGGCGCTCGAGCAACTCGGCGTGCCGCACGAGGTGAACGTCATCTCGGCGCATCGCACGCCCGACCGGCTCTTCGAATACGTCGGAACCGCCGTGTCGCGCGGCATCGAGGTGATCATCGCCGGCGCCGGCGGGGCCGCACACCTGGCCGGCGTAACCGCCGCGAAAACGACGCTGCCGGTTCTGGGCGTCCCGATTCAGTCGCAGGCGCTCAACGGCCTCGACTCGCTCTTGTCGATCGTGCAGATGCCCGCGGGAATTCCGGTCGGCACGCTGGCGATCGGCCCCGCCGGTGCGACGAACGCGGGCCTGCTGGCCGCCGCGATCATCGCCCGCGGCCGCCCGGAAATCGCGGCGGCGATCGCGCAATATCGCAAATCCCAGGCCGACGCCGTACTGGCAAACCCAGACCCGCGGCAGCCGGTGTGAGCTGCGGGCGACGCAGGGTGAGAGCAAACAACCCTCCCGTTTCAGACGAAACGAGAGGGCTGTGTGAGTCGTCTTGGATTTCGCGTCGTCAGACGGCCCGGCGCGGCGCGGCGGCTTTGCCGAGCAGCGCCCCGAGGCCCAACGAAATGGCCACCAGAACCGCCGCTCCGCCCACGAAATACCAGAAGTTATTGCTCAGGAATCGGGCGTAGTCCGGCATGAAGTCCTGCAACACGCCCGCCACCACGCTCCCGGCGACCAGCAGCAGGATCGTCGAGCCGATCGACAGGCCGCACATCATGCCTTCGGCCGGATCGCCCGCCGCCACGATCGACACCGGCATGACCGGCTCAGCCGCGGCTTCAGCCGCCGCATACTCGGGCTCCGCCTCGGCTTCGGCGGGCTCTTCGCGCCGGGCCGGCTTGGCGGGCTTGGCCGCGGCCTCCTCTTCGCCGGGATAAATTTCGTCGAGCAGCTCGGCGCCGAGCGAGGTGTCGTCCGACTCGCGCGTCAGGTCGAGCAGGCCGGAGCCGCTGCCGGTCCCTTCGAGCGAAACTTGATCCGTCGCGGCGGCCGAGATGGTCGTCTTGGCCATCGGGTCGGTTTCGATCTCGAGCTCGTCGTCGTCGAAGACGCCGATGCCGCTGGCGGTGATGACCGTGCCTTCCTTCTTCTTCTTCTGGTCGTCGTCTTCATCGACGGGCGCCAGGCCGATCATGCTGGTGCCGGTTCCCGAGACGTCCGCCAGGCTGGGCAGCTCGTCGTCGCCCGCCTCCAGCATGATCTCGCCGGTGCCTTCCTTGGCCGCCGCGCTCTTGCCGGCGAGCTTGTCGACGTCGTCGGCCTTGAAGAAGATCTTTCCCGCGTCGCGGAATTCGCGCAGCTTGCCCTCGCGGACCAGGGCCTTCACGCCGTCCTGGTCGCGGCCGAGCATCTTGCAAACTTCATCCATCGAGTAGAACGGTTTGGCCATGCGGCGCTCCTCGATTCGGGCGAATTCGAATCAATTATCCTTGCTCTTGTCCTTGTCGCCGGTCGCGGAATTCGATCCGCGAGCCGCGTCGTCGTCGCTCGGCCGGGCCCGCTCCTGCGCGACCAGATCCTTGATCTCTTTCGGCGTCGGAGCGGCGACGTTGAATTCCCGCAAATAACGATCGTAAATCCACGAGCGGGCGGCCGCCAGCTTCAACTTCTTGACGCCGCCGGTGTCGTCCATCTCGTAGCACCAGACTGTGCCCTGCTCGATGTCGAGCATGAACAGGCCGAACTCATTGTGGCCGATCTGGCCGGTAAATGCGAATACGCCTCGCCCGCCGGCCAGCGGCGTGTTCTGGGCCAGGGCCACGGGCTGCATCGGGCGATTCCAGAGCGTGCCGGCGATGAACGCCAGCAGGACCGCGATCACCCACATCGCGGTCGGGGCGCCCGACCGCCGAGGCTTCGACGCAGCTTCATTTGCCAGCATGGCCTGGTCCCCTTGCGACTCGCCGGATTGACTCCGTGACCCCATTTCAATCCTATACACGGGGGGGCGCGGTCGCAAGCGGGACTTTTCCGGGTTTACGGTCCCGGGCTTGCCCCCCGTCCCGGCCCGGCGATACTAACAAGCCTGCCCAAAGGAGCACGCCCATGCTGATTCTGCTGCTTGCGTTTTTCCAATCCGGTCCCGCCGCCGGCACGCCTCAAACCCCCGGCACGCTTGCGGTCCGCGTCGATCCGCGGGTCGAGCTGCTCTCGATCGTCTTCCGCCTCGCCGGGAATCCCGAATACAACATGGAGAACTCCAAGTCGCCCTACGCCCAGGCGGTCGAGGAGCATTTCGGCAAGTTCCGCGACCACGCGGCCGTGAAAATGGCCCAGGCGTTGCGGCGATCGAACGGCGTCTCCTACGACGCGGTGATGAGTTTAGCGATCCACCTCGAAGACGCCTTCGAGCCGGCCCCGCGCACGCCGCTCGATCCGCTCCCGGATCTCCTCGATCGGCGCTGGACGAAGGAAGACGCCGAGCGGTTCATCGCCGCGCTGCGCGATTTCGTCCGCGACGCCGACTTCAAGGGCTTCGCCGCTTCGCAGCGCGAGCGCTACGAGAAGAGTGCGGCGAAGCTGGCGGCGGTCGTCCGCAAACGCGATTTCGTCGGCTGGTTCAGCGATTTCTTCGGCGACCGTCCCCGGGGCAGCTTCCAGGTGGCGGTCGGCATGCTCAACGGCGGCGGCAACTACGGCGTCAACATGCGCCATCACGACGGCCGCGAGGAGATTTCTCCCATCATCGGAATCTACAAGTGGGATGCCGAGGGACTGCCCGCGATCGGCGACGAAGTCACCGACACCATCGTGCACGAATTCTGCCACACGTACACCAATGCCTGCATCAACAAGCACCTCGACAAGCTCGACGCCGCCGGCGATGTGCTGTTCGCCCGCAATGCCGCCGCGATGAAGCGGCAGGCCTATGGAAACGGTGCGACCGTGCTGCGCGAATCGCTGGTCCGCGCCTGCGTCATCCACTACATGCGGACGGTCGTCAGCGCAGACGCCGGGCGGAAACAAGCACTCTCCGAAATGACCCGCGGCTTCAAATGGACGCCCGGGCTGGCGGACCTGCTGGGTGAATTCGCCAAATCGCGCGACAAGTACAAGACGTTGGACGACTTCATGCCGCGCATCATCGAGTACTTCGACCACATCACGAAGCAATACGACGAGCTGCTGGCCCGCTTCCCGAAAGTCAAATCGATCTCGCCGGCCAACGCCGCGCCCGACGTGGATCCGAAGACCGCCGAGGTAGTCATCACCTTTGATCGCCCCATGCAGGCGGGCGGCTGGGCGCTGACCGGCGGGGGGCCGGAACTGCCCAAGTTCGGAAAGCCGTCCTACAACGACTCGCGCACCGTGCTCACGGTTCCCGTCACGCTGGAGCCCGGCAGGAGCTACCGCTTCGGCCTCAACGGCGGCCGGTTCTACTCGTTCGTCAGCGAAGACGGCTACCCGCTGGAGCCGGTCGAGGTGAAGTTCACGACCGCCAAGTGACGACAAAATGGTGCCAGCAGTGGAATGCGGAGCTGGGCGCAGCCCGCTCCGGGCGTCGTCAGCAGGCGAATAACCAACTTCGCTGCCGCAAGGCCAGCCGAGCGGGCCCGCACGGCTCCATGTGATCGGCTCAGGAATATCGTCGCAACACGCCGATCACGACGCCTTGGATACGAACATTGCTTGTGAAGATGGGCTCGAACGCGGGATTCCGCGCCTCGAGCCGAACCCCGTTGCTGGTTCGATAGAATCGCTTAAGCGTCGCTTCTTCGTCGTCGATCAGGGCGACGACCGTTTCGCCGTTCTGGGCCGTGCTGCGCTTTTCGCAGATCACATAGTCGCCGTCGCAGATGTTGTCGCCGATAATGCTGTCCCCGCGAACGCGGAGGACGAAAGTCTCGTTCGACGAAACAAACATCGAATCAAGTTCGAGGAATTCGCGCTGCTCGATGGCCTCGATCGGGCGGCCCGCCGCGATCGTGCCGACGAGTCGGAGCTTGGCCGGGCTCTCGTCCGGAAAGGCGACCGTCTGACTAAGTCGCAAAGAGCGTGCCTTGTGCCGCGAGCGGCGAAGGCAGCCCTTCTTCTGGAGCGCCGAAATATGCTCGAAGACGGTTACCTTGCTTACGCGAAACTCGTCCGCGAGCTCCTGCATTGTGGGCGCGTACCCGTGGGCGTTGGTGAAGTCCCGGATGAAGGTCAGAACCCGTAGCTGCTTCGGCGTGAGCAGCGGCCCCGACCGCGTGACTTTCGAGCGTGCCATCAGACCACTCCTCAGCCATAAAGGCGCTGAGCGAACCAATCACAACCGGCGGAAGGGGGCGACGCGCGGCCGCCGACAGCGATTCCTGCTCGGTCTCCATCAACGTCGCCGTCTCGTCGCGGCCGACGAGCCGCTCCGCCCGACGGCGGTCGCCAAGCATCCTCGCCAGCGCCAGAATGCTCGATTCGTCGAGGGATTGCGAACGAACGGCCAGCAGCCCATCGCCAGCATCCCGGATTTCCCGTTGAAAATCTCCGCCTGGCCCAACCACGCAGAGCACACGGCCATCGAAATGGCGATTCGCACCCACGGCACACACTCCTTTGCTCGAAGGTCGATCCGTCAACTTCTACACTAAGAATACCCTAACTTCTGTAAGGTGTCAAGTGCGACCCGAAAAAAGTCAAGGCAGCAGAGGCCCCAAGATGTGGCCTACATCGCGTCCAAAACACCCAACCAATGGGCCGAGACCCAAGCCCGTTTCCATGGATGTTAGGGTATTCGTGAGCTGACTCTGTCAGCGTTCGACCGGCGAGCCCGTCCCATTCGGAGCGGATTCAGCCGTGGCGCCGCCGGCGTAACTTGTTCCACGCCATTGAGTTGTAGCACCGACGAGCCGCCGCATTGCGTTGACGGTCATCCCCAGGCAAACCGCCGCTCCGATCGGATAGGTCAGCGCCCATGCAGCCCCATTTCCCGTCACGCGATAGAACCGCCACATCACGCTCTGCTGGGACAGGATCGCGAAGCCGGCACAGGCTGCCACCCACGCCGAGTTGCGGGACGCTGCTGCGGCGGTCGCCAGCAGCAGGTACGGCCCGACGCTGAAAATGGAGAGCATCAGCACGCTGACGAGCAGGCGCGGAAACGTGCCAAAGCAGCCGTAGAAGATGCGGCTCCAGCCGCGCCAGATCTGCCCGAAGCCCGTGTACATTCGGACGCGGTAGAGGTCGCCGCCCCGAATGACGCAGAGCCGCATGCGAAGAGCCTTAACGCGCCTGGCCAGGTGCATGTCCTCGTTCAGTGTGGCCTTTACCGGCTCATGGCCGCCGAGCCGGCGATATACCTCGCGCGAAAGCAGCATGAATGCGCCGTTTGCATAGGCGCACGACGACTGCGGGTTATTGACCGATTGGGGACTGAACCAGAAGACCATGATCGCGCCGGCTACCGGCTGCACGACGCGCTCCCAAAAAGTGTCCGCTTCCAACCGCGGCAGCACCGACAGAAAGTCCACGCCGTTCTTCTTCGCGAAACGCATCGCCGCCGCCAGCAGGTGGGGCGAATCAAAGGTGCAGTCGGCGTCAGTGAAGACAAAGTGCTCGCCGTCGGCGTTCGCGACCCCGAGGTGCATCGCGTGATTCTTGCCAAACCAGCGGGCGGGCAGCTCGCGGACGTGTACGACCCGCAGCCGCTGATCTTTCTCCGCCATTCGATCGAGCAACTCGCCGGTGCGGTCCGTGCTGCGGTCGTTGATCGCGACGACCTGGAGTATTGGATATTGCTGGGCGAGCAGGCCGCTCACGCAGCGCTGGATGTTGGTTTCCTCATCCTTGGCGGCGACGAGAACCGTAATCGGGGGGAGCTGCTCAAGCGGCTCGCCTTCTTGCTCTGCCGTCAGAATCGGCTCGCGCGTGCCGCGATTAAGGTCGATATGCCGCTTCAGCCACGCAAGCGCAACCAGTACTGTGATCCAGAACCAAACGGTCAGTGCGATGGAATCGAAGGTAGGCGCGATCGCGACGGCTTGCACACCATTTCCAGTGAGGACTCGGGTCAATCGCCGGGAGCAGGATCAGCCGCCGCCGTAACCCTTGGACACCTTGGATTTTCCGCCGACCGGCTTGTCGACCGCTTTGGACTCAAGGCCGGGTGCGCCCGGTTTCGTGGCTTCGGCGACCGGCTGTGAAGCAGGTTGCGAGGCGGGCTGCGAGGCGGCTTTTTCGCGCGGCTTCTTCGCCTCCAGCGCCGCCCGGATTTTTTCCGGATCGAGCGACGGAGCGCCAAGCGGGCGGATGCACGTCAGTTTTCCGGTCGGCGACACAAGATGGATGGTCAGATCCGTGACACGCGGAACGCCGATCGTAAAGCCCGGAACCGGGACGGTGCTGACCGTGCCGCCGTCCTCATTCTTGACGACCAGCAGCTCCGAATCGCGCGAGAGGACATAGGCGTTCGACTTGTCCGCCGTGAGCAGCGTTCGCCCGTTGGCGAGCTTCCAGCGCACCCGCTCACCCTCGACCTGGGCGCCCGTCGCGACGGCACACAGCCCGTCGTCCTCACAGAACTGGTAAACAAGTTCCGGCGTCGTCACCGGCGGCTCGGTCAGCGGGCCGGAAAAGCGAGCCCGCCAGCGAAGACCACCCTGCGTCGATTCAATCAGGTACAGCGATTGGTCGCGACACGCGGCGTAGACGCCGTTGTCGTCGGCGGCGAGATCCGCGGTCAGCGGGCCGGTCGTCGTCCGATGCCACAGGTAGCTCTTGTTCGTCGTGCGGCAGGCATACACGCCGCCGTCCTCGCTGCAAAACGCCAGCGATTTCTGGTTCGCGAAGAGCACCGGGCGACCGCTGATCGGCCCGTTGGCGGCGACTTTCCAGATCTCATAGTCCCAGTTCAGATCGAAGCAGTAGACGCGCCGATCGGTGCCGCCGACGTAAATGTGCGTGCCGTCGCTGACTGCCGGCGAACCGGCCGGAAATCGAAAGGGAATCTCGCGGATCGCGTCGCCGTAGATCCGGTCATATTCCCGCGCGCTCGCCGGCGTGACGAAAATCACGCGATCGCCGGCATGGGCCGGCCGCCAGACGCGATAGCCGGCGGTGTTCGTCTGCACCACCCAGCGCAGGACGCCTGTATCGGCCTGGACGCAGAAAACCCAAGCATCGGCCGTAGCCAGATAGAGGTGATCATCGACGAGGTACGCGTCGGTGATTTCGCGCCCGTCAGTCGGGAGCTGCAACTGCCACAAAGTCGCCAGCTTGGCGTCACGAAGCGCCTGGGCGGAAACGAAATCCACCTGGGCGAACGCGCCGCTCAACGGCGCCAGCGCAACGCAGATTGCAAGCAGCCAGCCGCTACGCATGGAGACCTCCCGCCGGGGGAAACCCACGACCCGATTCACTTGGCCTGCGGAATCCCTCGCCAAAGTCGGGTCTAAGGCTATTCGTCGCGGCGCAGTTCGTCAACCGCCGCCGCTCGGCAAGATGCGTAGCGGCCGGCGTCTCGCCGGCCGTAGACCGTCGAACTGCCGCGATCGAAGTTGCTCCCAATCTACGGCCTGCGAGACGCAGGCCGCTACTCCCCCCAAAGCGGCGGAAAGCGGATCAGGGCGGAGGGGGCGTTCGTCCTCCCGCCGTGTTAATAACGATGAGCGCGCGGTCCTTCCCAAGTGTTTCAGCGCCGGAGCGTGATCATCCGCCTTGCCGGGTGAAGACCGCCGCGCTCAGGTCCTCGACTTGTCGCGCGTACGAACATGGCGCCAACCAAGGCGGCGAGTATGCCGTTTTTTGCCTTCGATTCGCGATCGTTGGGGCAATAATGCGCCGCGTTCGGGTGCTTGGAACCGTCTTCATTCACTAATTCGCCTGATCCGAGCGGATGGCGGTTGACAATGCGGGCGCATAGTGCTTCCATGATATAGGCGAGCGACAGGCTCGTTCGTCTGCCGGGCGCTTGAGCGGGCTGCCCGGAGAATGGGGGACACGTCCGCGACCAGACTGAGCTGGGCATCGGCTCGGTCATTTTCCTTTGTACTGAACCGGGCTGTTTGCAGCACGTTCCGTTGGATTGCGCGCAGCGTCCGATAGGAGGATGCCTATGTTCGATTGGAAACACTCATTTACGAAATCGGCCCTGTTGCTTGCAGCGGCCGCGCCCGCACTGGCACAGTATCAACAGTCATTCGAATCGCCGGCGTTTTTCGGCAGCGCAGCCGGAACGCAGCTGGCGGGACAGGACGGTTTCTACATTCCTGACGGCGGTCTGGTCGACGGGGCCTGCTTTGCGTACGACGGAAACGCGCTGGGCGTCTCCCCGAATCTCGATGGACAGCAGCAGTTCATCGCCTGCACCCGAGCGTCGGCCGACTTCGCCCGCACCCAGCGAAACATCGATTTTTCGTCGAGCGGCTGCTGGTTCATCGACTTTGACCTGAACGTGTCGTACAATGGCGTGCTGCCCACCGCCAACTACGCCGGTTCCTTCTCGCTCCAGCCCTATCCGCAACCGGGCTCCATCTCGGTTGTCTTCTGGTGGGACAACGTGAACCTGGCGGACACCTTTACGATCCGTGTGCTCGGGTACGACGCCGGCGGCGGAACGCCCTACCTCGCCGGACTCCCAGTTCCTGAGGCCGGGTTTCGTCATCTGATCGCGAACCGCTGGTATCGTCTTTCGCTTCGCCTGGACTTCGACGCAGTGCATGCCCTGACCGGCTTGTCGCTGCATGATATCGAGGCGGCGACGAGCGCCGGTTATGTACCCGGCGATCTTACGGGCTTCTATCTCGGCGGCGGCGCGGACAGCCAGGCCCGACCGACCGCCATACGCGTCTTCGCAGGCGGCGGATCTGCGGGCGATCACTACGCCGGCAACGTCGTCGCGATCGACAACGTCCGCATCATCCACGCGCAGGATTGGCCTTGTTTCGCGGATCTGGATCTGGACGCACAGGTCAACTTGCAGGATCTCGCGTACCTGCTGAGCCACTTCGGCGAGGTGGGAACCGCGACCTATTACGACGGCGATCTCGATTGCGATCGGGACGTCGATCTTCAGGATCTGGCGTTTCTGCTCGGCGAATTCGGAACCTATTGCAACTGAGCATCATAGAAAGGGTGTCTTATGAAAATGCGTCGACTTACGCGAGTCTTCAGCGGATTGATGGTGGCCACGCCGATGTTCCTGGCCGCCGGGTGTAACCCGGGTTCCGCTCTCTTCTTGCAGGATTACGGCCGCGAAGTCCCGGCGTTCCGGGACCGGCCGGTGCGGATGGCGCCGACGGCGCAGACGGCGCGACCGGACCGCAAGGGCCGGCCGGCACCAACGGTACGAACGGCACCAACGGCACCAACGGCACCAACGGTGCTGACGGCGCCAACGGTGCGGATGGCGCTGCGGGCGCGACCGGCGCCCAAGGTCCGGCCGGACCGGCGTTCTTCTCGGTCTTCGTCGATCAGTTCTTCCGTCCGCCGACCAACGGCGTCGCGGGCGACGCGGTCGCCGTGGTCGCGCCCTCCTTCGGCGCGCCGGTCGGGTTCCGCATGATCGTTCCCAACCGCTTTACCGCGGGCGACCCCGTGACGATGCGCCTGTTCATCGACGCCGACTATTCGCTTGACGCCGGGCGACCGACGCAGTGCGAGCAGTTCCGGCTCGCGTTCGTCCGGCTGGCCAGCGGAAATCCGGCCGAGGTCATCGGCGAACGCTACATTCTGCTTGATGTTCCGGCAAATGACGGGCAGGTGTTCATGGCGGTCGATCTGCCGCTCAACACCGCCGACGGATTGAACGTCCTGAACGACCTCGGCGCCGGTCAGCTCCTCGGCATCGGCATGGAATGGAGCGACGGCGAATGCACGACTTACGGCCGCAACTACCGCATCTTCGGCGTCGAGTTCTTTGAATCGCCGGTCGGCGGCGCCGTCGTGGTGGGCGCAACCGTCAGCGAAACGCAGCCTGGCTGCATCTGCGGCGGCGGCGACTGATTCGCCGCAGCCTCGCGCTACGCTACAGGAGATCAGGAGAACCGGAGGCGACGGCAGAAGTGCTGGCGCCTCCGGATTGTTTTCCCCATGTACCGCAGCCGCCCC
>JACRLV010000004.1 GCA_016235145.1 Planctomycetota bacterium
TATGGGGTCGCCTGCTCCAGGCACAACGCCGCATTGATCAGCCCGAGGTGCGAATACGCCTGCGGGAAATTGCCCAATCCGCGCTGCTCTTCCGGGTCGTATTCTTCCGGCAGCAGCCCGGTCGGTCCGACTCGTTCGAGCAGGACGGAAAAAAGGCGTTCCGCCGCGTCGCGCCGGCCGATGCCGGCATAAGACTGAATCAGCCACGTCGTGCAAAGCCCGAACCCGCCTTCGACGCCCGGCAGACCGTCGTCGTAGCGATACCGATAGACGGTCGAGTCGGTCGTCAGCTCGCGCTCGACGAACTGGACGGTCGAAACGAACCGCGGATCGGTGAATTCGAGCAGGCCGCTGAGCCCCACGCACAGTGCGGAAGCGTCCGCTTCCCCGTCGTCGTAGGTTGCGCAAAAGGCCTGTCGTTTCGGATTCCAGCCGCGGCTGAGCACGTCTGCCGCAATCTGCTCGCGCAGCTCGATCCAATCGGGCCGTTTTCGCCCGAGATAGCGAGCGACACGCACGGCTCGGTCCACCGTCTGCCAGCACATCACTTTCGAATGGACGTGGTGTTGCCGCGGCCGGCGGACTTCCCAGATTCCGTGGTCAGGCTCGCGCCAACGGCGCTCCACGGCGGTCACCATCGCGTCGATGAGACGCCAATGCTCAGCAGACAACGCCGCGCCGTTCCCCGCCAGGAGCCCAACCAGTTCGGCGATGGGGCCGAACACGTCCAGTTGAACCTGTTGCGATGCGGCGTTCCCGACACGGACGGGCCGGCTGCCGCGATATCCGGTCAGTTCCGCGATTTCCCCCTCGGCTCCGATGTGGCCGCCGGTCACCGAATACAGCGGGCTAAGCAGCGACCCGGGCTCGCTGCGGTCGAAGATGCCGAGCAGCCAGTCCAGCAGCTTCAGGCCGGGCCCCGGCGCCCCGAGCCGCAGCAGCGCGGCCCCGGCCATCGCCGCGTCACGCGGCCAGCAGTAGCGATAGTCCCAGTTCCGCACGCCGCCGACGTGCTCGGGCAGACTGGTCGTCGCGGCGGCGGCGATCGCGCCGGTCGGACCGTAGCACAGAGCTTTGAGCAGCAGCGCGCTGCGGACCACCTGCTCTCGCGCGAGCTTGGGCGGCGTGAGTGTTGCGGCCCATGAGGACCAGAACTGCTCCGAGCGGCTGCGCCGTTTGCGCTCTGCTTGTTGGCTCGGCTCGAAACTGGCGGTTCCGTAGCGCATATCCAGCACGAGTGGGTCGCTGGTCAAGTCGACGACGGCGACGGCGGATTGGTGTCGGCCCTCCTGCACGAGCCGCCAGGGCAGCTTCGGGCTGCACAGCACAATCGAATCCAGCGCGCCCTCGACCGTCACGCCTTGGTCCGTAATCGAGAGCAGCGTTTCGTTGCGGCCGAAATCGAGCCGCGGCGAGAAGACGATCCGCACGCGTCCGGAGCCCTCGATTACGCGCACCAGGTCGGTCCGCCCCGCGCGCTGAAACGCCCGTCCGCCGCCGCAGTCGAGATAGTCCGTCACGCGCATCGTCGGCCAGCTTGTCTCGAGTACGAGGCTGTCGCCGACATACCGCTGTGTCGCCTGATGGGCTTCCGCCGATTCCGGGGCGACCTCGAAGTAGCCGGCGGTCGGGCCGCCCAACAGCTCCGCAAAGAGCGCGGGCGAGTCGATGCGCGGCAGGCACATCCACACCACGCGGGCGCGCGGATCGAGCAGCGCGATCGTGCGCTGGTCGGAGAGCAGGGAGTGGCGCTCGATCGGCGTGGCGTGCGAACCGGCCAGCCACTCGGTCCGGCGTTCCGCGAGGAACGCCAGCGTCCGCGCCACGTCGCCGATTCCCGACAGCCGCAGGGCTGCGCCGCTGTCGCCATCGCCGATCTTGATGCCGAGGTCGGGGCCGGCCAGCGTCGCGAAAGCGTCTTCGTCGGTCACGTCGTCGCCGACGAAGAGCGCGGCCGTAGCGCCGATTCGCTGCCGGATTCGCCGCAGTGCGACTCCTTTGTTCGTTTCCGCCGCGCTCAGTTCCACGACCATCTTGCCGTGGCGCACGTGGACGCCGGGCCAGGTTGCGGCTTCGCCCAGGACCGCGTCAACCGCGGCCGCCGCCGTTTTCGCATCGGCGTTGCGGTAATGAAGGGCGAACGCGGCGGGTTTTTCTTCGATGGTCAGGCCGACGTGCTTCTCCGAGAGTGTGGAGAGATAGGCGGCGAGCCGGGCGCGGAGCGAGGCCGCTTCGGGGGTGAGCGCCGTTGCGAATCCGGCGTCATACTCGCTGCCGTGGCTGCCGATCAGGTGGGCGTCTTGAAGGTCGCGCGTGCGCCCGGCGAGATCGCTGAGAGATCGCCCGGAGATCACGGCGACGTGCGTTTGCGGCAACGAGGAGAGAGTCTTCAGTGCGACCAGGGCCTCGCGATCGGCCTCGGCCGTCGCCGGGTCAGATACGATCGGAGCGATCGTTCCATCAAAGTCGGTGGCGACGAGCAGGATTGGAACCTGAGCCAGGTCGTTGAGCCTCTGCACCCAATCACCCTCCATCTTGAACTCCCGCCGCTTCCGCAGTCTTCCCTGAATCCGGCTTGTTCGGCTCCCGACCCTGGGCTTCCGCGGAAAATACGGTCAGGTCGGCCGCTGTAGCTGGGGCGGTACGAACCACGCGGCCCTGCGAATTCGCCAACGAGGTCAACAGGCCCGCGGCCCAGCGATAGACGTTGTGGTCGCGCACGGACGCCTGCATCCCGCTCATGCGCTGCCGGCGCTCTTCCGGCGGCATCGAAAGGGCGTAGTCGATCGCATCTGCGAATTGCTCCGTATCGTAAGGATTGATGAGCAGCGCGTCGGTAAGCTCTCTCGCCGCGCCGGCGAATTCCGAAAGCACCAGCGCGCCCTCGCCGTCGGCCTTGGCCGATACGTACTCCTTGGCGACGAGGTTCATTCCGTCGTGCAAGGAGCTGACGACGCAGCCGTCCGCCATTGCAAGGAAGGCGTGGACCGCGGCGGCGTTGTGGTGGGTGATCAACATTCGCATCGGCCGCCACGAGTCGGTCTGGTGTTTCCAGTTGATTTCGTTCGCCGCGGACTCAAGGTCGGCGACAAGGTCGCGATAGCGCCGCAAGTGCGTGCGGCTCGGCGCGCCGAGCAACACGAACGTGAGCTTGCCGCGATACTGCGGGTATTTGTGGAGGAAGCGATCGAATGCCCGGAGGCGCTCGGGGAGGCCCTTGGTGTAATCGATCCGCTCCACGCCGACGACCACCCGGGTGTCGCCGAGCTTGTGTTGCTCGCGAAGCTGCCGAATCTGCTCGGCGAGTTCAGCGCCGCTCGGCACGTCCCGTTCCGCCCAACCTTCGATGCTGATCGGAAAGGGGCGGACGAGCGAGCAGCGGCCCTTCACTTCGGCCGCGAAGTGATCCCAATCGAGCCGCGCCTCGACCATGCGATCGACGGTGTCGAGGAAATTGTTGCAGTGCTGCTGCAAGTGGAAGCCGATCACGTCGGCGCCCAGCATGCCGTGCAGAATTTCCGCTCGCCACGGGCAGATGCGAAACGCCTCCGGATTCGGCCAGGGGATGTGCCAGAAGATCCCGACCTGCAAGTCGGGCCGGGCCGCTTTCAACATTCCCGGAACCAGCGCCAACTGGTAATCCTGGACCAGCACAGCCGCCTTTCCGGATCCGATTTCCTCCAGCACGCAATCGGCGAATCGGCGGTTGACGTGCTGGTATTGCGCCCAATCCGCCTCGCGGAAGACCGGGCGTTCATGGGCGAGGTGGCACAACGGCCAGAGCCCCTCGTTGGATAGCCCGTAGTCGTGCGCCACCCAGAGCCCGCCGCACGCTTGCAAAACCGGATCGAGCGCCGTCACGAGCCCGCCTGCCGGGACGATCATCTCCGCAGCACCGTTGCGGAACTGGTGCATGTAGGGTTCGCGGTTGCTGACGACCACGAGCTGGCGCCCCTCAAGGCAGTCGATCGCATGGGCGCGAAGCCTCTCGCGCGTCCACAGATTGTGTTCGCGCACCGTTTCGTGCGAGTCGCGCCAGCCGGCCGAGCGGGCCGCGCGGAAGGACGCCGCCAGACGGCCGCTTTCACTGGCGAGCAGGGCAACAGGCAGGCCCCGCGGCGGCGCCTCGGGCGCGTCGTCGGTCCGCACACGCTGCATCCACTCGGCCAGGTGTCGCAGAGGGCGCTCGTACAAGAGCCAGGTAGAGCCCGCCACCAGCACCACCATGAGAAGCGTGACGAGCAACACCCAGAATCCGAATTGCACCAGCCGCTCCATGGCCCGTTGCTCGATGAACTCCATGTCATGCAGCACCACCAGGACGCCTTGCACGGAATCCTTCGGGTCTTTCACCAAATAGGCCAGCACGTGTACGAGCGCGTCGCGCGATCGAACGGCCTCCGATACGTCGCTCCTGGTCTTCAGGGCCCGCTCGACTTGCGGCTGAATCTCCTGATCAAACTCTGAAACGCCGGCCCCGCTCGCAAGCACCCGTCCATCCGCACGATACAGCGCGAAGCCCAAAACGCGCCGATAGCCGCCGAGACGACCTTCAATCTCGTCCGCCGCTTCAGAATCGGGAAGCGCGAGGGTCTGCCGCGCGAACCACGACATCTGGTGCGCCGTCGCATGCGCGCGGCGGTCAAGGTCTTCCTCGTCGATCCGCCGCTCACGCTGCACCTGGAACCAGGCCATCGCGCCGGTCGTCAGACCCACCACGGCTGCGATCAGCAATCCGATTCTGGTTCCACGCGGCAAGCGAGGCCGATCGGCGTTGGTCATGCCGTTCCTCCCGGGCTCGCGGCGTGGGGCGCGGACTTCGACTCTCGTTCGAGAGACGAGATCGGGACCATCAGCACCGGGCGCATCGAATGCTCAAGTACTGCCTTGCTCGTCGAGCCGAGCAGGATGCGGCTCATGACGCCACGGGCGTGCGAACCGATTACGATCAGGTCCGCCGCGATTTCGTCGGCGTAGCTTGCGACTTCCTTCCACGGGACGCCGTTGCGCACGATCGTGATCGGCCTGGCCGGCAGATCGGGTCCGAGCTCGGCGACGATCGCTCGCAGCTCGGTGAGCTTGCGTTCAACCACTTCCTGGATCGATTCCATCATGACGACGCCGCCCACGCCGCCGAGCCCGCCCAATGCCGCCCCGCCGTCGGGAGCCACCGGCACATTCTGGGCGAGAGAGACCACGTGCAGCACGTGGAGTTCGGCGTGATAGGCCCGCGACAGGTCGCAGGCATAATGCAGCGCGTGCATTGCCAGTTCGGAGAAATCGGTCGGGATGACGATTCGATTCCACTTCATCATGGCGGCCTCCGTCATTCTGATTTTTCGTGCAGCCGGGTCGCCTAGGACAGCAGGTGGTTGCCCACCAGATTCGCGGCGGCCCAAAGCCCGGCGGCGACGATCGGCAGAATCGTCATATAGCGGCGAAACTGCCCGGGAGTCGCCGGATCGCCGTAGGTCGTCGCGTCCGTTCCGCGGCGATGGTCGATCCACCGCCCGAGCAGCATGAGCACGACGATGATTCCAAAGAGCGCATCAAGCCCGGTCAGCCATCCGGACCCAGTGACGACGATGCCCGCTGTCGCCAGCAGCATCACCAGGGGGCCGAGAAACACCCAGGTCACTCGGGCGCCCAGAACGGTCAGGCTGTGAATGTCACGATGGTCGCTTGATGCCGGCGGCGGCGCGGGAGTTTGCATAGGTCCATTCGCTCCGCTCGGGTTTCCGAGCAAGGCGAATGGCGGCCCGACCATTCGGAGAGCCTGCGAGTGTACGCACATCTCGCACCCTTCGTGATTTCTGCCGGTGGATTTTATTCGCGCCGGAGGCCGATGTCTGCGCGGCGACCGCGAGATTGTTGCGCGCTCAGCGTCCCTTGGTGAAGAACGCTTTAATGCTGTAGTAGATCTCGTTCTTCGCCCTGAAACACGCCGTCTCTTGCCTCGCGGGCGGAACCGGAGGACGTTGATGTGCTCTATCGCGCGCTCTTCAAAGAATGACTCGCCGCAGGCGGGGCCGACCGACGCTTCGACCGTCACGGTTTTGCCGGCGGTCAGGCGCACGGGAATGAGCATTCGCGCGATGCGCCGCGAGCCGCATTGCACGCCCGGCTCACTTGCGGGGTGGGTTTCATCTCCCCCGTTTCAGTCGCCGATGGTTCCGATCCCGGCTGAAATGAGGACGCAAAAAATCTCTTGGCCGGTCTGTTTCGCGAGCCGACCGTTCGTGTGGATGAGTGGCCCGTCTTGACCAGAGCTATCGATGGCACCGCTCCGACGACTTCACTCCGGCCGACGTTTGTACGCCGCTTTGGCGAACGCCGCGATCGTTCGGATCGCGAGTTCCGTGGCCCGAGTGCAATTTCGAAACACCAACCTGGTCAAGCTGCCCCGCGTTCGGAATGCGTCGGAAAGCAGTGCTTGCCCCACCGAGGTCGATAGAAAGCGGACATTCTCGAATTCGAGCGCCACCATCCGTCCACTCGCCAACGACGGCAGGAGCCGTTCGGTGCGCAGTTGGTGCGTTGCCGCCAGATCGTCTTGGATCGGTGCGATGGCGATCCTCTCGGCGTCATCCGGCAATTCAGCGCTCGCGTCGACGAATTCGAGCGCCCCGACAGTCGCGTCGGACTGAAACTGCATCGCCAGTTTATGACAGACGGCCAGCACATCGGCGAAATCGGACGACGCGCGGTCGGGAAGGTGGATCACCGCCAGCGTTCCTGGCCAGGGGTTTATCGTGCGATAGACCCGACGGGGACCGTGCTCATCACTGGCCGTCAATCCCAAGAGGCCTTTTCCGGATGCAAGCCAAAAGCTGCCGCCGGATCGCCATGCGATCTCCTTTGAAAAAAACAACCCCAGCCCCATGTTCTCGATCCGGCCATAGGGGCGCGGCGGCGCCGCTCCGCTCGTGTGCGGCAATGTCGCGAGCCGCAGGCTTTCGAGGTCCGTTTGCAACTCCGGATAGTAAGGCCTTAGCGAGTTCATAACGCCGCGTCCGGCGTCGCACAGGACAATTTGCACTGCCTTTGCGTCCGGGAATCGCTGGGCGATTGCGACAGCGCCGGCCGGTGATTCGGCATGCTGAACTACATTGCGACCAAACTCACCGACGCAGTATTTGACGCGATCGGCGATTTCGGCATCGACTTTTCGAAGGAGGTTGCCCATACACATTGGATGGGTTTGCGGAATCTACGCAGATTTCAACACCTACACCGCTGCAACACAGGTTCAATCCAAAGCACGCGAACATCGCCAAGGCCCAGGGTTCCATGAACTCGACGTTGGAAAAATCGAGCTGAACCCGTTTGTGCCGTGCCGCGGTCGTCCAGCGCCAATCCCACGTCATCAGCGTCGAGCGCATATCGGCGCCTTGACCGTCCCAGTTGCGATTGTTGACTGCAACCCGGAATGTGTCTTGTTCGGCCGACCGCACCCAATCTACCTACCTTTCGTGAAGAACGCCTTGATGCTGTCGTAGATGTCGTCTTTCGTGTTCACGCGCGACGTGACCATGTTCTCCGCTTCGGAAAGCTGGTCTTTCAGTACGTTGATGAAATTGCCGCTGCCGTACGCGCTGGCGACCTGGCAGTAGCCGAACTGGTTGCTCTGCGGCAGCAGCACGTCGCGCAGCAGCTTGCAGCATTCGCGGCTGTCGCTCTCGCTCGAATTGTCGCCGTCGCTGAAGTGGAAGAGGTAGATGTTCCACTCGGCGGGCGAATAGTGGCGGTCGAGCAGCTCTTTGCAGCACTTGAACGCGCTGCTGATCTTCGTGCCGCCGTCCTCGCGCAGGTGGAAAAACGTCTCGCGGTCGACTTCCTTGGCGTGTACGTCGTGCACGATGTAGCGGCTCTCGATGCCGTCGTAATTCCGCCGCAGCCAGGCGTCGATCCAGAACGCCTCCAGCCGCACGAGCTCCTTCTGCTCGTGGCCCATCGAGCCCGACACGTCCATCATGTAGACGATGACCGCGTTGCTCTGCGGCTTTTTCACGGGCTTCCACGAGCGATACTGCTTGTCCCGCCGCTCGAAGATGATCGTCGGGTCGGTCGGGTTGTACGCGCCGGTCATGATCATCCGCCGCAGCGCCCGGCGGAACGTGCGTTTGAAATGCCGCAGGCTCTCGGGGCCGGTTTGGCGGATGCTCGAATAGCGGTCTTTCACCGCGGTGATGTTGTGGTGTCCCTTCGGCTTGATGCGGGGCAGTTGCAGCTCTTCGCCGAGGATGTCGGCCAGTTCGTCGAGGCTGACCTCGACTTCCATCACGTGCCGGCCGGGCTGTTCGCCGCCCATGCCGGCGCCCTGGTCGTCGCCGACTTGCTGCCCCGGCTCGCCGTCGCCTTGCCCGACGCCGGCGTCGTGGTTGTCGGCGTAGCGGAAGTGCGGCAGGTCGACGCCGCGGATCGGAATGCTGATGAGGTTCTTGCCCTCTTTGCCGATCAGTTCGCCGCGGGTGAGGAACTTGCGCAAGTCGCCGCGGATCTTGCCCTTGACGATCTGGCGGAAGCGCTGGTGGTCTTTCTCGATCTTCTGAACCATACGTAACATTCTATCGGACGATTCGGGGACCGGCACGGAACCCGGAGTATGTGAAGCGGTTACTTGGTTTCCCCTTATCCGGGCAGCGCAGAATTCAGGATTGCGGCAGCACCTTCCCCGCGGACAGCTCGTCATAACCTGCGTCTCGCAGCGCATTGTCTGCAATTCCGCCGATGCAGTCTCCCGTCGAGCAGATTCTGGTGGGCGACCGACGGCCGGGAGAATCTTTGGTGCGGCTAGTGCACGCAAGCTGGCGACGCACAAACGGCGGAGTCAAACCCGGATCGCTTTGGGCGCCCCGTGATTCCCAAGCAAGCGGGCCAGGCAATTCGAATCGCTGCGCGACCGACCATGCCGCATGGCGGCAAACCCCGCTCGCCGGCGAATGCTTCTGCAATTCCTGTCGCCAGTTGCCGAACCAGGGCGCGCTGTTTGACAGAGAGGTGGAACGCGAATAGAGTCGCAGTGCGATTGCGGGGTGGAGCAGTTGGCAGCTCGCGAGGCTCATAACCTCGAGGTCGGTGGTTCGAGTCCACCCCCCGCTAGTTGACCGGCCGTATCGAAATCGGCCGACCGAGTGGTTAACGCACGACGCCCGGGCAGAGACGCCGGGGCGTTGTCGTTTCTATCGCCAGTATTCGCAAGGGTTTAGCGCCGTGGCGGTCACGACGGGGTCTCTCGGCGCCAGCGTCTCGGGCACACGGATGGGCGCTTTCCGACCCGCCGGCGCCGACGGTTTGCCCGTTGTCTCTGAGTCTCTGCATGTCGCCGACCGGGGGGTTAACGGCAGTCCATAACCGCACGGGCGGCGATGTCTCGCGCCGCCATAACCCGATCGACCGTCGCGAAAGAAAAGTCTCGGGTTATGTCGGTTTGGACATAACCCGACGCAGAGCATCGAAAAATCGACCGGCGGGTTATCGCTGCGAGCATTTCGCTTGGGGACGCGTTGCTCCGGCCCGCAAGTTCGCTTTTCTGGACCCTAGCCGGCGGTTACGATGGACCGTGTGTGGGAAAAGCTCGGCTGGTTCGCGATCGCGTATGCGTGCATCTCCCTAACAGTCACGGTCGTCATGCTGGTCGTTGCGAACAAAGCCTTCAAGCTCGGAGGACCGATCGGCATGGTACGCTCAGCATTCATCCTCGTCCTCGTCGTAGTCGGCTTTATCGTGTGGGCGACGAAAAAAGCAACGGGCTACTCTCCGCCGGGTGAGAGTGCGAACGATCAGATAAAGCGCACGATCCGAAAGACGTCGAGCTGGCTCGACGGCCTCAAGCACGAGTGGGACGACGCCAAGTCCGGCGATCGCAGCCAATTGCCCGGCCCCCGCGACCGGGATCAGCGATGACTGATCGAAGCCCCGACGCGTATCGGAGACGCGAACATGTTTCTGCTGTCGAGCAAAGAGGAGATTCGGGCCGCTCTCGCGACGATGAACGGGACGGCGCGAAACGCGTGCATGCTCTTCGCGACACATCTTCTGAACGACCCCAGTATCGCGAATGACTCGGACAAGCTCGGCCAGTTCTGCGCAGGCTCGATTGCCGTCACACTCGAAGAGGCGGGCTACAGCCCGGAGCAGTTTGTGTCCTTCATGGAGAATCATGGCGAGGCGGTTTACAACGTCGGCGTTTCCATCCTCGCGGTCGCCGCCCAGGAGGCCGAGAATCAAAAGAAGTGGGGTTGGCTCGGCACGGCGGCGGCAGTCGGTGTGGGCGCATTGCTCGGTTCGTTTTTCGGATAATCGATTCGACCCCAAGGGTCAGGCGCGAGGGCAATGATCCAATGCCGGGCTTTGACGATGCTTACCGCATGCTCTACTGGCTCGTGACGGCCTCAGGGGGCGAAGTCTCATCCGCGCATGCGCTTCTCCAGCGACCGAACAACGGCTCGTTCACTGACGCCGAAAAGGAGCGGATGCGGGAGGTGAAGGACGCTGCCATTCCGGGCTTCTTCCATATGGCGGCTAAGGATCAGGTCTTTTGCCCTCTCGAGAGGGTCACGGCATATTATGGTCGAACGGTCCAGCAGGCGTATCCGGGGTGCAGCCGGACATTCTACCGGCTGACAAACACGTATTTCACATTCAAGGTGGAGTTGATCGCGCTCGGCCACGAACCATCGCTCTGTTCCGGCCTCCTTCGAGGAGTCGACCTGGATTTCTCGGGGCTGTTTTATCCAACGCCGGGGCCATTTGGCCACCCACCGGCGCAGCGTGAGGCCGCAATGCGCACTTTGATCGGCATGTCGCGTGCACTGCTCGACCTTGAGGATTTTATCCGCGGAAACCCGTACCTCAGAACATAGCGTTGTGTGGCGTGATGGCGAATGCGTTGAATTGTGATCGAATCGGCATTGATCTCGCAGCGTGCATCGGGCACATGGTTGCCCAGTGAGTCTGGTTTGAGTGCGGCCGATGCCGAGGCTTTCGTTCACGAGCGATACGCCGAATACCACGATGCGATCAAGACTCGCGAAGGCGGGGCGGCCATTCAGCATATCGCGGCGTGCTTCGTCGGATTCTGCGACCCGGACCCCAAAAAGCGGGGCGTGTACTACTCGCTTGATCTCATGAAAATCATGCCGGTAGCAATCGAGCTTGGCGGCTTCGGTAAGGCGATCCAAGAGGCGCTCGTAGAAGTCGTCAAGCAACATTCGTGAGGTCGCCATGCCTGCGCGAATTGCCAAAGCGGATGACGTTACAGCCGAGTTGATCAGGCTCCATTCGTACTTCCTCTGGGCGGACCGAATGCGGATCTCTTTCGGCCACGCGCTACACAACCCCATCGTTCCTGGGCAGGTGCCGATCGTTCACGACTTCGACCAGTACCAATACATGGCCCACTGGTACGCGGGCATGTACTGCGTGATCGAGGGCTGGCGTGTGCTGAAGCTCTCCGACCCGACGGTAACAGCGCTGCTGCGGCAGAAAGGCATGGTGGATCGGCTGCGCAAATGCAGAAACGCGATCTACCACTTCCAGGGGAACGTGATCGACGATCGCATCACGAAGTTCATCTCGTACTCGGGCTCGGCGCCGTGGATTCACAAGCTCACGAAGGCGGTCGGAGATTGGTTCCTTGAGCGGTTCAAAGTCGATGTGCCGGCGGCGAGAGCGGCATTGAAGAAGCTGCGCGAGCGGCAAAGCTGACCTTCGCCGGGCACTCCCGAATCCGACGGCGTACATAACGGGCAGACAGTCCGACCCGCGCGTTATCTGTGACGCATGGGCCGGCCCCAGGAGTCTACCCATGCTGTCGCGCACGGAAGCGCCGCTCTCACCCGTTGAACGTCGTCACCAACTCGCATCGATCCTTGCGCGTGGCGTCATTCGCTGGCGCCGGCAGGCGAAATTGACCGCGATCAGCGATGCTCAAAAATCTCCGCCCGCCTCCGAAAATCGCCTTGAGCTTTCCCGCGAAACGAGGCTCAATGTGTCTGACGGTACCCGCGGGTTCACGATGCGGGCCGACGGAGACGACGCATGAAACTGAACCTTGCCAAGGAGCTCGCGGCGCTCGAGCAGATGACGGTCGGGCAGCTCCAGCAGCGGTACGCCGAGGTCTTCGGCGAATCCGTGCGCAGCCGCCACAAGCAGTATCTGATCCGCCGCATCGCGTGGCGGCTGCAGGCCAACGCCGAGGGTGGGCTTTCGGAACGGGCGCTCCAGCGGGCGGAGGAAATCGCCAACGTGGCCGACGTTCGCGTCACTCCGCCCCGGGGCGGGATTTCGGCCCACCCGGCGGCGCCCGCGACGCGCTCAGAAACGCCTTCGCGGCCCACGGACCCGCGTCTTCCGCCCGTCGGTGCCGCCATCACCCGCAAATACAAGAGCCGGGCGCTCACGGTGACTGTGCTG
>JACRLV010000116.1:0-3213 GCA_016235145.1 Planctomycetota bacterium
CGGCAGCATCATCATGCCCATCGCCACCAGCACCGTGGCGATCACCATGTCGATCACCAGGAACGGCAGGTAAATTCGAAAGCCGATGATGAACGCGGTTTTCAGCTCGCTGAGAAGAAAGGCCGGCGCCAGGGCGCTCATCGGAACCTGCTCGCGCGTCAGCTGCTCGTTTTCGCCGAGCGGGCGCTGGGCGGCGTACTCGTAGAGCATGTACACGTCCTGCTCATTGCCGGCATGCTCGATCTGATCGCACATGAAATTCCGCAGGTGCTGCCCCGCGATCGAAAAGGCCTGCGTCTGGGGAATGCGGTCATTGAGGTATGGATCGACCGCGTCCGCGCGGATTCGCTCCCACGTCGGCCCCATCACCAGAAACGTCATGAACAGGGCCAGACCAACCAGCACTTGCGAAGGCGGAAGCGATTGCGTCCCCAGCGCCTGTCGCAACAGCACCAACACAACCAGCATGCGCACGAAGCAGGTGAGCATCAGCAGCAAGCTGGGCGCAACCGCCAGCAGCGTCATCAGCAGGAAAATCTGAAGCGAGGAAGTCAGCGATTCCTTGTCGGCGGCCTGCGGCAGATAGCGGCTGACGTCGGGAATGTAGATCGGCCCGGAGTCGCCGCTCGCCGACTGAGCGAATGCGGGCGACGCCGCCAACAGCAAGGCGACGGCGACGAAAACCCAGCGTCTCTGCCTATTCGCCACCGCGCCGTCCTCCATGACAGTCCGGCGAAAACGCCGGAACGCGGCCCTTGTATCGTCGGACCTCCAAGTCCGACGTGTTCGTTTCGCGCCGATTCTTCCGTCGGACACGGAATCCCGCCGCTGCTCCACTCCGCAGCTACGCTCGCTTCGCCACGTTCCGCAACCGCGCGATGCGCTCGGCGAATTTCGCACGTACGCCAACCGCTCCGTTTGGGACCACGTCAGCCTCGGCGGCAGCGGCGGTGAACAGCAGCGTTTCGCCTCTGAGTTTCTTCTCAAAACCACCGTCAACCCGGCTCGCCTGTTCGCTCAGAGCGCTGCCGGCCAATGCAGCGGCTTCCTCCGGCGAAGCGATCACGTCCAGCGTTCGAATGGAATCCGGGGTGATCCCGATCAGAATGATGCGCTGCCCGACGCGAACCAGGCACAACGATTGCCGGGGCGAAAGGGCCGTGCGGCTGACGACCTCAATCGCACGCGTACGCCCCAATCGCCTGCCGAAATTCCCGCCGCCGAGCGCCTTGGCGCCCCACGACAGGAAGAGAATCACCGCCACGACAGCGGCCAAAGCCCCGCCGGTGCGAAACCATGACGAAGTCGTATTCGTCGTCCGGTTTGTCGTGGTCTTTTCGGCGGTGGTCTCCGCACCGCGGCGGCGGATGACGCGGCCCGCTTCGATCGGCGCGGCCGGCTGGATGAGATTCCAATCGTCGTGCACGCCCGCCGGCGCGGAAGCAGGCTGTTGTGCGGCACTGGCAGCAACGCACAGGATCGCGAGCAGCAGCGCGACCCGCTTCATCGCGCGGCCTCGGTTTCCGGCACGGAGCTGACGATTTCGTTGATCCGCACGCAGAGGTTCTCGTTCAATACGAGCACCTCGCCGCGCGCGACCAGGCGGTTGTTCACATACACGTCAACCGGATCGCCCGCGAGCTTGTCGAGCTCGACTACCGAGCCGATGCCGAGCTGGAGCACGTCCTCGATGTACATCTGCGTGCGGCCCAGCTCGATCTTCACCTCGAGTTCGACGTCATCCAGCAGCTTCAGCCCGCCGTACTCGGACGAATCGTCCGGAGTCGAAGGAGCGATCTGGGCGCTGATTGTCGAGCCGCCAAGGTCATTCATGGGCAGCGGTGCGGGCTCAGCAACCGGGGCGCTGCTCTGGCCATCGGACATGATCGCACTCCTTTGCGAATGTCGGCCTTCCTGGCCGGGATGCGCGGACGATCCGCGCTTGCAGACCTACTCGGCACGCAGAGGCACGCAGCGCGGAATCAGGACCTCGAGCACGGCCTCGGGATCGTCGGTCAATTCGCCCACCACGTTTCGAATCTGCGTGCGCAGCGTCTTCAGGTCGGGCTCGCTCATGACGGCCGCATCGTTGCCGCGAACAATGCGGGCGATGCGGTCGCTCAACTCGCCCTTGCGATCGGCGACGACCTTCTCAACCACTTCTTTCTTTGACTTGGGAACCTTCACGTACACGTCGACGTCGTACATGAAAAGCGTGCCGCTCTTGTTGTTCGGCGCACGGAACTTGTCGACAAGCTGAATTTCCACCGCCTCCGCGGACTCGGACTTGTGCGGGTCTTCTCCGTGCAAGACGTTCTCGCCCGACGGCTCGCCGTGCGCCACCTGCGGCCCGCCGCCGAACATCTTCATCGCCCCGAAAAACAGCCCGCCCTCGACCACCGACACCACGATCACGATGACGGCCACCTTCGGCAACCCTTTCTTCTTCCTGGGTTGACCATCAGCGGCCTGCGGCGCGTCTTTCTTTGCTTCATCAGCCACGGCGGTTCCTCGGCAAGTCGTCAGAGCGTCGATGCACTCTTACGCCGTGTCTATCGACTCGTGCGCGGCGACAATTCAGCGTGAAAGCACCGCCCGGACCGGACGGCGGCTTTTCTTGGACCTTGCGCCGGCCGCAAGCATGGTCTGCGCAGCGGGCGCAAGTTCCGCCTGACCAGGTCTTAGTTCCGACGTGATCGCACGGACGCCTCGGGCGCCATCCGAATCAGCTCAAATAGATACGTCGGTAGCCTCCCGAAACGCCGAAATAGTCCGCCGCCGCTCGGCGCAGATTCTCCTGCGTGCGCCGCAGCGCCTCTTTGCGTGGCGTTCCGATCGGCGTAATCGGCACCGCGTCCGTCAATCCGAGCTGCGCGAGGCATTCGGCCATCGTCTGCTCCCACGCGAGTTGGATCTCCCCCGCCAGCGCGACCACCGGTACGCCGAGCTTCCTTCCCAGCCGCGCGACGCCCGAAACCACCTTTCCTCTGCCCGTCTGCGAATCAAGCCGGCCTTCGCCGGTCACGCAGATCGTCGCTGTTCTCAGGCGAGGTTCGAGCCGCACCTCACGCGCGACTGTCTCGAAACCGGATTCGACCCGCCCCCAACCCGCGGCGATCAAACCCGCCGGCAGCCCACCCGCCGCCCCGCCGCCGGCGATTGGGCGAGCCGCCGCGGCCTCGTCCCGCGCAAGGCAGCGGATAACGCAGGCGA
>JACRLV010000116.1:3325-12230 GCA_016235145.1 Planctomycetota bacterium
ACCCGCGCTGCTCCGTTATCACCCAACAGCGGATTGTCGACGTCGGTGAGAATGACGAGTTCGCACGCCGGAAGCGGCCCCGGCCGAATACGCTGCAATGCCGCGAGAGCTTCCGGGCACACGGGAGTCGCCAGCGGACGCTCATCCGCCCCGAAGAACTCGAATCCAAGCGCCTGAAGACAGCCCGCTCCCGCATCGACGGTGGCCGAACCGCCGGCGCACAGCGTGATGCGCGTTGCGCCCGCATCAATCGCGGCGCGTAAGAGCTGCCCCGTGCCGTAGCTCGACGTTCGCCGCGGGTTTCGCAACGCTGGGGGAACAAGATGCAGTCCGCTCGCTTCGGCAAGCTCAACGATCGCCTGCCGCGAATCGACGGCGGTCCACCACCGTGCGCGGCGCGGCGATCCCAGCGGATCAAGCACGTCGGCGGTTCGCTCTTCCGCGCCGACCGCACCGGCGAGCAGTTCGCCGCTGCCTTCGCCCCCGTCGGCGAGCGGACAAACCTCAATCTCCGCATTCGGAATCGCGTCGCGGACGCCCGCGGCGATCGCCGCGGCGACGGCCGCGGCCCCGAGCGCATCCTTGAACTTGTCCGGCGCGATGAGCACTTTCACATGACGTCGTCCGCGAGGCGCATTCCGTGCCCGTGGTAGCGCATGAACCCCCGCTTCGTCGGGCTTTTCAGAAACTCGATCACGCGCAGAACCGGTGCACAGCACGCGCCCGCTTCGACCGCCGCGATCGCTTTCGGCAGCGGCAGACCGGAGCGGAAGAGCGTCTTGTAGGCGACTCGCAGCGCGGCCCGATCCTCCGCCGACACGCCCGAGCGCCGCAGCCCGACGACGTTCAGCCCGATCACGCCGTCGTTTGTGACCATCGCGAACGGAATGATGTCGTTCGGCACGCGGGTGAGGCCGCTGACCATGCACAACTCGCCGATCCGGGTGAATTGATGCGCGCCCATGTTGCCGCTCAGAAAGGTCTTGTCGCCCACCTGGCACCAGCCGGACAACGTCACGCCGTTGACGACCTTGACCTCGTCGCCCAGCACGCAATTATGCCCCACGTGCCCGGTCGACATGATGAAGCAGTTCTTGCCGATGACGGTGGTCGTCTCCGGCGGCGTGCCGCGATGGATTGTCGCGTGCTCGCGGATGATGGTTCCCTCGCCGATGGTGGTGTAGCTCGGCGTTTCCTTCCAGGCGATGTCCTGGGGATGGTGGCCGACGACGGCGAAGGGGTGGACGCGCACGTTCGCGGCCAGCGTCGTCCCCTGCGAGATGTACGCATGCGGCCAAATCTTGCACCGCGGGCCGACCTGCACTCCTGCTTCGACGATGGCGTAGGGGCCGATTTCAGCGCTCGGATCGATTTCCGCTCGCTTATCTACGACGGCGGTTGGATGGATGGGCATGTTCGGATCGCGGTCCGTTGTTGGTGTCGGATTGCACAGGCGCGCCCACGATAGTCTCTTTCGTTGCGCGCCCTGGCAGCCGCTGGGACATTCCGAGCGACCCGCGTCAGCATATCGCCGGTTGATACCGGGCGAAATCCGCTCCGCGGACGGCCGTCTTGCCTCCCCTCCCCTTCGCCGAACCGGGAGTGGTTCAGCGGAAGTCACGCGCCTCGAATGGCGCTATGGGTAGGCGCGGCACACGAATGACGCCGGGAGTCAGCCGCCTTGCTACTGCACGGTCGAGACCGGCTCTACGATCGACAGTTTCGCCGTCGGCACAGCNGAAAGCTGCTGCCAGTTCTCGATCACCAGAAGCGGCAAGCCGTCGCGATCAACGAAGTAGCGAGCGTCTACGCCCGCCGGAAGGTTGGTGATGCCGAAGCGGTCGCGGTACTGCGGCTCGCGCAGCCACCAGCCGACACGATCCCACTCGGCGATAATCGATGCCAGCATCGCCTCCATCACTTCGGGATGAAGGTGGTCCGCCCAAGGCGTCATGACGTCGAGCTTGGTTCCCATCAGGAACGCCTGCCGTTCGACGAGATGGTTGGCCGCCGGCCCCCAGAGATTCTCGTCCAGGTTCGTCTGCCCGAGCAGGAATTCGCGATCCGGCAGGAGGTAACGAGCGAATCGCGGCACGCTCGTCGTGCTGAAGCCCTGGCCCAGCCGCTCGAGCGGCCGATCCGGAAGCCCGCCGGCCGATTGCCCTCCGATGAAGCCTGCAATCAGGTAGGTAGCGGCATAGATGTCGACCACTCCTTCGGTCACGGATTCCGGCGGCACGCCTTCCATCGCGGCCCACAATGCTTCCGGAGTTCCGAGGTTTCGCCGCCCCAAGACGTCCAGATACAACAGATCCGACCGGCGATCCTGGAGGTTGCGGCGCATCCACTCCCGATACCACTGAAGGTTCGTCTCGCCATTGATGATCGTCGTGTCATCCAACATGTACTCCATGTCGGTAGCCGGGTCCGTTCGCGGCCGCGTGTACAACGATAGCTTTCCGCCCTGCCCATGCAGCCAATCGGCAAATTCAACCAGACCCGGATCGTAGCGCGGATGCAACTCGCGGCTCGCGATGCAGCAACCGACCTGTTCGCCGGGCTCGAGCGGCGGTACGGGTGGATAATCCGCGCCGGCGTAGTTGCTCATTTCTCCCCAGCACTGCACGATCGGAAAGTGATCGCGATACAGGCTGTAAAATGTCCGCAGCCAATTCGGGTCGAACGCCACCATGTTCATCAACCCGACGTGCAGCCAACCCTTGCAGTGCCGGAACCACGGCGCGTAATTCGGATACTTGCCCGCGGCCTGCATCGAGGGCTTGAGCCAGGCGGCGTACTTGTCGGCCGCGAGCATCCAGGGATCGAGCCCGTTGGCAGCGTCGCCCTCGACCATTGCGCTGAGCGCCCGATACGTTTGCGTCTGGTACGCGCCGAGCGGGTCGGCGTAGCGCAGCGCCATACGGTGCAACGACCACATCGCCGACACCCTGCGCGGCGGCCAGTTGGTCGCGGCCATGATTCTAGCGCGATAGGGATCGGCCAATACGTTCAGCGGAGCAAATGCGCCGCCGGGATAGACAAATCCGTTCCAACCCCATTCCACCGCCTCATGCGGCAAACGGGCGACGCCCGCAAACAGCGTCGTGAACAACACGTCGTCCACCAGGTTGTCGTTCAACTTGACCTGATTCCAGTCCCAGGGGAACCAGACCTCGGTAATCGCGTGCCCCTGGTTATTGAGCGACAATTCCCACTGCTGTTCGCCGACCAGTCGGATCGTCGCGCTCATGCGATCGTCCGAATAGCTCATCTGGTCGCGGTAAATCCGGCCTTGGCCGTCGTCGTAACGGATGAAGATCGGCGGTACGGCGCCGGATGGCGCGAGCGACTCAAAGTCCTGGTTCTCAAGCCGCCGGCGCACGTCCACCAGGACGCGGTTCGTCGGGTTGTGAAGATGGGCGTCGTCCTTCGGCGTGAGCGTCCCGTGCCAGCCATACGGCACTGCGATTTCGAAATACCCATCCGCCGTCGTTAGCACAGCCCCTGCACTGCCGCTGGCTTCCAGGGAGACTCCCGCGACGCCGAGTCCGCCGCTGCGCACATGGCCGGTAACCAGCCGCGTATCGCTGCCGATGGCGCTCACGGTGACCGTAATCGTCTGACCGTTGCCGGAAACGAGTATGCGACCAGTGGCCGCCCCCGGCGGAATGTCATCGCGAGACACGGTCACGGTGATCGAGTCCGTTTCGCCGGAACTGGTTCCGGAAGCCGTCTGTAGATTGATCCAAGTCGCATCGGCGGCAAGCGTGTAACTGATCGGGATCGCCCCGTCCGCCCGAACGCCGAGCGTCAGCGCATCCGTGGTTGCGCCGAAATCAAGCGACGTGGGAGAGACGACCAGATTGCTGGAGGGGGCAGCGCCCGACCGCACGCTCATGCGCAGCGCAATCGGAATCGCACCGCCGTTGGCGTGTACGGTCACGGATCCCGTGAACGCGCCGGCAGGCATTCCAATGCGATCCACGCTGACCATGACGCCGTCGCGCTCGCCGGAGGTCGAGCCTTGCGACGGCTCGACGCTCGCCCAGATCGAATCGGAAACGACGCTGTAGTCGACGGCGCCGGTTCCAATGTTGCGAAGCGTGAAGCCGATCTGCGAATAGTCCGTGCCGAAATCCAGCTCGCTGGGACGCACTTCGAGAACTGTTCCCCCGCCGAGGTCGACTTGCGCGGATGGAACCGACGGATCGTTGGGATCCTGTCCGGGCGGATTCTCGATCGTGATGCCCGCCACGACCGTACCGGTTCGATCGTCCGGCGCCGTCGAATCGGATGGGTTGCAGCCGCCGGGACCGCTGGCGAGCGCCAACGCAATGACGGACGCGGCGAGCCACGCCCGGCCCGCGATGCTCCGGGGTGCCTTCGAACTGCCGACGGAATCTGAGTGCTGTGCGGAACAACGCATGACTGGCTGTGTCCTTTCCCATCCGGGCGGGCGGCGCTTCGCTCCAGCCTCGCCTCAAAACAGACGCGGGCCGGGCCGACTAAATACTCCCCAGGCAGGAAATACGCCAGGTGAGTCCGCTCGACGTTCGACGCTGATCAGTAACTCTCAAAGCATAGAATTCCGCCGACCGCGAACCAAAAGACAGATTGCTATTGAAGAGTGTTCGCGAGGATTGCCGTCCGAGCCCGAAAATCGGTCGCAGAACCAGCGACGCACGCGAAGAACCAACGCCGTTTTTGGGACCCGCGTAGACAGCTTTTCCTGCGGCGCGAGATCAAAAACCGGGCCTGCACATCGCGCTTCGAAATAGAAGACGCTGAGCACACCATCCGCGCGGCAGCGCGACGGTTATCCGTCTTTCACCAGCGCGGGCCCAACGCGATGACCGTGCGCGTACACGTTGAATCGCTCGTCCCGCACGAAACCGATCAGCGTCTGACCGCTGCGCTGCGCCAGATCGATCGCCAGGCTCGAAGGCGCCGACACGGCCGCAATCAGCGCGATTCCGCCGGCGAGCGCCTTCTGCACCATTTCAAACGACGCGCGGCCGCTGATCATCAGGAGGTGCTCGCGTAGCGGCAGACAAGAGTCCAGCAGCGCCCGCCCAAGAATCTTGTCGACCGCGTTGTGCCGACCGATGTCCTCGCGCACAGCCACCAACCGTCCATCGAGGCTGAACAGACCGGCAGCATGCAAACCGCCTGTCTCGCGAAAAACCGTCTGCTGAGCAAGCAGCAACCCGGGCAGGCTTGAAATCAGCGGAGGGCTGACGCGCCACGCGGCGGTGACCGCCGGCCAGTTTCGATGCACGGCGTCGATCGTCGTGGCGCCGCAGACGCCGCAACTGGCCGAAGAGAACACATGCCGCGAGAACTTCGAGAAGTCTGGCGCTGAATCGGAGCGCAGCCAGGCATCGTAGGTGTTTCCGCCGGCGTCGTCCGGGCAGCGTTGCACACGCGCGAGATCACGCGGCGATCGGATCACCCCCTCGCTCAGCAGCAGGCCGGCGATCAGCTCTTCGTCGTGCCCCGGCGTACGCATCGTCACCGTCAGCGACCGCCCCGCGAGACGCAGGTGCAACGGCTCCTCCACAGCGACCGCATCGGCCGCCGTGCGCGCCGCTCCACCGACGAATTGCGAGACGGACACTGTCCGCGCTTGCTCGTTTTGTGACAGATCCGGCTTCACCCGGCGCTACTCCACGTCGAGCGAAAGCAGGTAGGACTCCAGGGCGCTTCGCCGCTGGTTCTCCGCGGCTCGAAGCTCCGCGACCTGCGTTCGAAGTGCGTCGATCCGCTTGTCGCTCTCGTCGAACTTCTGCTCCTGCTTGCGGTAGAGGTCCGATCCGGCCTGAAGCGTCTTGATGTTCTCGCGAATTCGCGCCTGTTCGGCGACCGCTTCGTTCGCCTCGGTTTCCCGCAAAGTCCGTTGGCGCGTGACGTCGTCCAGTTCCTTCTTCATCTGCACCACGCGCTCCAGCGCTTCCTTCACCTTCGCCGAGATCGACTTCATGTTGATGTACATGCGAATCTGGTCGGCATTCATCGGTGCGATGCCGACGGATTGCTCCAGCATCTGCTCGAAAACGACCTTCAGCGCCGAAGTCTTCCCCGCCGCCGACGCGACCTTGAACCGCGACAGGCCGCCGGTCTTTTCCATCGCCTCCTTCGGCTCGACCAGCTTCCAATCGTCGCTGTGCGCCTGTTCGAGTATCACCGTGCGATCCTTGCGGTCCTTGTTCTTGATCGCGTAGGTCCGCTCGTCGATCAAGCGGTTCTTGTACGTGAGCACGCCCTTAACGATCCGCAGGCTGGTGATCTCCTCCGGGTGGCTCGCGGCATCGACATCGATCTCGACGGCAAGGTCGAGCGCGTAGGCGATCAGACGCTGCAGCATCGCCGAATGCTGGCGGCCGACCGACACGGGCGTCTTGATGGTGTATTCGAACAACTCGCCGGCGGACTGGGCCTTGGCGGCAGACTCGACGCCCGACTCGCCGAGCGTGGCCGGGGCGGGCGGCGGGGCAGCGGCAGGTACGGCCTTCATTTCCAATCCGGCGGCGTCGCGTCCGCGCGCGGCGGCTCGTCGCCCGAGCGACATCGCCTTTTCCGCCGGCGCGGCCTCGGCTTGCGCAAAGCCGCCTTCGAACGTCGGCGGGCGCAGCGACCCGTACAGCTCGAGCTCCTCGCGCGGCCGTGGGATGTAGATCGGGGTGTACAGGTCCATCGTGAATGAGATCGGACGGCCGCTGACCAGCGACAGGTTTACGTCGCGCCAATCGTCTTCGGTCGCGTTTTCCACGGTCGCCCAGCCTTGCAGGAACGGCTTTCCCTTGTCGTCGAGCGCCAGGCGATAGGTCGTCTTCCAGATCGGCGCTTCGAGCAGGTACGCGACGCGCACGCGGCGTTCGCCTTTGCCGTCGAATTCCAGACCGATTGTGCGCTTGTCCGCGTCGTGGCTGGTGGCCAGGGCGGCCAGCGCCTTTCGCAGCTCCGCATCGAGCTTCGCGTTCGTCAGGCGAATACCGCCGAGCTCGCTGATTCGGAGCTGCTGAATTCCTGCCTCGGTCAGCACGTTGAGAACGTCGTACTCCACGACGCCCTTGTCGAGCGTGGCCTTCTGCTTTTCGACCCCGACGATCGAGCCGCTCAGATTGCGGGCGCCGCTGATTTCCACCGCCTCGCCGCGGAGCTGATCGAGCAGCCCGCCGAGCGTCGGCTTGCCGGTCAGATCGACGCCGAAGCTCTTGAGCGTTTTTTCGAGCGGATCCTGCGAGGCGTAGCTGACGACGCCGACGCTGCCGCCGCCGAGATCCTGCACGATCAGCGACTTGATGATGTCATTGATCTGCGACGTGCGGAAGCTGAGTTCGGCCTGCGCGGAGTCGCGTACGACGCCCTCGCATTCGAAGTACGCTACGCCGCTCGAAAACACCGCGACCCGCGTCACCTTCAGGTCGGCCCGCTCGCCGGCGTGCACGATTCCCGCAACCAGCAGCGGCGTAATCAAAGCGGCAATGTGCCTGCGCATAAGAGTTCTCCTCAGTGTGCGGTAGGTTTGATACGCACCGCCAGAAGGATCGTATCGGCCGTTTCGAGCGGCGACCAATGAGCGGCGGCCAATGAAGCGTAACCAATGAACGGCGAACAGCCCCCTCTCCTGGTACTCCGGGAGAGGGTCGGGGTGAGGGTTCATTCTCAGGACCCCGAGCGTCAGCGCGCGGGGCCAATTCGCGGCCGCGCAAGCGCGGGCCGCTACCCCCAGAGTGGTGACGGATAGACGCCCTGAGTGACAAGCCGACGCAGCATCGACTCCACCGGCGTTTTGTCGTGCCGGTGCGTCACGCCGCACCAGGCGTCGGCGCTCTCCAAAACGCGGACCCGGCTGCCGCGGTCGCGCATCGACTCCTGAACGGCGACGGGCAGATAGTATTCCGCGGTCGCGCTGCCGCCGCTGCCGGCCAGAAAACGCGAGAATCCGGCCCGCAGGTCGTCGAAAAACCTCGGTTGGAATCCCCAGAAATTCATGGAGACGAGCGTGTCGCCCGGAATCGCGCGAGATTGGCCGCTGGCGTCCTGGGCTCGCCCGTCGTCGCCGGCCTTTTCAATCTTCGTGGTCTCGACGATTGATTTCAGCCATCCCGGCGGATCGCACGCACACACGCCACGCGAGACCGTGCCCTGCTCCGACATCGTGTCGCGCAGCCGATAGCCGACCATCGCGAACCTGGGCGGCGAGTCCTGCGCGGCTTGCGTCAGAAACTCGCCCATCACCTTGTATGCGCTTCGGCCGTACAGGTCGTCCGCGTTCGCCGCGACGAAGGGCTCGCCGACCACGTCCGCCGCGACCAGCAAAGCCTGGCCCGTTCCCCAGGGCTTTGTCCGGCCTTCGGGAACCCGGTGCGGCGCCGGCAGATTGTCCAGGCGCTGGTGGGCGTACCGCACCTCGATCAGACGCTCAATCTTGCGCCCGATCCCATCGCGAAACACGTCCTCCATGTCCGGGCGAATGACGAACACGACCTTTCCGAAACCGGCCCGGCGGGCGTCGAAGATCGAGTACTCCATGATCGTCTCGCCGGCGGGACCGAACGCGTCGAGCTGCTTCAGCCCGCCGTAACGGCTGCCGACACCGGCTGCGAGGAGGACGAGGGTGGGTTTCGCTGTTTTCATTGCGGCGTATGGTGCGCGCTTCGCGGCGAAATCGCAAAGCAAACACGGGCGCAGCGGCGCAAAGAGTGCAGTTTCGGATTCCGCCGCATCGCTCAATTCGAGCCCCAAGCGCCAGCGCGAATTAAAGGGTGGCACGCAACGCCGTAAACCAACTCGGGTGGTTTGTTGCGTTTTTTCCAAGAAAGAACGCTCCTTTGTGGTATTCTCGCCTGTGGTTTTTGAGCGAGAACAAGGAGCGTTCCATGAAGAGCATGGCCACGGATGG
>JACRLV010000117.1 GCA_016235145.1 Planctomycetota bacterium
CCAACCCACCCATTCCCGGAAGCTCTTGATCTTTAATCATGCATCAAATCATATCACGCCCGTCAAGAGAAAAATTCACAGGCTCTCCGGCCGGTCTCTTCTCGAATCCGCCGGCGGCATCGGCGGGCTGCTGAGCGTCTACGACTACAACGGCACGTCGACCGACCTGAAATACATCTACTGCTACGACGCGAACGGCAACGTCACGCAACTCCTCGACCCGGCGGCGACGGGTGGTCCGGGCGTCCCGCCCGGCGCGATTGTCGCGCATTACGAGTACGACCCGTACGGCAACGCCGTCGTCGCGAACGGCACCTACGCCACGAGCAACCGCTGGCGTTTCAGCACCAAGACCTTCGACGCCGAGACGGGGGTGGGGTATTGCGGGTATCGGTACTACGCGGCGATCGCGGGACGGTGGTTGGGCCGGGATCCGCTCGAAGAGGCGGATGGCCCAGCACTCCTGGCATTCGTCCAGAATTTCCCGACGAATGGAATCGATGGTGTTGGGCTTCGCCAGTGCGCGCCGAAATTGAAATCACCATTGCCGCCTGCCTATAATGAGCAACGCAAAGTATGGAATTTCTGGAACTGTGACTTTGTTGTGGACGTTTTTGTGGATAAGCCCACCGATTCGTCCCTCTATATTAGTAGTACTGCCAGTATGACGGCCAGAACCATCGCTGGGTATTTGTTCTGGGTGGGCGGCTCGACATCCGGCGCCGGCGCCTACCTGTCTTTTCAGATAACCTGCGATGATTGCTGTACGGCATTCCAGACTAATAAAGGTCAGAAGTTAGACCAGAACGGTGTATTGTCGGCATATGTCGACTACACAGAGTCGAGACCCAGTTCGAACACACTCCAGATCTGCCTTTCCGGCGGCGGAGGATACAAAGTGCAAGTCAATGGGGGAGTTTCGAATGGCGGTATAAGTGTGGGCATTTCGAAGCCGGATGACGCAGGACGCAACTATTCAATGGGGTGTTATGTGTGGAAATGCGAGTGTTCCAACACAGAACTACTTCCCTCGGAACCAGAACACGAGTAACACTTCAGCCGTTTGCGTCGTAATCTCCGCAAAATGTTAAATTGGGCAATTTGCGCCAGCGCGCGGTTTGTGCTATTTCATCGGCATGGCACGGACGCCCGACGCGAGACTGCGACCCGAAACGCTTCTGACCGCCGCGTTGGCGGGCGAGCTGGACGAGGCGCAGGCGCGGGCCCGACGCGAGACTGCGACCCGAAACGCTTCTGACCGCCGCGTTGGCGGGCGAGCTGGACGAGGCGCAGGCGCGGCAACTCGCCGGGCACGATCCCGAAATCGTCGCGCTGGCGTTGTTGGCGCTCGCGCGTCGCATCGCCGAGCAGAGCGTGTGCATCGCCGACCAGAGCACACGCATCGCCGAGTTGCAGGCCCGGGGAGTGGCATTCGCCGTGACCCCCGCCACGCCTTCGGGCATGATTCCGGTCTACGCCAAGCCCAACGCCGCCGCGCCGCGCGGCCGGCGGCGCAAGCGGCCCGGGGCGCGCGACGGCCACCCCGGCCAGCGCCGCGCGGCGCCGCCGCGGATTGATCGGCGTATCGAGCATCGGGCTGCGTGCTGTCCGGACTGCGGGGGAGCGCTGCGGCGCTGCAGACGCACGCGGACACGCATCACCGAAGACATCCCCGAGACCATTCAGCCGGTCGTCACCGAGCACACGATTCACCGCGACTACTGTCCGGCCTGCAAGAAGGACGTCGAACCCAAGGTGCCCGATGCACTGCCCGGCGCGACGCTGGGCCATCGCCTGGCGGGCTTCACGAGTTGGAGCCATTACGGCCTGGGCGTGACGATCGACCAACTGATCGACATCCTGCAATTCCACTTGCAAACGCGGCTTTCCGCCGGCGGACTGGTGGATGTGTGGCGGCGGCTGGCCGACGTGCTGACACCGTGGTACGAGCAGATCGCGGCGCAGGCCAAGTCCTCGGCCCACCTGCACGCCGACGAGACCGGCTGGCGCGTGGCCGGCCAGACTTGCTGGTTGTGGTGTTTCGCGAATGGACAAGTGTGTTACTACATGATCGACCGCTGCCGCGGAAGTCCCGTGTTGCAGCGCTTCTTCGGCCAGGCCTTCGACGGCATTCTGCTGCACGACTTCTGGACGGCGTACGAGTCGATCGCCGTCGGCGACCGGCAATACTGCCTCGTGCACCTGCTGCGCGAATTGGAGAAGGTCGACGAACGGCGGGCCGCCGCGCCGCACGCCGGCGATGCGGGCTGGCGCGCCTTCGCCAAGCTGCTGCGGCGCCTGATCCGCGACGGCATTCGCCTGCGCAAACGGGCCGACTTCTCGCCCGAGAAGTACCGCGGCCGCATCACGCGCCTCGGCCGCCGCCTCGATGCGCTGATCGCCAGCAACGACGCCGCAAACAACGACGCCGCGAACAACGGCGCCGACGCTGACGTACGCCGCCTGCTCAAACGCCTGCGCCGCACCGGCGACCACATCTTCACGTTCCTGGACTATCCGCAGATCCCGTTCGAGAACAACTTCGCCGAACGCCAAATCCGGCCGGCGGTCGTCCTGCGCAAAAACAGCCAGTCCAACCGCTCCGACCGCGGCGCCACGACCCAGGCGGTGCTGATGAGCGTCTACCGCACCCTCAAACTCCGCGGCCACGACCCGCTCCAATCGCCCGCGTCCAGCGGCACTTCAAACGTGACGGAAAGGCGCATGCCGGGATTGGACACATGTTTGCTCACAATCTTTGTATAGAAGTTCATCCACTTTTGCGCCGGCACGACGCCGGACCAGCGCAAGAGGTTCGGGACCGCTCCGCCGGGCGATCCGCTGCTTTCCGGCTCGAGACGAGGTTCGCCCTCTGCGCTGACGCGGAGTGAGGCCGTTCCCAAGAGTTCACCCGATCTGCATCGCACCATGAACACGCCGGCGTCGGTGCCTGTGCTGAACTGCCCGTCATTGTCGATCGCGCCGCCGGTCGCTTCCCAGGACACATTCCCGGGGCCGATCCGTTGGCCGTCATGAGCAGATAGTGATCTGTCATCGATGAAAGGGCCTCGCCGAGGCGATAGGCGAGCGTCTTTCGGTCCTCCGCGTAGGCGCTCATCTTGTGGGCTTCATCGACGATCACGAGATCCCATCGCGAACGGAACAGACTCTCACGGGCATCATCGATGCGCGAGACCCAGGAAACAGAAGTGATCGCCTGGTCGATGTCCTGCCAAGGATTCACGCCGTAATTCGATCGCAGTTCGGCGCTACGGATGATCTTGAACGGCTCGCGGAACTTGTCGCGGAGCTCGCGCTGCCATTGAAATCCGAGATTCGCCGGCGTCACGATCAACGTTCGCTGAACCAACCCTCTGGCCTTCATTTCTTTCAACAGCAGCCCAGCCATGATCGTCTTGCCGGCGCCAGGGTCGTCTGCAAGCAGAAACCGGATTCGCGGCAATCTCATGAAGTAGTCGTAGACCGCCTCAAGTTGGTGTGGAAGCGGATCGACGCGTGCTATTGAAAGCGAAAAGTAGGGATCGTATTCAAACGCAAGGCCGAGCCGATGGGCTTCGACTCCGAGACGGAACAGCCGGGCGTCGCCGTCAAACTTCCCCCAGGGGGCGGCGACTTCGAGCTGCGACAGTTGCTCGAGGGTGAGAACCGGGTCGTAGGCACGGCTCGACCGGAGGCCGCGGCCGATGAGTCTGACGGACGTAGCGACCGCCACAGCGGTGATCAACTCAATTGGTTCAGGGAGCAGGGGGCCTCGGACGATTGCGCCGGGAACAAGTGCAGATCTCGATGCAGCCATTTCACCGTCCACGGACCATCTGATGCGGCTCAGGAATGAAACGGAGCGCATTATTCGACGGTTCTTCCTCGTTCGCAACCGAGATCATTGGGCCGTCGAGGAAATGAGAGGGGCTTCGGTGAATTCGCCTGGCGGAAATCGGATCGGGGATCCTCCGCGGCAGGCGCGTTTCCGTCGGCATTCACTCGACGCCGAAGGGCACGGCAGTCTTCCGCGGCCATCGCCTTGCGATTTTCGCCACGTTGCTCCTCAATCGTCCCGGTGGTCAACGACGGACGACAACCTGACTCCGCCAACGGGTCCGAATGGCGACCCGGTTTCGCGTGGCGGCGCTGTACTCCGATACTCCTTTTGGCCAGCGTCGTGCGGCGGCGAGCGCGGTCGATCTCGAAACGGCGGTTAGGCGGAACGTTCGATGAGGCTCTACTCGCCCTCGGAGGAGAACAGACTGGTTTTCGAAGAGGGCGTGTTTCCGACTCGCTCCGACGCATCACGGCATTGATTTCACATCCCCACAGTCGATCGCCTATTCGGCAGCGCATTTCGCCGCCAATTGCTGAAACTCAAAGTTGATCGGGTCGCGTGCAAGGAGCGAGCGGGCAATCGTGCGCGCTGCCAGAAAGGCTTCTGTCCCACGTTGTTCCTCCTGGAGCGCTCGTTCGGCCTCTGAAAGCACCAACAGGCCGCGGCAGCGCAGGGCCTGCTCCATTGCACCCGCCGGAGCCCCGCGGTTGGGGAACCGTCTCGTTGCACTGACTGCATCCGACGCCGAGTCGCACGCATCCACAAAGTTCTCGAGCGCGAGGTGAGCGCTCGCCAAGCCGATTCCCGCCATGGCCAGACCACGCCAGGCTTCCCTGCTTTGCGGAGCGGC
>JACRLV010000180.1:0-22858 GCA_016235145.1 Planctomycetota bacterium
GCCACTACCCGCGCAAGAAACGCGAAAAGCCGCCGGGCGCTCCGTTTTTGCGCAGGCTCACCCTGCAAGAAAAGACCGAAATTAATCGGATGAACTTGCAAGGAACCCCCAGAGTTGGTTAACGGCGTTGCGTGCCACCCGTCAACGTCGGCTTGACCGTGCCACGCACCCGCGTAGCATTTGTGAAGCCGGGATGTTGATCCCGCGCCGCGCAATCCCGCGACGGGAAGGGGCTCGGCCGACGTGCCACGAACATGAAAACCGCCGCAGCCGCTTCGCCGGAAGCGCCTGATTCCCAATCCAGCTTCACCGAAAAACGCCGGCATCTGGCGTGGATGTTCGGTTTTCTGCGGCCCGTTTGGCGGCTGGCGGTGGCGGCCTGCCTGTGGCAGATGTTGTGGGTCGGGTTGGAGATTCTCGTCGTCCGCCAAACCGCCCGCTCAGTGAACGAAATCAAGCTTCTTCCGGCTGAGCAGCGCGTCATCGCGGCCGGTTTCTGGGATTGGCTGCGCAGCGGCGATGCAAACGGCCGGCCGCTGCGCGACGCGATCCTGATTCTGGCGATGCTCGCCGCCGCGCTGGCATTGCTTCAGTACCTGCGCGAGGTCGCGTTCGCCAAGCTGAGCATGAACAAAGTCTTCCATATTCGCGAAGCCGTCTACGACCGGCTTCAGCGGCTCGGGCAGGCGTTTCACGACGTTCATTCGACCGGCGAGCTGATCAATCGGGCGTTCAACGACCTCCAGAACATTCGCGCGTTCATTCAGTCCTCGCTGCTGCTGACGCTCGAAATCGTGCTCATCGTCAGCGGCTATTTCGCGCTGCTGCTCAGCCGCTCGCCCTGGCTGGCGGCGTTGGCGCTCGCTCCGTTGCCGATCTGGGGCTGGTACACCGTTCGCTTCAGCCGCCGCGTGCAGCCGCTCCAGCGCGGCGTGATGGACGCGGCGGACCGCAACGTCGCAATCCTGAGCGAGAACATCTCGGGTGTACACGTCGTCCGCGCGTTCGCGACCGAACAGCAGGAGATCGACAAATACGCCCGAAGCTGCGACGACTACCGCGATCGCGTTCTGCGGCGCATCCGGCTCTACGCCAATTACACGCCCGTCATCCGCGCCATCTCGCTGGCGTCGCACCTGTCGCTCTTTCTGGCGGCGGGAATGCTGGTCATTCGCGGCGCGCTCCAGGCCGGCGACGTGCTCATTCTCGGTTCGGCGATGGGGGCGATCCTGGCGCGGCTCCAACAGATCGCGGTCATCAACGACAACTATCAGAATGCGATCGTTTCCGCCGGGCGGCTGCGCGAGGTGCTCGACGCGGCGGACGCCGTGCCGGAGTCCGCATCGGACGTGGAGCTTCCGCCCGGCGGCGGTGCGGTGCGGTTCGAGGGCGTGACGTTCGGCTACGACCCAGCCCGCCCCGTGCTGCATGCGGTGTCTTTTGAGACGAAGGCCGGCCAGACCGTGGCGCTGGTCGGCCCGACCGGAGCGGGAAAGAGCACGCTCGTGCAACTGCTGGCGAGGCTGTACGACCCGCAGTCCGGCCGCATCCTGATCGACGGGGTCGACGTGCGCGACGTGCCGCTGCGCAGCCTCCGCCGGCAGATCGCGATCGTCTTTCAGGAAACGGTTCTGTTCAGCGAGACCGTCGAGCACAACATCGCGTATGGGCGGCCCGAATGGTGCGACGGCCGCGTTGAAGCCGCGTCGCGTCTCGCGCAGGCGCAAGAGTTCATCGATGCCTTGCCGCGCGGGCTGAAGACCACGATTGGCGAGCGCGGCGCGACCTTGTCCGGCGGCCAGCGGCAGCGCCTGGCGATCGCACGAGCCGTCCACAGCGACCCGCGAATCCTGATCCTCGACGACGCCACCGCCTCCGTCGATCCCGAAACCGAGGAGCTGATTCAGAGCGGCATGCGCGAGTCGCTCTCGGGCCGCACGGTTTTCGTGATCTCGCATCGCATCAGCACGGTCCGCCGGGCGGATCTGGTGATCGTGCTCGAGAACGGCCGCGTCACGCAGATGGGGACTCACGCGGAGTTGCTTGCCCGCGATGGACATTACCGCGAAATCGCCGCGCACCAACTCGCAGACGATCTTCTCCCGCCGCGGCACTTGTTCGAGACTGAGTCGCACCTGGATCGCGTGCGCGACGACGCGGACGTTCGGCTGGCGCAGGCGGCGGGCCGGTCCGCCGAAGAAGAAGCGGAGAAGCGGCCGTGAGCAGCGCCGTTCGCACAATCTGGCGCCGCCTGGCCGCCGCTTTTTGGGGCCGTTCTCTTGCCGATATTCCCGTCGAAGGCGAGGAAGAGCCGGCGTATCGACCGATCGACGCGGCGCTCGTTCGCCGGTTGATCGGCTGGCTGCGTCCGTACGCCCGCCGCTATTCGCTCGGCGTCGCGCTGGGCGTGGCGATGATCCTGCTCGAATTGCTCTCACCCTATTTCATCGGCCGCATCATCGCCGCCGCGACCGACGCCGTGCGCGAAGGTGCGCCCGCCGACGCCGGAGCGATCGCCGTACGGCAATTGCTGGGGATCATTGGATGGTGGGGCCTGGCGCTGGCGATTTCGGTCGTGCTTCAACGGTCCCAGATCCTGATCATGACCGGCGCCGGCGAAAGGGTGCAATTCGACCTGCGGCACGCCTTGTTCGCCCACCTCCAGAAGCTCTCCATGAGCTATTACGATCGCACCCGGCTCGGGCGAATCATCAGCCGCTGCACTTCCGACCTCGGCAGCCTGCGCGAAATCAACGTCTGGGGCCTCGACATCCTGATCAAGAACGCGTTGATGATGGTGTTTGCGGCGACAATGCTGCTGGCGACCGAGCCGCGGCTGTTTCTCGCGGTCGTCTGGCTGACGCCGATCCTGTACGCGGCCAATCGCTTCTATCGATGGAAAGCGGCGATCCAGCACCAGATCGCGCGCGAAGCCTACACGCGCGTCGCGACGAACCTCGCGGAGAACATCACCGGATCGCGCGTCGTGACCGCATTTCATCGACAGGATTGGAACCTCGCCGTTTTCAACCGGCTCCAGGAGCAGAACACCGTCAACAACGTCCAGGTTGCGCGCATCAACGGCGCGTTTCAACCGCTGATCCAACTCGTGGGCACGCTGGGCCGCATCATCATCCTGCTCTATGGTGCGTACCTCGTCATGTCGGGCCGCATGCCCGGCGGCGTGGCGGCGGTGGTGACCGCGTTTCTGTATTGGGATTGGTTCATGAATCCGATCCTGGCGTTCGGGAATTTCCACAACCAGCTTCTGATGGCGATGGCCGGTGCCGAGCGGATCTTCCAGCTTCTGGACACGCGGCCCGAGGTATTGGATTCGCCGGACGCCGTTTCGCTTCCGCGGCTGCGCGGGCACGTGCGGTTCGAGGGAGTGACGTTCGGTTACTCGGCGGATCGACCTGTGCTTCACGAGGTGGATTTCGAGGCCCCGGCCGGCCGCACGGTCGCCTTGGTCGGGCCGACGGGCAGCGGCAAGAGCAGCATCATTTCGCTGATCGCGCGCTTCTATCAGCCGCAGGCGGGTCGCGTCACGATCGATGGGTACGACCTGCGTCTCGTTTCCGGCGAGTCGCTGCATCGGCAAATGGGGATCGTGCTCCAGAGCAATTTTCTTTTCAGCGGGACGATCATCGACAACATACGCTACGCCCGCCCGCAGGCGAGCGATGAAGACGTCGAGCGTGCGGCGCGCGAGCTTGGTACGCTCGATGCGATCCTGGCTCTACCCGAGGGCCTGCGGACCGAGGTCGGCGAGCGCGGGGCAAGCCTCTCCGTGGGTCAGCGGCAGCTCATCTGCTTCACCCGGGCGTTTCTGGCCGACCCGAGCATCCTGATTCTGGACGAAGCCACCAGCGCCATCGACACGGCGACCGAATCCGTCGAGCGCGGAAATCACCGGGAATTGATCGCAGGGGCGGGCACGTACGCGCGGCTGCATCGGCGATTTGTCGAAGGCGGCATGACGACGGGATAGCGGCAGCGTCCCGCTGGCGTCGTAGCGTCGGACCTCCGAGTCCGACGGGGCATTCCTACCGCAATCACCGTCGGACTCGGAGGTCCGACGCTACGACGTCCTCGTGGACGGACTCCTGCTGCGTGGCTTTGCGAGAAACTCGAAGTCAGTTCATGCTGACATGTTCCGGGCGGGCGGCGGCACGATCGGTGTCTTGGACGGCGTTCACGACGCAGAGCGTCTCGAGCAAGTGCTCGCCGCGCCGTCTTTCGTCCAGCTCTTCCAGAAGAGTCTGCCTCAGTTCCGCCGCGATCGGCGAGGCGCCTGCGATGAGATCGACGAGCGGGCCGAAGCACAAGTTCTGATCGAACAGAGCGAGAAAGGCGTCGCGGCACGGCATCCGGCATGCGGAAACAGACTGAACAGCGGCTTTCAGTCGTCCGCGCAGGTCGCAAAGTGCGCCGTTCGGAGCGCTCGGGCGGGGTCGGATGACTTCGATGTCGCCGAGACGATACCCGTGAATTGTTTCCTCCGCCGAAACGCGCGCGCGAGCTTCGCCGCGCAGCAGCAGGTTGTATCTCCCGTCCGGCAGCCGCTCCGCGGTGACGATTCGACCCACGCCGACGACGGGGTGAATCATCGCGTGAGGCGTGAAATACGCTTCTTCGTATCCGGGACGAAGCAGCGCGATTGCGATGCAGCCGTGATCCGCCAGCGCATCCGCCGTCATCGCGCGATAGCGAGGCTCGAAGATGTGCAGCGGCAGAAGTTGTTGTGGGAAGAGGACCACTTCCGGCAAAGGAAATATGGGAACCACGCTGGGTAGCGAATCGTGCATTCGAAGCCGCGAGCCTCCACGCGACATGCACACCATCGGCAGCCGTCGAAAAGCCGCCTCTGGCCGCCGCAGTACGTCTCAACCGGCGATCGTTGGATTATAGATGACCGCCGCCCGTCGCCAACGCTTCGCGAAGACATTTCGCCGCCAGAAATGGACGTGCCGAGACCTCCGTCAGGTGATAGTCCAGCAGGGCGAACCACTCCTCCGGGGGTGTGGTGCCGCGCGGCCCGTCCAGGAGAGCCGCCCGCAGCTCGTGTTTGTCCGGATATCGATCCTGGCATTTCGCGCACAGCAAGCCGCCCGCCCGCGAGCTGAACCAGGCTGGCTGGCCGCGGGACCGCGTGCGCCCGCAGCCCACGCACTGCCGCAGATTCGGCAGGTATCCGATCGACCGTAGCAAGTCAGCCTGAAAACGCACGACTTTCGCAATGGCGGCGTTATTCGGCGGGGGTGAAGCGGGGTCGGATAGCTCGATCAGGAGCGAAAAAACCGCATCAAAGGCGTCCGGGTGCGGATCATTTTCCTGCATCGTCGCCAGCAGCAGCTCAGCTGAGTACAGGCCGCCATAAAGCCGCACGGGATTCGTTCGAAGCTCGAGAAACAGTTGCTGCTGCTTCCAGTCTGTGAGCGTTCCCAAACCGGCCTCGCCCTTGGCGAGCACGAAAAGCGCCTCGCCGGATTCGAGCAGATCGAGGCCGATGGAAGGGCGGCTCCGAGTTGGGCGGCGGGCGCCCTTGGCGATCAGACGAACGAGTCCGTTGCCGCGCGAAAAAAGCGTGGCGATTTGCGAGGTTTCGGAGTAATCCGAAAGCCGAAGCACGACAGCCTGGTCGATCAGCGGCGGCATGGGCGTCGGCAAACTCTACTGCGGCAGCAGAGCAATCGGAAGAGAGGGGACGATTCGGCGTGCCCCAGCCGCGGCCGGCGGATAGGATTTCCGCTCGATCATGGCAAAAAGACGGTCCGCCAGTCGTCCTGCGCCGCCCAGCCTTCCGGCCGATCAGCTTGCGGTCTGGGAATTCGCCGGGCTCATGATCACCTATTGGTGCAACGCCCGGTGTGCGTTCTGCTACGTCTATAGCGCGCCCGATCGCGGGGGCGCGATGTCCGCTGCGGACGCGGTTCAGATGTGGCGCGGGCTTGATGAACTCGCCGCGTCCGCCGGAAAAACGATGCGCATCCACCTGGCCGGCGGCGAGCCGTTCGGCGACTGGGTGCAGCTCCTGTCGATCGTCCGCGCTGCCCGCGATGCCGGGCTCACGCGGCTCGAAAAGGTGGAGACGAATGCTTTTTGGGCGACGTCCGACGGTCTGACGCGGGCGCGGCTGGAACAGCTCAACGCTTTGGGCATCGACCTGCTATTGATCAGCGCCGACGTGTTTCACCAGGAATTCGTGCCGATGGAGCGCGTGGTGCGGTGCGTCGAGATCGCCAGAGCGGTGCTCGGCCCGTCGCGCGTGCGCGTGCGTTGGTGGGATTTCTACAACCAGCCGGTGGACGTGCGCAAGTCCGATGACGATGCGAAACGTCGTGCCTACGCCGTCGCGCTGGCCCGACACAGGGAGCGCTTGACGGGCCGTGCCTCCGACCGGTTGGCCGAGTTTTACGAGCGTTTCCCCGCCGAGCATTTTCGCGACGCCAATTGCGTTCGCGAAGTCCTGCACGGCCGGCACGTGCACATCGATCCGTACGGCAACGTCTTCCCCGGCGTGTGCAGCGGGATCATCATCGGCAACGCGCTCCGCACGCCCATTCCGCAGCTCTGGAAGGAACTCGCCGAGCGATGGCGCGAACATCCGATCATCGGGCGCGTGGTAAGCGGCGGGAGTTTTGAGCTGTATCAGGCTGCGGCGGCGCTCGGTTTCGCGCCCCGACCCGAGGGTTACTCCGGAAAATGCCAGCTTTGCCAGGATGTGCGGCAGTTTCTGTTGGAGCACGGCGGTTGGGAGCAATGGGTCGGTCCGCCGGACGCATATGCGAATGAGAAGGATAAGCAGGAAGCCGATCGCTGGAAGCGGCGGGTTGATCTGACGGTGGAAGGCGCGCCGCGATGAGCAGATCGGCGTTATCGAGCGTTACGGCGTTTCGGAAGCTGCGGCTCGCGTGGCCGGTTCTGTTTCCGCTGGCGATCGTGCTGCTGCTCGAACCGGCCGCGGCGGTTGTGCTCGCTGCCGATGGGCTGCCGGTCGTCGCCGTGTTGCTCGCGGCGGCGGGTTGGGGGGCGTGGCCAGTCCGCCGGTTCGGTTTCGATCAGCGTCCGCCGATCCAGCAGTTCGTGATTTCGCTCGTGCTGGGTTTGTTTCTGCTCGGCATCGCGGCGCTCGGGCTGGGCGTCACCGGGTGGTTGGGAGCGGCGACGGCGTGGGGATTGATCATTGCCGGAGGCGTTGCGGGCGCGGCCTGTTTGTTGAGCTCGCAAGACCCCGCCGCACGCTCTCCGACGTTGAATTCAGTACCCGCCGAACCGCCGGTGCCGCCGGCAATTCGCTTCGCCATCGCCGGCCTGATGACGATTCCGCTTTTCGTAATGCTCACCGGCGCCACGCTTCCGCCGGGCGTGATCTGGCCTGGCGAAGCAAACGGGTACGACGTGCTCGAATACCACCTCCAGTCCGCGCGAGAGCACTTCGACGCGGGCCGCATCGCCTTCCTGGCGCACAACGTCTACGCCGCGTTCCCGCAGCAGATGGAGATCTTCTACCTGCTGTTGATGCACCTTGTCGGCGGTTCGCACGCCGCCGCCATCTCGGCCCAGTTGCTCCACGCCGCGTTCGGCGGCCTGTTCGTTCTCGCCCTGGTCGCGTATGCGCCGACCAGCCGCGTGCGGTGGTGCGCCGCCGCGCTCGCGGCTGCGACGCCCTGGGTCGCTTATCTGGGCTGCCTCGCGTATGTCGAAAACGCGCTGCTCTTCTATGCGGCGGTCGCGGCCGGCGAAATTGTGCGCGCCTGGCGCGACCCGCGACGGAACATGCAGGCAGGACTGGCGGGGCTGTGCGGCGGGCTGGCCGGCGCGACAAAGCTGACCGCGCTTGGGTTGGTCGCCGCGCCGCTCGGTGCGCTCCTGCTCGCGGATTTCTCGCAGCCGCTCTCACGGCGGTTGCGATCGACCGGCTTGTTCGTCGCCGCCGTGCTGCTCGCGCTTTCCCCCTGGCTGATTCGCAGCACCGTCCAGACCGGCAACCCCATCTATCCTTTCGCGTATTCGTGGTTAGGCGGGCGGGCCTGGTCGCAGGAACAGGCGGAGCAGTGGGCGCGCGGCCATGCGGCAACGGACGCCGAGAAGGGCGTCCTGCCGCGCGTTGCGGCGGCGGCGCGGGAGATCTTCCTGGGGCGCGTCGGCGATCTGCCGTCGGTTCCGGGAGCATCGCTATTCGGGCTGGCGCCGGTTGCGCTGCTGCTCGGAGTGGCGTTGAGGTGGGAGGGCGGCGCGACGAGACGTCTCGCGCTCTGGGCGGTCTTGATGATCGTCGTCTGGTTGGCCGCAACTCACTTTCCCGGACGGTTCCTCGTGCCGTTGATTATTCCCGCCGCGGTCGTCTGGGGCGAGTGGAGCGGCGCGGCGTCCGCGGGCGCGCGCCGATTCGCGCCGATCGTGACGCTCGTGCTCGTCGCCGCCGGCGCCGCCGTCGCTTTGCTGTCCGCCACTTCGGCGTATTCGGCGTGGCAGCGCCGCACCGGCCTGCCGGTGCTCATGCTGATCGGCCGGCAGGACGTCTTCGTCGAAAACCACCCGCTCAACAGTGTGCTCCCGCCGGACGCAAACGTCCGGCTCATCGGCGACGCGGCGGTGTTCTACGTGGATCGGAAGATCACATACCACACCGTGTTCAATCGCGACCCGTGGATCGAATTTGGCCGGACCGCATCTCCGGCGGAGTGCGTCGCGTGGCTGCGGCGCGAGGGCGTGACGCACGTCGTTTTCAACTGGTTGGAGATCGCACGATTGCGGCGGACGTATGGCTTTCCCGAGCGCGTCTCGCGCGAGTGGGTGGATTCGCTGATCGCCGCCGGGCTGGTGCGCGTCGCGCCGCCGCCGGAACTTGCGAGTTCGCTGCAATCGACGGAAATTCTGTCCGTTTCGCCAGGAAAATAGGCGCGGCCGGGATCCAATTTCCCGGCCGCGCCGTGCAATTCGATCGATGCGATATTCCCGCGGGCTACTCGTGTTCCGGTGTCCCGCCGAACATGCGCGTCAGGCCCGCGACGTCGATCGGCTGCAATCCGCGATCGATGTAGCGCTGCATGTCGAGCAGCGCCGGGTCGATCGAGTCGATGAACCCGAACGTGATCCGGCCGTCGCCGTTTCCGAGCGGGCCGATCTCAACGTCGAGGATTCCCCGGCCCTGTGCGTAGCGAATCACCAGCGACGCCCGGCCGAACATCTCGCCGTCCGCGCCGGTGCAGTATTCCGGTTTCAGCTCGCTGGCCCGCAGCGTCCATTCGCCTTCGCCGGTCTGGCGCGACTCAACGCGGTTGAATACCTGCTGCGTTTGCTCGACGACTTCGGCGATGCGCTCGGCGCCCGCCCGTCCGCTGAGAAAATCCTGCACCACTTCGGTGATTTGGCGCTGCGCTTGCGAATCCTCGGGAGAAGGTTGCTCCTCCTCGGTCGCGGAATCCATAGTGGTGTGGATGTTCGCATCGACCGTGAGGCCGGGACGGTCGTGCCCCACGCGGATCGACGACGTCAGCCAGCGCGGCGCGTCGCCGGGAGGGTTCGATGCGCCCTCGTCCTGGCCGCCGAAATCGGAATGGTCGAGCCCAGTCAAGTCGAGCAGCATGCCGTTGCGCGTGAAGTTCAGCACCAGCACGGCCATCGGGTTTTCCTGAACGACCTGGTCCGGCAGCCCGGCGAGACGCAGATACGCCCACGGGCGGCTCTGCTGAAGCGCGACGCAGGCATTCAGGTCGAGCCCCGCCAGCTCTTCATTCGACTCGCTGCCCTGAATGTTGAGATCCGCGTAAACGACATTCGGACTTGGCTGGACGCCGGTGGAATCGATCAGGTTGGCGAGAGTGATCGGCTCCGGAAACAAAATCTGCACGACGCCGTCGAGATGCACCCCTTCGACATTGATGTTCTCGATTCGGACGGACAGGCCGCGGTGTGACGCATCGCGGAGGCTCCGCAGGATCGTCGAGGTCATCGCCATCGCCGTTCCGCCGTGCGGCGTGGCGATGAAGAAGGCGCACAGGGCGATCACGGCGGCCGCGGCGGTGCTGAACGCGGCGAGGACTTTCGGGCGTTGCATAAATCGGGCTCCTTTCGATTGGGGATGGCCGCCGGCGCCTGCCGAACGGCCGGATGAACTCGACGCAATCGAAAGCGGACGAGAACCCGAAGCGGACTTCCACGCGCGGAGCTGCGCGTCGGTCGGCGCAGCCGGCAGCTTCACCGACTCCCCGATCGACCGCAGATTGCGATCGAACTGCGTGTCCTGATTTTCACGCGGATCGATCATGGCCTTACTCCTGACAAGAGACGAGCATTGACATGCGACCAATCAACCTTCCAAGTTGCGCAGCCGTTCGCGCAGCGCCGATCTGGCGCGATAGAGCCTTCCTTCCACGGCGCGCTCGGTGATTCCGAGCCGGGCCGCAAGAGCCACATGCGGCGTCTGTTCAAAGTAGCAGCCCACGATCAGCTCCTGCTCCGCCGCGGGCAGCTCCGTAATCGCCAATAGCAACTGATCGCGCACTTCCCGCCGCTCGATCTCGTCGGCGGGCAGGTCTTCGCTGCACAACCGATCCGCCAGCCCGGCCGCAAACTCCGGGTCGGCGATCGGCGCATTCACGCCGCGGCGAGCGCGCACGCGCCAGTGCGTCAGCAGCAGATTCCGAGCGATGGCGCGCAGCCAGTACTCGATATTTGCCGCCGGAATTCCATCGCACGCCGCGCTGGCCTGAAGCCACAATTGCTGCATGAAGTCATCAGCCAGGTGCGTATCGCCGGCGCGGACGGAAAAGTAGCGATGGAGCGAAGCGGCGCAGCGATCGAAAGCGGACTCGAAAGCGGCTCGCCCGGAGCCTGAGCATTCGGCGGACGAGTCTGCTGCGCGGCTGGTCAGCGGCTCGAGCGGCAACTGTGCCGCGCCGGTCAGACTCATCAGCGGCTCCTCTGCGGGGTCCGCGGCGGTCGGCGTGAAGGCCGGAGCTCCGACCCTCGCATCCGCCGCCGCATTCCCGTCCGCTTTCTATCATAAGGACGCTTTCGCGGCGAACATCCCACAAGATTGCGAAAAATCGTCTCGCGGCCTCGGATCGCACGGTCCGGGCAGCGGCCGCGGGTTTCGGCGGCCGGGGGTAGAGTCGAGACGTGGCGCGGTGGGGTAGATCGGGCGTAGCGTGTTGGCCGACCCTTTCGGTTGTCGGGGCCTCAGTGTCCCAATCGTGTTCCGTTTCCACGTCCCGCTCATCGAACCGGACGGGCGGATTTCCCGCATCCGGCTCTCGGACAAGGCATCACGAGTTCGCTCACGGGAAGCTGCGTTTCAGCCCGACCAGCCGGACCAGTCCCAGCCGGTCGTGCAGGTGCGTGTCGGGAAAGCGGCGATATTCGCTCCCCTTGGGCGCCTTGTGCTTGAGCCGCAGCCAGCGACGGACCCGCGCGCGTGCGTGGGCGTCGAGCGCCCGGTACGCGGGGGTGGCGTGACCCAGCCGAAAATAATTCCACCATCCCCGCAGCGCGCGGTTGATGGCGGCGATCAATTCCGCAGCGGATCCGCCCAAGCCACGCCGGTCGGTCAACTCGCTGATCCGCTCTTTGCAACGGCGGATCTTCCTGGCGGACGGTCGCGTTCCGATGTACGCCCGGCCCGTTCGCGGCGAGTGGCACCGCCCGATCGTGTATCCCAGAAAGTCGAACGTCTCGTCCGTGTCCACGCCCACGCGGCAAAGACGCGTTTTCTCGTCGTTCACCCGCAACCGCAGCGCGGCCATCATGCCACGCATGATCGCCAGCGCCTGGTGGGCGCTGCCTCGGCAGCAGATCACGAAGTCGTCCGCGTAGTTGACGATGTGGGCCCTCAAGCGTTCCGCGTGCCCCAGTTGCTTCCAGCCCAGCACGAACCGCCGCATGTAGAGGTTGCTCAACAGCGGGGAGATCGGGGCGCCTTGCGGCGTACCCCGACCTTCGTCCTTGTTGCGCGTGGTGCGTCGCACCCGCCCGCGCTCGTCGCGCTCTTCCACCGCCGTTTCCAGCCACATCTTCAGCAGATGCAGCATCGGCCCGTCGCTCACGCGGCGCGCCAGCGATTTCATGAGTTCGGCGTGCGGGATGGTATCGAAATACCCTTTCAGGTCCGCGTCCACCACCTCGTTGTGGCCGGTGCTGACCAACTTGTGGACGCAGTTCACCGCGTCCAAAGTGTTCTTCCCGGCCCGGTAGGCGTGCTGTTCGGGTTGCAAATCCGCCTCGAAGATCGGCTCCAGCACGAGCAACGCGGCGGTCTGAATCACGCGATCCGCAATCGTGGGGATTCCCAGTGGCCGCTGACCGCCGTTGGGTTTGGGAATCCAAACCCGTCGCACGGCCTTCGGTCGGTACGTCTTGTTCCTGAGTTCTTCCGTCCGGTCGTCCAACCATCGCTCCACTCCATACGCCTCGATGTCCTCAAACGTCCGGCCATCCACGCCCGCGGCTCCGCCGTTGTTGCGGCAGACCTCGTAAGCGTGCGCCAGCACGTCCCTGCGGTACACCTTGTCGTACAGACTGTGGAACCGACAGTCGGGCGATCCCTTCGCTTTGTCATGCAGCGTCTTCTGGAGCTTCTGAACCGAGTCCGGGGGTGTTAGGCTCATCACCACTCTCCCTGTGTTTGTTCGATCCCGCGCCCTGTCCGACGCCAACCTTGAACCAAGGCCCCTTCCCTCCACCCCCGTTACGGAGCTTCGACGGTACTACGGGCCTCTCCGACATCTCACACGGCCCGGCATTCAGGCGCCTTACTCGTTCGCCTTCATCCTCGCGGATGTCCGGTTTGACGACTCACGCCGCCACCGCTGAGACCTCACGTGTTTGCATGCAACGCTTCTTGCAGACATGCCGTCGCCGACTACCCCGGCGGGACCGCTGGGACCTTTGCTCTGCGCCCTGTTTTCGCCCGGGCCTGGCTTCTTCCCAGCAGCGGCGGCCTTCCCCGAGCCACAAACGGGTCGGCTCCCGCATCAAAACTTTCGAGGCTTGCTTGGCGTTCACTCCCATTACGGCCTGCCTGCTCGCGGAACCGCCGAGCGGTCCTTTCCATCGAAGGCTTCGACTGCTTCGTCGCCTCCACAGCCGCTCCGATTGCTACCGGCCGGAGCAACAGGGGCCGGACGGGATTCGCACCCGCTAACGTCGCACACCTTTCACGTCGCACTGTGGCCAGGGATATTGGCACACAATCCGAGCCCCCAGTGCGGGCGTTGCCCGCAGCCCAACAAGAAATGCTCGGTCGAGGGTGGCACGCAACGCCGTTAACCAACTCTGGGGGTTCCTTGCAAGTTCATCCGATTAATTTCGGTCTTTTCTTGCAGGGTGAGCCTGCGCAAAGACGGAGCGCCCGGCGGCTTTTCGCGTTTCTTGCGCGGGTAGTGGCGCGAGCGTAAATCCCTGGCCACACCCCGTCGAACCTCCGAGTCCGACGGTGAAAATCTGGACGGAAGCACCCGTCGGACTCGGAGGTCCGAGGCTACGAAGGCGTCTTGCCGGCGGTGCTTCAGACTTTCTCAGCGGCGGTGAAACTGCTTCTCCAGATCGCGCAGGCTCAGGTGAAGCGTCGTCGGGCGACCGTGCGGACAATGGCTGCTGCGATCCGCCAGTTCGCGTTGAGCGAGCAGCGCGGCGATCTCTTCCGGCGTCAGCGGATCGCCCGCCTTCACCGCCGCCTTGCACGCCATCATGTCGAGAATCTCGTGCAGCAGCGTGTCGGCGGCGGGCCGCGCGCCCGGCTCCGCCAGGCGATCAATCAGATCGCGCAGGAACGCCGTCCGATCGAGCCGTTCGAGGAACGAAGGAAACGCGTGCAGCGCCACGCTCGAAGGACCGGAGACGACGATCTCGACGCCCAGCCGGGCGAGCGTGTCCGCGTGCGATTCGATCACTTCGTGCCGGTCGGACGGGACGCGGATCACCTCGGGCAGCAGCAGCCGCTGCGACTCCAGCTTGCGGTCCGCGATCCGCCGCTTCAGCGTTTCGTAGAGAATCCGCTCGTGCAGCGCGTGCTGGTCGATGATCAGGACGCCGTCGGGCTGCTCAACCACGAGGTACGTGTTGTGAACCTGAATCGCCCGCACCGGCACGGCGCCCGCCAAGTTCGCTGCGGCGTTGGGCGCGCGTTCCACTTCCGCCGCGGGCGCGGGCGCCGGACAAGTAACGGCAGCAGGCTCGTCGACTGGCGTTATCTCGCGAACAGCCGACTCGCTCGCGCGCGAACCGGCAAACGGCTGGGGCCGAGTCCCGCTGTGCACCGACTGCTGCACTGCAACCGGCCGCTCGGCGTCCGCATGCCGCGTGAAGAAGTCCACCATCGCGCCGCGCACGCGCTCGCGGTATTCCTCGTTCTCCGCCGGCGCTCGAAAGCGGTGGTCGAGATTGGTCTTCAGGAATTTGTCGCGGAGCGCCGCCAGCACCTGTCCGTGCACGAAATTCGAGTCCCGCCAGCGAACCTCGATTTTCGTCGGATGCACGTTGACATCCACGTGCGACGGATCGACGGTGATGTACAGAAACACCATCGGGTAGCGCGACGGATCGATCAGGCTGCGATACGCCTCTTTCACCGCGTGCGAGACGAACCGGTCGCGGACATAGCGCCCGTTGACGAACACGTACTCCCACTTGGACGAGCCGCGGCTGTCCTTGGGCGGCGCGACCAGCCCCTCGACTCGCACTCCGCCGCTTTCCCGCGAAATCGGCAGCAACACTTCGGCTACCTCTGAGCCGAAAAAATCCGCGATGCGCTCCAGCCGCGCGTCGGTCGATCGCAGATCGTGCACCAGCCGGTTCTGGTTTCGCAGCGTGAAGCCGATCCCCGGATGGGCCAGCGCGATCCGCGCCAGTTGCTCCGTGATATGGCCGACTTCCGTCGCGGGCGTCTTCAAAAACTTACGGCGCGCCGGAACCGCGTAGAACAGGTCGCGGACCTCAACCAGCGTGCCCACCGGCGCGGCGCACGGCCGCGGATCGTCCTGTACGCCGCCTTCCACGCGAATAATGTGCGCGACGTCCGCCTCGGCACTTCGAGACGTGATCGCCAGCCGCGAGACCGACCCGATGCTCGCCAAAGCCTCGCCGCGAAAGCCCATCGTGTGGATGTTGAACAGGTCGTCGTCCGCGGCGATCTTGCTGGTCGCGTGCGGATGCACCGCCAGCAACAAATCGTCCGGGTTCATGCCCTGCCCGTCGTCGCGAACGGCGATCAACTCGCGCCCGCCGTCCAGAATCGAAATGTCGATCTGCGCGGCGCCCGAGTCGAGTGCGTTCTCCACCAGCTCCTTCACCACGCTGGACGGGCGCTCGACGCACTCGCCGGCGGCGATCCGGTTGACCAGGTTCGGCGGCAGGACTCTAATCACGCCCATTCGCGGTTTCGCCCCTCATGGCGCGGAGTATATCGGGTATGTCGCCGCCGGCGCGTTTTGCGAGCGGTCCGCTCTGGGCCGCGATCGCGGTGGTCTTGGTCTGGCTGGCGCTTCTGATCGCGTTCAAGCCGGCGCCGATCGCCGATGAACGGCTGCACATGGAGGCGATTGGACAGATCGCCGCGGGACAGATGCCGCCGGCCGGACAGCTCGGAATGCTCCCGGCGTATCACACGCTGCTCGGCGTCCTGCTCCAGCCGATCGGCGCGAGCCTGAACGCGGCCCGTGCGCTGACCGCGCTGCTCGCGATCGGCGCGCTCATCGCGACGCACCTGGCGGCGCGCTCGATCGGCGCGGCGAATACAACCGTGCTCCACGTGGCGCTGTCGCCGCTGTTTCTGCCGTTCGCCGCGATGGTTTATACGGAGGCCGCGGGTCTTTTGTGCCTGATGGCGGGTTTCGCGTTCCATGTGCGCGGCCACCGGCTGCCGGCCGCGATTTCGCTGGCGGCGGCCTGCCTGTTCCGACAATCGCTCGTGGTCTGGGTCGTGATCGGCATCGTCTGGGACGCATTTGGACGACCAGAACCGCCCGAAAGCGAGCCGCAGGCTGAAGCCAGGCTCAGGAAAATCCGCGGCGCGGCGGCGTGGCTCGTGCCGCCGATGCTGGCGGTCATCGCGGTGTATTACGCGGCGGGCGGAATCGAAGTCGGCGGCGGCGGCATGAATCGCGTCGGGCTCAACCCGGCGCAGATTCACACGGCCGGTGCGGTTTTCGGATTGCTTTGGTTGCCGATCTGGGTCGAAGCGCTGATGCGCGACTGGCGCTCGGACATTCAGCCGAAACTCATGCGGCCCGCCGTCGTGACCGCCCTGATCGCGATCGTGGCGATCATCGCCATGCTCTTCAGCAATCCGCATCCCTGGAATAACGCCAGTGACTATCTGCGAAACCACCTGCTGACGGCGATGATGCGATCGTCGGCTGTTTGCGCAGCCGTTTCGGCGCTGGTGGTCGCGGCGATGCTGGGATTGCACCGAGCGCTGCGCCGACAGCCGCAAGTCCGCTTGATCGCCGCAACGTGCGTTTTGAGCTGTATCTACATCGCGCCGCACTGGCTGGTTGATCCGCGCTATTTCCTTCCCCCTCTGCTCTTTCTGACGGTGTTCTTCCGCCCTGGCCGAATCGACAAAGTGCAGTTGATCTGGAGCGGGCTGCTCTGCACGTGCCTGGCGACATATGTGCTCAGCCACGGCGGCTTCAGCGCGGGAATCTGGTAAGACGAATGCGCGGAGTCGTCCGGAACGACTTCCGATCGAGTTGCGAAACGCGGGCGGCTCAGGCCACGCTGCGCTGCTGGAGCATCAACTCCAGTTTCGGGAGCAGTTCCGGCAGATCGGGGATGTTCGGGTGAATCGCGACGGCGTCGCGGTAGTGCTTGAGCGCTCCAACGAATTCTGATCGGTCGATGCAAATGTGGCCCAGCGCCGCCAACGCCGCGAAATGCTGCGGGTTGAGGGCTGCCGCCGCATTGTATTCGCAACGGGCTTCATCAAGCCGGCCCAGCGTGTGCAGCGCGATGGCGCGTTGATGATGAACCTCGGCGTACTCGGGCTCACGCGCGCAAATCGACTCGAGAATCGCGAGCGCTTCGCCGGGCTGATCGCCCTGAAGCAGTCTCACTGCCCGCGAGAGTTCGCTTCGCGCGTCGTCCGATCCGGCTCGCATCCAGATATTCCAGAGAGCGTTCTCCGCCGCCGCGGCGACCGCCCCGTCTTCGTGCGTCAGCAGGTGAGCGACGAAACGCGAATGTCCCATGTCCCCGACGAGCCCGACGCAAATCAGCGCCAGCCGAACGACAAGCGGATCGTCCGACGAGAACAATTCCAGCAGATCCTGGGAGGTCCACTTCTGGTTGAGCGCAAACAGCAAGCCGAGCACGTCACGGCGCTCGACGAGCGGCTCCACAACACGGCGAAATCGAACTTCAATGTCCGGATTCACTGAACGTGCCCCTCACGATACGAGTTGCACGCGACGAAGTGCTGCCATAGCCACAGAAGACGGCGATGGACGGCGACATAGAATGTGCGCTTACCTGCTATTGCCCCTCGTCACGGAGCTTTCCCGACTCCAGCGTCGAGGGTAACGCTTTCACCTTGGTGAGTCAATTGGTTTTTGTCGGTCGGCGCGGACACATTCCGCCCGCGCCTCGCATACCCGGTTTACCGGACGCACGTCCGCCCATGCGCTCGGGGGGCTGGGGCTGCGTTTGAATCAGGACGGCAACACGTTCTCTTCGAGAATCGTGCGGAGCTTATTCAGCGCCTTGTTCTGGATCTGCCGTACACGCTCCTTCGTGACGCCGATCAGTTCGCCGACCTGTTCCAGTGTTTTGGCCTTCGCTTGCAGTGAATTATCAGCCGTTTCGTCGATCGCGAAACGCGCCACGATCACCTGCCGCTCAATCTCGCTCAGTTGCGCGAGATTCTGGCCCAGAACGGATCGCAACTCAGTCACGCACTCGTCCTCCACTCCGCGGCGACGCTCTTCAGCGACGTCGCTGGTTTCCAGTGTCGGGTCGAACTCGGTTGGAAAATAGCCACGGTAACGCGCGGTTCGCGAAGCGACGCGCGAGAACGCCTTCAGAATCGAACGGCAGGCGTAGGTGCTGAACTTGAAGCCGCGCTGGCAATCGAACTTGTCGACGCTGCGCAACAGCGCGAGGTTGCCCTCGCTGATCAGCTCCGCCTGGTCCACGCTGCTGATCCGCGTCCGCTTGACCATCGCCAGGACCAGCGGCATGTTCGCGCGAATGATCGTCGCCCGCAGCTTGCGGGTAGCGAGCTCCCAGCGGACGAGGTCGCAGACGCCCTCGCGCGTCAGCTCCCTGCCGCGAAAGTCGCGCAGCACACGCATCACGCGGTAGCGGCAGTAGTTGAAACGCAAGAAGAGCGCGACTTCCTGTTCGCTGGTGCAGGTCCGCCGCCCTTTGGCCAGCAGATCCATCCCGCTGTCGTCGTTGCCGCCGCAGGAACGCGCCGATGGACCGGCGAGCTCATCAGCGAGTGCGTGCTCGAACCCGTCGCCAAGAAACGACTGCTCGGCGTCGCGGTGTGCGAAGCGCGAATCGTAGACGCATTCGGCGGGCTCAAGACATCGACGGCGCAGCAAGCCAACGTGAATTTCGTGCAGACCGCGGACCACGTCGGCCGACGGGAAGATCACCGTCGGCTTGATCCGCTTGACCGAGGTGATCGGTCGAACGTCTGAACCCCTCAGCTCCTGTGAAGACATAAGCGCGCATTCCCCTTCTGACGGGCAGTGCTCCTCCACGAGCACGACCGCCTTCCTCCGTCGCGCGTCCTAGCCTGAAGCACCTTCGCACATGAACGTGCAAAGGCGCACAGCAAAGCCGCGCAATTCGCTCAACAAAAACAAACGGGAACCGCCTGCGGAACCATCGACGGGGAGCCATCCCGACGGTTTGCGCCCGCAAGTCAGTACGTATAGGGGAGCCTTACGAGAGTAAGTATACTCTACGCTTGACCCGCACGCAACCCAAAGTCAAGCGTTTCGCGTGAATTTTGCGCGACCATGCTGCAACTCACTGCTGATCTTGATCTTGCGATGAGCTGAAATTAGTCACCAGCCCGCGGAGATTCAGTCCGGCTTGCCGATAATGCGTCACCACGTCCAAGAACGCCGCGACCTCGCGCGAATCCACCGGCAATCGCTTCGATCGATTTCGGTTTCTTGAAGATTCCGGCGACGCTTCGCCGAATCAAACGCCCGTCTGCGGCGGCTGTCCCGGCGGAGCGATCTCAATCGGACCGAAACGGTCTTCGTGGGCCTTTACGGTCTGCTGGAGCGCGATCATCAATCGCTTGGCGTTCGCAGGCATGAGCATGACGCGATGCGAGAGCTTCACGAATGGTTCTCGGACGTTCGGCAACGGCGAATTGGCGCCGAGGTAAATCGTCACCTCGTCCGGCGAGCCCGCCAGCGCGAAGAAATTCGCGTAAACGGTCTCCATCGTGGACGCATCCAGCCGAACCTGCTGCTGTTGCTGCGGCGGACGATTCTGGTGCTGGCTGTCTTCTTCGCCAAAGATCATGAGTGAACCCCTCGGTAAATGACAGTTCCTAGGAAGCGACACTGTAATCCGCAGCCGCCGCCGCGGCAACCGGCGCCTGCGGCGCGATCAGGCGATTTCGAAACAAAAAACAGAACGGACCTCCCGCTCGTTGCGTCACCGAACGGGACGGTCCATTCCGTCTGTAAAGATTCAAGCCGGCCGGTTTCGTCAACGGCGCCGGGCAGTCCAGCGCATCGCCACCAGGCCCAACAGCATGAACGGCATCATGTTTGCGAGGCCGAAGCCGCACAGGCCGCCCGCCGCCGCGCTCGTTCCGCCGCCGCCGTCCGTAGTCGGATTGCTCGTTCCGTCGCCGAGATTCTCCGGCGTGCCTTCGATCGAGACGGCGGTCGAGCTACCGCCGCCGGACCCGAGATTCCCGGTTGAGCCCTGGTCGCCGCCGGTCGAGGTTCCCGCGACGACGGCGTTGGCCTCGTCGATCTCGGCCTGCGAGGCGATCCGCAGCATGAACGCCGTCTCGATCTGCTGGGTGCCCGACACGGTCTTCGCCCAGCCGACGATCTGCCCGTGTTCGTTGATGTCGCGGGCTTCCCGGAGCTGGACGCCGCTGCCATCCGTCGCGATCAGCCTCAGATTGAGGTCATAGATCTGGCCGCCGATCCAGACCACGCCTTTGCGCGCGCCGTTGGCGTCCTCCGCCCAACCGACGATGTCGCCGTTGTCATTGATGCGGCTCGCCGAGGAATTGTCGCCGCCCAGCGTGCCGAGATCGGTGATTACGCCGTTTTCCCACTTGAACGCCCGCACGTGCCGATCAGAAGTGTCGGATTCGCCGACGATAACGCCGGCGTTGTTGACGCCGCGGGCCCAACTGTTCAAGCCGCCCAGCGTGCCGATGTCCTCCATCAGCGCATTTGAACCGTCGCCCGCGTCGACGAACCACAACCCGCCCGCGGGAACGACGCGGAACGCGTGATACGCCGACTGGCCGTTCAGCGTGTTCGTGATGGTGTAGGAATACCCAACGACAACGCCGTAGTCGTTCACGCCGGTCGCCGCGCTGACCGCGCTGTAGGCGTCCAGCGTGCTGAGATCGACCATGAGCGTGTTGTTGCCGCCCTGGTTGATCGGGGCGCCCGCGTACCAGCGGCCGTTCTGGGGCGTGACCAGAAACGCGTGCGTGATGCCGAGCTGCGTCTGCACGTCGGCCCATCCGACGGCGTGGTTGGCGTTGCTGATGCAGGTGACCGCGCTGTCGTGAGCGCTACAGACGTTGCCGAACGTCCCCAGGTTCACCAGCGCGTCGCCGGGATAGGGCGTCCCCAGGTCGGACAACACGCCGGGCGACAGAATGTACGCCTGGGTCATGTCGATTTCTTCAGGATCACAGCGATACCGGACCTGGTGCGTACCGCCGATCTGCCCGCCGTTGGAAATCGTGTACGCCTCGTGAACGCCGATCCCGAAGTACGGGTGCAGCATGACGTTGTGCACGGCGTCGTGCAGATCCGTGGTGATGTCGTTGAACCACAGGATGCTGTGGGCCTGCGTGTCGCCGGCGGGGACGGTCGTGCCGACGGCCTGTCCGACGGAGTTGATTCCGTAGGCGCGGGCGTTCTCTTCGCCGGCGGTCGGCAGGTTGAGCAGCTTGTAGGTCGTGGTCGCGCTCAGTTGGGCGGATGCGACGGTCGAGCCCAGGACGATGGCCAGGGCCGACAGGCGCGCGAGACGATTCATGCAGGCAGCAGACAACATGAGGTTCCTCCAGAAACGGGGCTCCATGGTGCGGACTCGAACCGGCGGCCTCCAAAGACCCGACCGGGCATGCAACGATGCAGCATCGCGCGTGAACTCCGCGCAGCGACACTGTTCGTCTGCATAGGAAATCGACCAGTCCCCGTTCAGCATTCAATTGTTTCTGCCCGGCAAATCGCCCGATTCCGGAGCACCCGCAGAATTTGCCGCCCCGCGGCGCGGCCGATACGATGAAGTTTTGCGCCGGGGAGCGATAACATCCTGTGGCGGTTGAGCGCGACCAATGAGCGAGGCGGAAGGTGCGAACGATCTCAAACCGGCAGATCGAGCAGCTTACACGGATAATCGGTCTGGAAATGTTCGGGCGGATCGAAGGCCGCCAACCGGGGGTTCTCAACCTCCAGTGGTGGGAAGAGCGCGCCATGCAGCTCTTCATGCAGCATCAGCAGCTCAAGCTCCAGGCATTTCGATTCATTGACGTCCTGCCGATGATGCGCGGCAACGAGGACATCGCCCGCCATCTGCGCGAGTACTTTGCAGGCCTGGCCCCGCGAAAGCCCAGCGCTCAGCACGGCGGCGACCACCACGGACGACTCGCCGAGCAGCGGAAAGCGCTCGCCGACCTCGAGCCCGATTGGCAGAAACGCGCACTGGGCTGGCTTTCGGCCGTCACGGATTTCGATCGGCTCGATTCCTCGCGGGCCCGCTGGATGTCCTGGGCGGCGTGGAAGAGCTCCGTGGCGATGGCCCGACGCTTCATCGCCGGCACGAACACGCAGGAGGCCGAACGCACCATCCGCCGCATGCGCGGCGAGCGGCTGGCGTTCACGGTGGACGTGCTGGGCGAAGCGGCGTTGTCGGAGGTCGAGGCCGAACACTACCAGCAGGTCTATCTTGAGCTGATCAGGCACTTGGGCGACGGCGCCGCGAATTGGCCGACGTGCCCGCACATCGACACGGCGGAGGGTCAGCCGATCCCGCGCGTAAACGTATCGGTCAAACTGACCTCGCTCTTCTCGCAGACGGACGCGATCGACCCCGAAGGATCCAAGCGGGTTCTGAAGGGCCGTCTGCGGCCGCTGTTGCGGGCGGCGATGGAGCGCGGCGCGCACGTACACATCGACATGGAGCACTCGGCGATCAAGGATCTGACGCTCGATCTGTGCCGCGAGCTCTTCATGGAGCCGGAGTTCCGCGAATACCCGCACTTCGGCATCGTGCTTCAAGCCTATCTGCGCGACGGCCCGCGCGACGCGCATGACGCCGTCGAGTACGCCCGCCGCCGCGGAGCCCCGATCTGGGTCCGCCTCGTCAAGGGCGCCTACTGGGACAGCGAGACCGTCTGGGCGGAGCAGAACCACTGGCCCTGCCCGGTTTGGCGGCAGAAGTGGCAGTCCGACGCCTGTTTCGAGCACATGTCGCGCATCCTGCTCGAGCAGCATGAGCACGTACACGTCGCGTTCGGCAGCCACAACATTCGCAGCCTCTCATACGCCATGGCGCTGCGGCAATTGCGGAACGTCCCGGCGCAGCACTTCGAGCTGCAAGCCCTCTACGGCATGGGCGACCCGATCAAGCACGCCGCCTGCGATATGGGCCAGCGCGTCCGCGTCTACACCCCGTACGGCCA
>JACRLV010000180.1:22874-53420 GCA_016235145.1 Planctomycetota bacterium
GCTGGAAAACACGGCGAACGAATCGTTCCTGCGGCACTCCGTCGACGCCAATACGCCCAAGGAAAAGCTCCTGGAGAGCCCGCTGCGCAACGCCGTCGCCGATCCGAGCGACGATAGGCTCCCGGACTTCAGCGCCATGCTGCTGGGCCGATCAGACGCCGCCGCGCCGCGGCTCAACGTGAAATTCGAGTTTGGAGAACCGGTCATGGACCCGTTCGAGAATGTGCCGAATACGGACTTCAATCGCGAGTCGAACCGCCAGAAGATGCTCGCCGCCCTCGCCACCTGGAAGCCGAGGTTGAACCGCGAGTACCCGCTGGTGATCGGCGGGCAGCGCGTCACCACGGGAAACTGGAAGCCCTCCGTCAATCCGTCGCGGCCGAGCGAGGTCATCGGCCGCATCGCCCAAGCCGATCAGACCGCCGCCGATCGCGCGGTCGAAGCGGCGCCCCGGGCGTTCAAGGAATGGCGGCTGGTAAGTCCGCAGGAGCGCGCCTCTTACCTGTTCCGCGTCGCCGAGATCATGGAGCGCCGCCGAATGGAGCTCTCGGCGCTGATGTCGCTCGAATGCGGCAAGCCCTGGCGCGAGGCGGACGCCGACCTGTCCGAGGCCATCGACTTCTGCAACTACTACGGCAAGGAAATGATCCGCATGGCGGAGAACGTCCGCCGCCGCGACATCGCCGGCGAGACGAACGAGTATTACTACGCCCCGCGCGGCGTCGTCGGGGTCATCAGCCCGTGGAATTTCCCGCTGGCGATCCTGACCGGCATGGCGACCGCCGCGATCGTCACCGGCAACGCGGTGATCATGAAGCCCGCCGAACCCGCCTGCGTCATCGCCTACACGCTGCTGGAGATGTTCGAGGAAGCGCACCTGCCGCCCGGCGTGTTGAACTACTGCCCCGGCCCCGGCAGCGTGGTCGGCGAGATCCTCACGAAGCATCCCAAGGTGGCGATGATCGCGTTCACCGGTTCGCGCGAGGTCGGCTGCCGCATCAATCGCGTCGCCGCCGAGACGACCACCTCGCAGCCGGCGCTCAAGAAGGTCATCGCCGAGATGGGCGGCAAGAACGCGACGATCGTCGATTCCGACGCCGACATGGACGAGGCGATCAAGGGCGTGGTCTACTCCGCTTTCGGCTACGCGGGGCAGAAGTGCTCCGCCTCGAGCCGCGCGATCGTGCTCGAACCGGTCTACGAACAGTTCACCCGCCGGCTGGTCGAGGTGGCCCGCTCGATCAGCGCCGGCCCGGCCGACGATTGCGGCACGTTCGTGCCTCCCGTCATTGATCGCCGGGCGTACGACGCGATCCGCAAATACATCGAGATCGGCAAGCAGGAAGCCCGCTGCGTCGTGGATGGCGACACGAATCCGGACGTGCTGCGGCTTCGCAAGGAGACGGCGGCCGGCGGCGACGAAGGCGGCTACTACATCGGTCCGACGATCTTCGTCGACGTAGCCCGCGACGCGCGAGTCGCCCGCGAGGAGATCTTCGGACCGGTGCTGTCGGTGATCAAGGCGGCGGATTTCGACGAGGCGATCGAGATCTTCAACGAAACCGACTTCGCCCTGACCGGCGGCATCTTCAGCCGCAGCCCGGCCCACCTGGAGCGCGCCCGCCACGAGTGCGAGTGCGGCAATTTCTACATCAACCGCAAGATCACCGGCGCGCTGGTCGACGTGCAGCCGTTCGGCGGGTTCAAGATGTCGGGCATCGGCAGCAAGGCCGGCGGTCCGGACTATCTGATCCAGTTCTGCGAACCGCGAAACGTAACGGAGAACACGCTCCGCCGCGGCTTCGCCCCGACGCCGGAAACGGTCGGCGCGGTGGGATAGGCGGCGGGCTTGTGGCATGGCTGCGTCCGTTGGCAGCCATGCTTTGTTCTTGCGCCCCAAGCAGAACTGCGAGGAGCATGCTCGCCAACGGATGCGGACAGGCCGCCGCACGCTCGTAGAACCGCTCTCTTGAGAATTTCAAATGCCACTGAATAACCGAATGATCGCTGCTGGACGCCGTAAGCGTGGCGGGTTACGTTGAGAAAAGTGGAAGCGAGGCCGTCGATTTTCTTGACAAGCCCGGCGGCGTGTGTTAGGATTGTGTTAGTATAAGGGGAAGCCGTGGGACCGAGCGACTACGTGCTGCTTGAATTGCTGGACCGGCTGGGCGGTGTGCAAGGGCGCAAGAAGCTTCAGAAGCTCGTTTACATTTCCAAACTCGCGGGAATGCCGATCGAGGACGATTTCTTTTTCCACTATTACGGTCCGTATTCGAGCGGCCTTGCGTCCCGGGTTGATCAACTCGTCGAAGCGGGCATGTTGAAGGAAAAAACGCGCTCGCTGGCGATGTCCGACGGCGTCGAATACGGCTATGAATTGACCGAGGAAGCACGCTCGTTTCTTGAGACCGTGCGGCCCAAGGTTCCGTCCAAGTTTGAAAATTCGCTCCAAGCCGGGCTTTCTCACGCTGCCAAGTTGAAGGACAACGAGGTTTTCGAGCTTGAACTCGCATCCACATTGCTGTACTGGATGGCGAAGGGCCAATCGGGTGAACAAGCCGAAGCAATCACCGAACAGCGCAAGAACGCTTCTCGCACCAGCGATGTGTTCAAGACGGCCAAACAAATCGCCGCGGAAATCTGGGATAAACGAGCGACGGCGGGGGTCTAAACCGTGGCGCTCAAGGTCATCCGCGATCCCGTTCACGATCACATTTTCTTTGATCCCGATCGTCCTCCAGACAAACTAATACTGTCGCTGCTGGATACTACCGAGGTGCAACGGCTGCGGCGCATTCGCCAGCTCGGCGTGAGCCACCTCGTCTATCCGGGAGCAGAGCACACCCGATTCTCGCATTCTCTCGGCGTCTGGCATCTCGCACGGCAGGCGCTGGACTTCCTGCGGCGAAATGGTGGCGGCGATTTCACACTGACGGATGAAAATGAACTGGCGGTCAACGCAGCAGCGCTGCTGCACGACATCGGCCACGGCCCGTTTTCACACGTTTTGGAGCACGACTTCGGCGGCGACCACGAAAAGCGCACGCGCGAGCTGATTCGTGACTCGACGACTGGAGTCAACCAAACTCTGGGCAATGTGAGCAAGGATTTGCCAGAACTGGTGTGCCGACTTCTCGAAGGGCAGAATCCGGAACTCGCGTGGTTGCGAGCGATGGTTACCAGCCAGCTTGATGCGGATCGCATGGATTATCTTCTGCGCGACAGCTATTTCTGCGGCGTTGGCTACGGCCGCTACGATCATCAATACGTGCTTCACACAATGCGAGTTCGCCGCGTGCCGCCGGATGATCTACTTCAACCCGTTTGGCTCGACAAGGCATGTCGCGTCATCGAAGAATATCTGTTTGCCCGCTATTACATGCACTGGAACGTGTACTACCATCGCACAACCAAGGGATACGAGCAGCTGCTCGCGGCGATTTGTCGCCGAGCAGCCCACATGCTCAAAGACGGCAAGTCGCTCGACATCGATCCGGCGATGGCACGATTTGTCAAGGCTGAATGGCTGACGACTTCGGAGCACCAACGGGCTGACGATCATCTTTTGATGTCGCATCTTACGGCGTGGCAGGCGAGCGGCGATGCAATTCTCTCGGATCTCTCACGCCGTTTCGTCACCCGAATTGGATTCAAGCCGATTCAATACGCTGAAGAACCGAGCGCATCGGTGTTCGGACTCAGCACGGCGGTTGAGGGGATTCGCAAGGATCTGGACGCGGCGGGTCTCGATTCGACGTATTACTTCCACGAAGCAGCATTGTCCGCTAAGACTTACGATTATTACCATCCGGAAAAAGGCTCGGAGCGAACGGCTGTCACGGCGATACTGATCCAGAAATCCGACGGCGGCGTCGCAGAGATCAGCTCGCTGCCGAACATGGATCGGCTCAAGGCAGTGACCGGCAAGCGTGAGCAATGGCGTTGCTTTTACGTTCCCGAAGAACATCGTGATCGTGCGCGTGAAAGACTTCGATCAGCTTGATTGCACGACGTCGGGCGGAGCAACCCTATGACGTTCGACTCGAACCGCGCAGACGCTCTCGCCATTCTCGCAAAGGGCGGTCTCGGCGCAATCCCGTTGATCGGGCCGATCGTGGCAGAAATCGTCGGTGCGGTCAGCGGATATGCTGACGATCAAGCAGCTTCGGAAGATCGTCAGGCAGCGAAGGGATCGGCCTCGGCAGCGTCGAGTAAGATAGCGCTCCAAAGCGATATCGTCCTGGGCAACAGGCAGGTGGTCGCGTGGTTCCATTCGTCATCGACAACGACCGCAATCGAATGGCAGACGTGCTTAACGCGCTGCTCGCGGAAACCGCGGGCAGGCCGCTCGACATCGCGACCGCCTATTTCACGGTTTCCGGCTATCGGCTGCTGAAAGACGGCCTTCATCGTCCCGGCGAATTTCGCTTATTGCTCGGCGCGGAGCCGCAGTCGGGCGCGGACCTCGGCCCGCGCCCAGACGAACGCAAGGTGCTGCTCGCTCGGCTACGCGGTGATCTCGAAGCGTCGCGATAACGCCGGCGACGTTGAAGCTTATCGAAGACCTGATCGCGTTCCTGCGTACGGACCGCGTCGAAGTGCGGCTTTACCACCGCGGTTATCTGCACGCCAAGGCGTATCTCTTTCATCAGGATGCGATTGGGCCAATTAACCGACACGATCGGATGCAGCCATACCCAGCCCTCGTCAGTTCGAGCAACTTCACGGGGCCGGGCCTGACGAGCAACCAAGAAGTAATCGACCACGGCCAGAGTCCGTGGCTTTAGCCCGGATATTTCATCAGTTCACTGAAGTCTGCGGTTCGGGTCGAGTTGCTGGGTTTTGGCCGCGTCGTGGCGTTTTTTGCAGACCGGAAAAGGGGATGGGATCTGGACCGGAAAAGTGGATGAGCCCAATTATTGACCCCGCGCGCTGACGACAAACTCGCTGTGGTGCGGACGGACGGTGGTCGCGTCCGTTGGCGGTCACCCGCTGATAGCGCCGGCGACCGGAGGCGCCTTCTTTCCCACTCGGACCCAACCGGCGCCTCGCGAAAGTCTTGCGCCCCCAAGCCGCTCCCTTATCGGACCCGCGTGAGGCCCGGCGGTTTCAGCCGATTTCCCCGCAACACGCCCCGAAAAAGCCGCGACGCGTGCCGGCCAATCCATCCGTTATGAAATCCAGCCCACCCGCGAGCCGATGACTCCCTCACGCACGGACGCAATCGCGGCTACGTGGAGATGCCGCCTGTTGCATGGATGCCGATCGACCCGTTGGAGGACATCGCAGTGAAGACTGTATTCATCACCGGAGCTGAGGGATTCGCCGGCAAGCACCTCAGCGAGTTCCTTAAACAGCGCGGGTACGACGTCGTCGGCGGCGTTCGCAATCGGGCCCGCAAGATGGCATTCGAGAAGCAGTACGGCAAGGCCGTTGTTTGCGAGGTCAGCGACGCCATCAACGTGGCCCGGGCAGTCGCAAGCGTCCGCCCGGATGCCGTCGTCCACCTGGCAGGCCCTTCTCAGAATTCCTCGCTCGATGACGACCCCCTGGCCGGCTATCAATCGATCGTGACCGCGTGGGCGAACGTGCTCGACGGCGTTCGGCGAAGCGTGCCGCGTTCAAAGGTGGTGCTGGTCAGTTCGTGGGAAGTGTACGGTGCGGATTGCGGCGGGCAGCCGTGGAGCGAACAGTCGCCTTGCCGGCCGGCGAACGCGCTGGGCAGCTTCAAGGCGAACGCCGAAGCCGTGGCCGACACCTATTTCCGCAATTATCACCTGAACTACTCGATCGCCCGGCCGTTCGCGTACACCGGTTCCGGCCAGGGCGAGCGCTCATTCTGGGGCGACCTGGCCCGGCAGACGTGGAACGCCGCCGCCGCGGGCGGTTCCCTGTCGGTCCCCAACCTGCCCGGCAAATGGGATCTGCTGCACGTCGGCGACGTGGTCGAGGCGTACTGGCGGCTGATCGAAGATGGAAAGCCCAACGAGACGTACAACATCTGCTCCGGCAAGACCGTGTCGACCCAGGAGCTTTCATCCGCCTTGGCGCGCTGCACCGGCCGGAACATCTCGTTCCAGAGCGCGGGCAGCTCGTCGACCACATGCTGGGGCGGCAACGACAAGCTGCGGCAGCTCGGCTGGCAGCCCACGCGCTCGGTCGAGTCGGCGATCGCCGACCTGGCCCGGTCCTGTGCGCCGCAGACGGCGACGACCACTGTAGCCGCATAACCGCCATCCGCTGACGCGGGTCTATAATTCCGTTCTCAAATCGGACCCCTTTCCGGACCGCCGGAAAGGGGCCTTTTCTTTTCCAAAGAGGGCGACCGGCCCGGAGCACCCGGACCGGAATCGAACCGGCCCTGCAACCGCCTGGCTCCCATCGGCGGCAGGAAACGCGATGGGCTCACTTGTTTCCACGAATCGCGAACGGTATTCTGGATGAAATCAGGCGATCCTCTGTCAATGTCAAGGAAGAAATAGTCATGTTCCGCAAACATCGCGTCGTTTCTTTCGCGGCCGGAATGTGCTTTTGCGCGCTTGCAGGGACCGCGTTTGGCCAAGCGGTCGCCAACGGAGATTCGGCGGCTTCCGAAGAGCCTGTGCCGATCACGATCAATGGCGTGACTTACCCCACGGTCGCGGATTTCTTTGCGTCGGACGCCTGGCGCAGCAACCCGATCTACTGCGGAACACCCGATTGGCCGGTTGGCGACGGGTCGGATGATGAGCGCAACCGCAACGACTGCTCCGCGTCGCGCACCAATCCGCTGGATATCTATGACCCGTCGGTGGCGGAATACCGCATTCCCGTCGTGTTCCACATCATCCGCGCATCCAATGGAACGACCGGAAATCTTACGGACACGCGGATCAACCAGCAGATGACCGTGATGAACGCTGCGTTTCGCGGCGCGTATCAAGCCGGCGCGATCGATGTGCGGATTACCTTCGCACTCGCGACGGTCGATCCGCAAGGCAACCCCACCAACGGCATCACCAGGACCGACAACGACGCGTGGTTTAACGCACTGCCGGCGGACAATCCGCCCTACTGCGCATCGCTGGCGTGGGACACCCGGCATTACTTCAACATCTACACGCACAATCTGCTGGAGGCGTCCGGCGGCGTATTGGGCCGCGTGCTTCAGTTCCCCTGGGAACCGGGTGCAAATCGCGGACCGAACGACGGAATCATGCTTGACTACAACATCGTCGGCCTTAACCGCTTCGCCCGCCCGAACGATCTCGGGCGCGTCTGCGTCCACGAGTCCGGACACTACCTTGGACTGTTTCACACATTTCAAGGCGGCTGCGGAAACCCGACGAATTGCTACACGACGGCCGACCTGATCTGCGATACCGGTCCGCAAAACGTCATCGACTTCGCTTGCCAGGACAACGCCTCGTGCAGCGCCCCGGAGCCGGTCAACAACTTCATGAACTACCAGGAGGACGCCTGCTGGCTCAAATTCTCCCCGGAGCAGGCCCGCCGCATGCGTTGCTCGCTCGAAAGCTATCGTCCCGACCTGAACTCCTGGCGGGATTGCAATAACAACGGCGTGCTTGACAGCAACGACATTCAGAACGGAACTTCCCTCGACTGCAACACCAACGGCGTGCCCGACGAGTGCGACATCGCGAGCGGAACCGCCGCGGACTGCAACAGTAATGGTGTACCGGATTCGTGCGATATCGCGTCGGGGGCGGCGACGGATTGCGACAACAACGGCGTTCCTGATAGCTGCGATCTGGCTAACGGCAACGCCGACTGCAACGGCAACGGCCTGCACGACGCTTGCGAGACATCGAACGGAACCACGCCGGACTGCAACAGCAACCTCATTCCTGATGAATGCGACCTGCTGAGCGGAATGGACTGCGACGAAAACGGCCAGATCGATTCCTGCGATGTCGCCGGCGGCCTCGTGCCGGACTGCAACGGCAACGGCGTGCCGGATTCCTGCGACGTGGCCGGCGGCGCCGCGCCCGACTGTAACCACAACGGCGTCCCTGATTCGTGCGATCCGGATTCAGACGGCGACGGAGTCATCGACGGCTGCGACAATTGCCCGGCTACATTCAATCCCGATCAGACCGACCTGGACCATGACGGCGTCGGAGACGTGTGCGACAACTGCCGCACAAACGCCAACTCGACGCAGGCCGACCGCGACGGCGACGGCATCGGCGACGCCTGCGACAACTGCCCGAGCACGCCGAACGCGAATCAGCTGGATCGCGACGGCGACGGAGTCGGCGACCTGTGCGACAACTGCCCCACTGCGCCGAACACCGACCAGGCAGATGCCGACGGCGACGGGTTTGGCGATGCGTGCGATGTCTGCGGCGGTCTGTTCAACCCGCTCCAGGAAGACGCGGACGGCGACGGCGTCGGCAATCAGTGCGACAACTGCCCCACTTTCTCCAATCCGGATCAGGCCGACATCGACGGCGACGGCATCGGAAACGTCTGCGACAACTGCCTGAACACTCCCAACGCGGATCAGGCCGATCGCGACGGCGACGGCGTCGGCGACCCATGCGACAACTGCATCGACACGCCGAACCCGTATCAGGAAGACGAAGACGAGGACGGCATCGGCGACGCCTGCGAGCCCGACACGGGCCGCTCCACGCCGCCGGTCGAACCGCCGCCTTCGACTCCGCCGGGCGATTCATCGGGCGCGGCGCCGCCTGCTCCGACGGACCCCACCGCCGATACGGGCGATACGGGCACGACCGAAACGCCGACGACACGAACGCCGCGTTGCGGATCGGGTCTGTTCGGCGCGGCGCTGTTCATCGGACTGACGCTCGTCGGCGCCAAGCGGGCGCGACGAAGAGCGTAGCCGGGCGTCCAAGCGCTCACCGCCCGTTCCGATCGATTCTTCAATACGCGCTTCCGTGCACGAACGCGCCGGTTCGCCGGCGCGTTTGCATAGGTCTGGTTGCCCATGCCCGCGGATGGGGCTATCGTTTTGAGGCGAATTGACCGTTTGCATGGCGATCGCGGCGGACCGCGATGATCCGAAACGGAGCCGGGCCGCACCGCATGGCAGATAATCCGCTCGCAATGTCCGATTCACGCCCCTCCGGGCTGCTGGCACAGCGAACGCAACCGCGGGTAAGCAAGCAGCAGGCCCGTTCCGCGTTCTGGCGAATGCTGGGGCTCGTCTGGCCCCACCGCCGGGCGATGACCTGGGGGATGGTGCTCGGCCTCGGCGTCGCGCTGACGTACGCCGCCAGCCTCGGCAGCATCATGCCGGTCCTGAAAGTCGTCATCGGCGAAGAGAGCATCCACGACTGGCTGATCGAACGCGCCGCACACGCGGAGAGCGCGCACAAGTGGTGGTCTTTCGCCGCTCCCTACCTGCAAACCGCCGCCGGCTGGTTTCCCGCCACATTCGGGGCGAGCGAGCGCATGCAGACGCTGCTCATCCTGCTCGCAGTGCTCTTCGGGCTGAACGTCGCCGGCAACGTGCTGCGCGTCGCGTCCCAATACCTCGTGCTCTACGCGTCGAACCGGGCCGTGATGGACCTGCGGCGGCAGATGTACCGCAAGGCCTTGCACATTCCCGCCAACGAGCTCACCGGCGACGTGGCGAACCGCGTCAGCCAGATCATGTCCGACGTGCGCGAGGTCTACCTCGGCATCGTCACGCTCTTCGGCAAGGTCGCCCGCGAGCCGCTGAAGGCGATCTGCGTGCTTGCGGTCGCGATCGCGATCGATCTGCGGCTGACGCTGGTCGTGCTGGGCATCGCTCCGATCGCAACCGTCCTGCTCTGGTATTTCGGCCGAAAGGTCCGCAAAGCGGTAGTGCGGCTGCTGCAAGGCTACGGCGTCATGCTCCGCGGGCTCGAGGAATCGCTGATGGGCATCGACGTGGTGAAAGGCTACGCCCGCGAAGGCCACGAGCGGCGGCGAATGTGGAAGCTCGAACGCCGGATGCTCAAGCAGCAGAATCGCCTGGCCTGGATCGAGGCGGTCAGCTCGCCGGCGATCGAGATCGTGGGCGTAGCGATCGCGGCGGCGGGAATCGTCTGGCTGGCCCAACGCACCTTCCACCACGAGATCGATACGAGCCAGTTCGCCGTGATGGTCATCCTGCTCTCCGCCATGCTGGACCCGGTCCGCAAGATCGCGAACGTCTACAACATGGTGCAGCGCAGCGGCGGCGCGGCGAACCGCATCTTTGATTTCCTGGATCAGCCGGAGGAGCGCTCGCAGGCCCGCGCCAGCGCGGCGCTGCCGGCGAACCCGGCGGGCGGGCGTGAGGTGCGGTTTGAGCGGCTGCTGTTCCGCTACAACCCCGACGCCCCGCCGGCCCTGACGGATGTTTCGCTCGCCGTCCGTCCCGGCGAGTGCATCGCGCTGGTCGGCCCGAACGGCAGCGGCAAATCGACGCTGCTGAAGCTTCTGCCACGGCTGCTGACGCCGCAGGACGGCCGCATCATGATCGACGGCGCCGACGTCAAGGATCTCAGCCTGCGATCATTGCGGCGCGAAGTCGCGGTCGTTACGCAGCGGCCGGTGATCTTCGCCCGCAGCGTGCGCGAGAACATCGCTTACGGAAACGAGTCCGCCTCGCTCGACGAAGTCCGCGCAGCCGCCCGAAAAGCCTTCGCCGCCGAGTTCGTCGAAGCCTGGCCCGGCCAGTATGAGACGGAGCTCGGCGAGTTCGGCACGAGCATCTCCGGCGGCCAGCGGCAGCGGCTGGCGATCGCCCGGGCGTTTCTGAAGCCCGCGTCGATTCTGGTGTTTGACGAAGCCACCAGCGAAATCGACGCCGACAGCGAACACAAGATCCACCTGGCGCTCAACGAGCTGCGCCGCGGCAAGACCACGTTTCTGATCGCGCACCGCCACACCGTGATGGACATGGCGGACCGGATCGTCGTCATGGACGGCGGGCGGATCGTGGATGTCGGAACGCACGCCGAGTTGATCGAGCGCTGCCCGCTCTACGTCGCGCTCTACCGCTCGCCGCGCTCCTGACGACGGCGCCGCTTGCAATGGGATGTCGCGGCGCAAGCGGCAATCCCGCGGGCACGTGCAGCATGGGCTTGCAGCCCGTTCGCGTGCGTTAGGTGAATTCCGAGCAGCGAGCCCCCCATGTACCGTGCGATTCTGCTGATCACCCTCCTGATCGGGCTGGCCTGGTCCGGCGTCGCGCCGCGCGACCGTTTCACGTGGTTTCTCGAAATCGCGCCGCTGCTCGTCGCGCTCCCCGTGCTTCTCGCGACAGCCCGGCGATCTCCGCTCACGCCGCTGGCGTACACGCTAATCTGGCTGCACGGGTGGATACTGCTGGTCGGCGGGCACTACACCTACGCCGAGGTTCCGCTCTTCAATTGGCTGCGCGACGCGCTGCACCTTTCGCGAAACCACTACGACCGGCTGGGGCATCTGGCACAGGGATTTGTGCCCGCGATCGTCGCGCGCGAAGTGCTGCTCCGCACATCGCCGCTACGGCCCGGCCGCTGGCTGTCGTTTCTGGTGGTCTGCGTCTGCGCCGCAATCAGCGCCGCCTACGAACTGCTCGAATGGGCGACCGCCGCCGCGACCGGCGACGCCGCCGACGCCTTTCTCGGAACGCAAGGCGACCCGTGGGACACGCAAAAGGACATGGCGTTCGCCATCGCCGGCGCGGTGCTGGCATTAATTCTGCTCAGCCGCGTCCACGATCGAGCGGTCGGACGCCTGCCCGCATCGAATGCGCATTGCGCGGACCGATAGAGAAGCCGGGCGCCATCGCGACGGTTCTGATTTCCCCCGTCGGACTCGGAAGCCCGGCGCCGCCTTTCGCGCCAGTCAGCACGGCGTCCCGAATCGCGACAGCAGCATCGTCAGGTCCGCCAGCGTGATCGAATCGTCGCCGTCGAGGTCGCCCTGCGAATACGCCGCGCCGCTCGCGGTTCCAAAGTTGGACAGCAGCATCGCCAGATCCGCCAGGTCAATCACGCCGTCGGCGTTCAGGTCGCCGATGCAGATGTTCTGGCATTCGTCGGGAATGCCGTCATCGTTGACATCGGCGCTGCGGCCGGAGGCGATGTCGCAGTTGTCGGGAAGCTGGTTGTTGTTGCAGTCCGTGCCCGCGTCCGGCACGAAGTCAAAACCCGTCGGATTCACGAGATTGGAATTCACACCCATCACGTAGCACAGCACGAAGTAGCCGAGATTCACGTCGAAGCGGTAAATTCGCGCGTTCGAAAGGTGAAGCGGCTGGCCTCCGCCCGGCGGCGGAATGGGTGCGCCCGCGTGATCGTGCGCCCGACTCACGTACACGTCGCCGTCCGGCCCAAGCCGGATGCACCACGGCTGATCAAGCGTCAGTACGTTGCCGTCGCCGACCTGGCTGAACTGCCGGACGAACGCGCCGGTCGCGCCGTTGTATTCCAGCACCTGATCGGTCCCGCGGCTCGCGACGAGCAGGTTGCCGCTCGGCAGCCACAGCAGGCCGCGCGGGTCGGACAATCCGCCGGCCGCAGGCGCCACGAATACCCGCACAAAACCGCCCGTGACGGCGTCGAATTCCAGCACGCTGCTATTGGCGCTCGTAACAAAGAGATTCCCGCCAAGGCGGAATGCCAGACCAAACGGCGCGGTGAGTCCTCCGGCTCCGGCCGTGACGAACGCGCGCACGAAGGCCCCGCTGCCGATGTCGTATTCCAGTACGCTGTTCGTGCTCGAACTGGCGACGAGCAGGTTGCCCCAAGGCGCAATCGTCATCGCCGCGGGCTGCGCGAGGCCGCCCGCGCCGGATGCAACCAGCGTCCTGACAAAAGCGCCGGAGACATCAAATTCCGCGATGCGGTTGTCGCCGCGGCTGGCGACGAGCACGCGGCGATCGGCCGTGATGATCAGATCCTGCGGGTCCGAGACAGTCCCGCCGCTCGATCCGCCGGTCTCGGTGCCGTAGGTTGCGAGATATTCCCGAAGCTGCGTCGAAACGCGGTCCGCGACCCAGACATTGTGCGAGTGGTTCAGCTCCGCCAGATCGAGCACGCCATCGCCGTCGCAATCTTCGCAACTGTCAAGCACGACGTTGCGGTTCAAATCGAGGGCCATATTGGCGATGATCTCGACATAATCGAGCGTTCCGTCGCCGTCGCAGTCGCCTTCGCAAACGTCCGGCGCAAAGTTGAAGTCCGCATCGCCCGAGACCGGCGGAAGCGTCGTGCCGACGTAGAACCCGTCGAGACCCGCCTCGACCGTGTTGTCCGGATCGGCGTCATTCACGCTGAACCGCACGCGCATGTTCGCCGAGGGCTGAATCCCCGCGGCGAGAAGCGCAGCCGCGTCGACCGTGTTGGACCGCCACAGGAGCTGCCCGTCGTAGCGATGGACTGCGACGGTCGTCCACGTGCCGACGCCGTCGTTGGCGTTGACCTCGACGACCATCCGGTCCGCACCGGAGTTGCTGCCCAGCCGCAGGAAGTAGAGGTAGCCGAAGCTCAGCCCGCCGGCGGAGAAATCGAGCCGCGGCGAGACGAGCCGCGTCGTGCCGCCGTCGACGTCGCCGTTGCTGCCGCCGGAATTCTGCGTGACATAACACGAACCGCTGCCGTCGCCGTCGCTGAGCGGATCGGAGCCGTAGCTCGGCGTGTTGGCGGGAACGCCGCGTTCCCACGCACCAGCCGTTATGCCGGTGTTTTGCACGGTCCAGCCGAGATTGGCCTCGAAATTATCCGTGAAGGTCGTGCTGACGACGCGGTGCAGCAGGTCGAGATCGTCCGGCACGCCGTTGCCGTTGCAATCCGGCTCGCACTCGTCCGGACGATCATTGCGATTGCGATCGAGACTGCCGCCGCTCTGGATATCGATCGGATCGAGGATCCCGTTCGCGTTGCAATCCTGGCACTCGTCCGGCACGCCGTCGCCATTGACGTCCGCGCTCGTTCCGGAACCGATGTCGAGCGCGTCGCTCACGCCGTTCTGATTGCAATCGACCGCGCCGCAACTTCGGGTCGCGATGTATCCCTTCATGATCGTCCCGCAGACGGTGTGAAACCACAGGTCGTGGTTGGCGTCGCCGCCGGTGAAGGTCTGGCCGCAATACGACATGATGGAACCGCGGCGGGGAGCGGACGTTTCGATGTGGCAGGTGTCCAGGCCGTAGTCCTGCGTATGGGCGGACGCGCAGTTGTGCCCCAGCTCGTGGGCGGGAATCATGATGTCGCGGCAAAAGGCGCTGGGGCGCGACAGGTCGGCGAAATGCCCCAGCGCATATCCAGTCCAGGAGTAGCCCGCGCTGCTGCAAAGCGCCGCCAAATACGCCACGCCGCCCGCCGGGAGGTTTCGACGCCCGCTGAAAAGCTGGGCCGCATCGCGGACCACGCTGCCCATGTTCGCGTTCCAGTAGTTCAGAAACTGCCCGAGCGGATCCGGATCATTGAAGATGTCGTCGGGATTGTCCCAGATCCGCACGAACGTCAGCGTGACCTCGGCGTCCACGTCGCGGATGTAGATGTCGCTCACCGCCCCATAGACGGCAACGACGTAGGCGGCCGCGGCATTCGCATCGCCAAAGAGGACGTAGTATTCGTTGTCCGTCTCTACTGCGAGCTGAACCTGATGCAGTCCCACCGTCGACGGCGTGACGTCGCGCGTTTGGTCGTCCTGTGGATCGTCCGGCTCCGCCGGTTGGGCGGTTTCGTTGACCGCGGAAGCGTCAACGCCGCACCAGGCCACGTCGGGTGCGGCTGGAGATCGCGAGCGGCGTCATTCCCGGCTGCATCACGAATCCATTGCAGCCGAACGGCGAGAGCGCGAGATAGGCGTGCGAACGCGGCTCGCCCGCCACCTGGCCGCGAAGCAGCACGACTTGGCCGACGTCAAAACCGAATTCGTCCTGTGTCGAATTCAGCACGAACCGCGTGTCCGGCGATGTGACGGCGAAACGCTGCAACGAGAGCGGAATGCCGTCGCCCTCCGCCGTTGGAAGCGACAGGTCGACTTGATCGCCCACGCGAATGCCCGCCATCGCCGCGGGGTCAAAGGCAACGACTGCCGCATCCGCCCGGATCGCCCCCGGTCTTAACCAACCGGCCGTCACGCCGGCGGTCTCGCTTCCCGCGAGTGCCGGTTGCATGCTCGCCGCAAGCAAAGCGGACGCCCAGAGCAGCCCGCGCAGGGTTCGGTTCGACATGTGGAAATCTCCTTGGCTGGACACGGAGCGGCGGTCCTCATCCCTCTCCGGCCAGAGAACCGCCCCTGATACGAAACGCCTGTCCCTACGGTATCAATCCAGCGCACGCGGAGCAATGGAATTTCGCCGGCAAGACGCGAGGATGGGCCGGCGCAGGATTTCGCAAATGCAGCCCGGAAACGAGACACCGGCCCAAACTGGTGCGCGGCTTCCGATTCCGCGTATAATTTTCCAGTTCGCAGCCCGCGTGGGATTCGGGCCTCGAGCCGGGAGAATCATGATGAAGGTCTTGTTTCGTTCGCTGCTTTCGATAGCCGCCGCGCTCGCATGGTCCGCCGCAGCGCAGGCCCAGGACACACCGGCGGAGCCGGCGCCCGCCGCACCCCAGGCGGAAAAGCCTCAGGCCGGCGAGCTGGCGTCCGTGCAGACGCTGCCCTCGCTGAACGAAGAGCAGCGCGGCGTGGTGCGCAAGTTCGTGGGCGACCGAACGACGGCGATCGTCAACCAGACGGCCGAGGCGGACAAGATCACCGCCGCCGCCAAAGCGGTTTCCGAGCTGCGCACCGAGTACGGCCGTAGCAGTGCATCCCAGGCGTTTCGCGAGGCGTACGTCGCGATGTGCCTGGAGGTCATCGGACCGGTGTACAAATCCGCCAAGCTGACGCCGGCGACGCAGCTCGTCTCGTTCCTCGCTTCGCTCAACGAGCTGCCGGCGTCGAAGTTGTTCATCGAGGCGCTGGGCGACGAGCGGCCGGCGGTGCGGGCGGCGGCGGCGAGCGGCCTGCGCGGCTTGCGGCAAAAGCTGGTCGCCGCGGGCGGATCAGCCGCCAACGACGCGATCGACGCGCTGCGCGACGCCGGCAAGCGTGAAACGTCGGCGGCGGGCCTTCAGTCGATCTACGCCGCCCTCAATTATGGAGAGGCGGGAGCCGCGGCGGACGCGAAACGCAACGCATCGGCGGTTCTCGAAATCCTGGACGCTCGCTCGGAGCAATACGCCAGCAAGCAGGTGCGCGGCGCCGGCGCCGAAACGGTAGGGTTGGCATTGCTGCGGACGATGCAGGCTTCGCTCAGCGATGCGGAAAAGGACCGGCTGATCGTCAGCACCGCCCGGATGCTCTTTTATTCGCTCCCGCGCTACGCCGGCGACCTGATGAATGTAAACGACAAGCTCGACAGCCCCCTGCGGATCGTCGAGCGCAATCAGATCGAGGGGATGATCGACGAATGCGAGCGGGTTCTGAAGTCCCTGATGAAACCGAGCGGGGACGAGGAGCCCAACCTGTCGCGCGCCATTCGCGAGCCGGGCAAGGACGCGGGCGAGCGCGCGGTGAACATCCGAAACGAAGCCGGCAAGTGGTCGAAGCTCCTCCAGGCCAAGACCTCGCAGAAATTCGAGTTCGAGGAAGCGCCGGCGACGCCTTGATTTCCCGTCGGAGCCGCCGCGCGTGTGGAACCGCGTAGAGCGCCATCGACTGGAACAGGGCAGCGCAGCCGATCGCGAACTGCCGGAACTTTTCGAGCGTTGGAGCTTGATGTTCGCCTGCCGACACGGAGGTCGCGGGAGAATGGCGTCGCGCTTTTCCGGTTTGCTGCGGCTGACATCGCGGTCCATCCAAGGAAGGAAGTCTCGTGAGCCTAAGTACTAAACCGGCCTTTCCTTTGCCGGTCGTTCTCGCCGTCGCAGCCGGGGGACTCGCCGCGGGCGGGCTGGGCGGGTGGCTCGCCGCATCGAACTGGCAGCCGCGGCCCGAGCCCAGCGTCGTCGTCGTCAGCAGCCCGGACATTCCCGACCCGCTCAGCACGGCGCCCCGCGAATACTCCTGGACGACCCAGCCGCCGCCGCTGTTTCCGATCCCGCCTTATGCGCGCTACCTGCGCGAATTGACGATCGTGATCGATCCCGGACACATCGGCCAGTCGGAGAAGAATCGGTCGGCGAACTGGAAGCGCGGCCCGACGGGACTGCGCGAAGCCGAGGTGAATCTGCGCGTCGCGAACTACCTGCGGGAGTTTCTGCGCGATGCGGGCGCCAAGGTCGTCTTGACACGCGAGCAGGACGTGCCGCGCGACATCTCCGACAAGGAAGACCTGGCGGAGCGGGCGGAGATCGCGAACCGGAACCGGGCCGACCTGCTGATCTCGGTGCATCACAACGGCGCCGACAGCACCGAGGCAAACTACAGCACGGTGTTCTACCACGGCGACGGATCGAAAAACCCGGCCAGCCTGTCCGCCGCGCGATACATCCTGAACGGAATCAATGACGCCCTGCGGCTGGAAAAGCTCACGGAAATCCCGCTCTGGACCGACCTTCAGATTGAATCACGTACCGGGTTCGGCGTGCTCAGGCGGACCGAAGGGCCGGCGGTGCTTTGCGAATCGTCATTCCATACAAATCCGGCGGAGGAGCAACGGCTGCGCGATCCGGTCTATAACCGCCGTGAGGCGTATGGAATGTTCCTGGGCATCGCCCGCTGGGCCCAAGCCGGATTGCCGCGTGTGAGCGTCGTCGAGCCGACCGGCGCGGTGTCGCGCGGCCGATCCATGACGCTGCAACTGGACGACGGCCTGTCCAAGCGTGACGGCAACGGTCCGCGCGCGCTGCGCGTGCTCGGCGCCTCGCTGCGGATTGAATTGGACGGCCGGACTTTGGACTATTTGTCGCTGAACCAGAAAAAGGGCGAGCTGAAAATCGTGATCCCGGCGGACGCGCAGCGCGGCGCGACGCTGCTGGTCGACTTTCAGAACATCTTCGGCCAGCACGTGACCTATCCGCGGATCCCGCTTTCGATCGAATAGGCAAAGTCCAGCGGCGACGCGTCAGTATTTCCACACCGGCCGCGATATTGCTGCGCCGCCTCGCCCTCTATCCCATCCGCGGCGCGCCGGGCTTGTTCTTCTGGATCCATTGGTAGTACTCGCGCATCGACAGCTCGCCGGCGGCGGCGGCGTCCACGAAGACCTGCACGCTCGGGTGCAACTGGAGCGCGCTGGCGGTGATCATGCTCGTCACCGGCCCCTCGACCGCTTGTGCGATCGCGCGGGCCTTGTTCCCGCCGTTTGCCAGCAACACGCACTGCCGGGCTTCCAGGATCGTCCCCACGCCCATCGTGATCGCGTAGATCGGCACGTCCCCCCGGCTGGCGAAGAAACGCGCGTTGTCGTCGATCGTCGATTTCGCGAGCGTCTTGAGCCGCGTCCGCGACATGAGCGAACTGCCCGGCTCGTTGAACGCGATGTGCCCGTCCGAGCCGATGCCCAGAATCTGCACGTCGATCCCGCCGCACTCCTTGATCCGCCGCTCGTACCAGTCGCAAAACGCCCGGCAGTTGCTGGTCGTGCCCGACGGGATGTAGACGTTCTGCGGCGGGATGTTCACGTGCTGGAAGAAGTTCTGCTGCATGAAGAAGTGGTAGCTCTGCTCATGCTGCGGCGAAAGTCCGACGTACTCGTCGAGGTTGAACGTCGTCACCTGCGAGAAGTCGAGCCCCTCCGCCCGGTGCATGCGCACCAGCTCCTGATACAACCCCAGCGGCGTCGAACCCGTCGCCATGCCCAGCACGGCGTTCGGTTTTGCGTTCAGCACGTCGGCGATCAGGCGCGCCGATCGTTGCGCCATCTCTTTCGGATTCGCACAAATGACGACTTCCATGCGTTGCACTCCCGCAAATAGCGTACCGCAGCCGCCCCGGCTGCTCATTTGATCCCGGAAAACGGGCCCTCTCGCGCCGGCTTCGTCGGACCGTAGCGTCGAACCGTAGCGTCGGACCGTAGCGTCGGACCTCCGAGTCCGACGATGAACCACCGCGAGGAAGCCACGTCGGACTCGGAGGTCCGACGCTACGAATTCCTCCGACGCTATGAATTCGCGCGACGCCACGAATCCGACCGCTGCCGGCGATTCAATCGGCCCGCGCCGATTTTGCCCGCGTCCGGATGGCGATGCACTTTTCGCCGCGCCGACAGGGCTGGGCCGCCCGCTGCACCGTAGGCCAGCGCACCTGCTTTGCGGTGATGACGAACGCCGCCCCGCACGCCACGAGTACCATCGAAAGCCATGCGGCCCGGTGCTCGCGCGCCAACGACGCGGCCGTCATGCGCTTGTATTCGTCCTCCAGCTCGCGAGCCGCCGCCGCGTCCTTCTTTACCGCGGCGCGCAAACTCTCGATTTGCGGTTTGGCGAGGAACTCCGCACGTTTACCCAGCACGAAATCCGCGACCAGGCCGCCGGCCGCCCCGACGACGCCGACGCCGGCAAGCAGCGCCGCAATCAAGATCAGGCGGTGGCCGCGAGCGCTCATCGCTTGCCGCCTCCAACCATCTTCGTCAGTTTGACCAGGGTCGGCCCGCGCGTCTGCCGGGCTTCGCGCGGACAAGCCTGATAGCACCGCGCGCACGAAACGCACTCGCCCTGATCGACGCGAATGCCGTCAATCGCGCCGTACGGGCACGATTCCGGGCACAACCCGCCTTCCTGTCCCCGAATCGGGATGGGCACGACGCCCCGCCACGTCAGCCGCGCCAGCAGCGCCAGCAGGCCGCCATATGGACACAGAAAGCGGCAATACGGCCGCCCGATGAATAACCCCAGCAGCAACAGGGCGGCGCCGAAAGAGAGGATTTCGATCATCCCGGTGCGACGGAAAAAGCCCACGAACGGGTCAAAGCGGCAGATGATGAAATCGCGATTGGCGGCAGGCAAAACCGCCAAAATGACCGCCAGGACGAGATAGACGTATCGCAACCAGCCCAGCGCGCGGTCGAGCTTGGGTGGAACGGCGCCCGGCCGGACGAGCACGAGATCCTGAAGGGCGCCGAGCGCGCAGACGCCGCCGCAGAACACCCGCCCGACGAACAACGACGCGATCAGCGGCAGCAGAAAAATCGCGATCACGACGTAGGAGATGGAGTAGTTCGGATCGACCAGCGCCACCGCGACATTCTGAATCGAGCCTATGGGGCAGACGCATCCTTCGCGATAGAAGCCGAGATACGCCAGCATCACGATGCTCACGGCGAGCGTGGCCAGCCGATTGCGCCACACGAGCAGCGTCCAGGCTGTCGCCGCCAGCCCCGCCGTCAGAACGCCCACATCAATGATCTCAAGGGCATACGAACGCGGCGGCCTGCGCTGAACGACTGGCACCTGATATCCGCCGCCGATGGATTTTTCGGTCGGGGCGACATCCACCGGCCGCTGGTAGTCGATCTGGGCGCCGGCCGGCATGCTGGCCGCCAGCATCAGGAGAAGCCCGACCAGAACCGCTCGCACCGTCACCGGGTTTCCTCGCCAAACTCTTGAAAAACACCGAAAAGCGACCATCGCAGCCTTGGACTTCGTAGCGTCGGACCTCCGAGTCCGACGATTCTTCTGCTTGGATTCCGTCGTCGGGCTTGGAAGTCCGACGCTACGCATCGCACGCCCCCTCTCCCGGTACTCCGGGAGAGGGCCGGGGTGAGGGCGCATTTTCAGAACCCCAAGCGCCAGCGCGCGGGGCAGATTCCGTCGTCGGACTCGGAGGTCCGACGCTACGTTCATCTCACGACGGGCGATCACGCGCGCTCCGCCGCAACCACCGGCTTGCTCTTATCGAATGGAATCCGCTCGTATGCGTCGGTCGGGCACGTCTGGGCGATCGAACAGCGATTGCAGTCCACGCAAAGGTCGTATCGCACTTCGAGCCGAATCGAACCGAGGCCGGCGGGTTCCTTGCATCCCATCACGCAGATCCCACAGCCGTTACACAGCTTTTCATCAATCTGGTATTCGTAGTAATTGTTCGCCATGTCGCCGGGATCGATCTCGCCAATCGCGACGCGGCGGATGGCGTCTCGCGGGCAGGCCTTTTCGCTCGGCAGGCCGTCCGGACCGACGGCGCTTTTCACGTCGAAATACGCCGGGCAGATGTAGCATCGCCCGCAGCCCGCGTGGTTGTTCACGGCCCGCACGGCGGAAAGCTGAAGCACGCAAGTGGTCGCACACTTCTGGCAGGCGACGAGTTCCGCGGCGCCGACATGGCTGTTGACGCAAAGCTCAGGATCGATTTGCCAGCCGTCGTGGGCCATCGTCTTGCGGACCATGTACGCGCCGACCGCGCCCAGCCCGAGCAACGCCGAAACACGGGCTGCGGTCGTGAGCACGTCCCGCCGCGACGGATCGTCCTTCATCGCGATTCCTCCGGCGTTTGCTTCGCGAGAGCCGCAGGCGCGTAGACGTGAATCTCGCGCCAGACAGTCTCGACCACGAGGATTCGATCGTCCGGACCGACTGCGACGTCGCAGTTCTTGCACTGCGAGTCGAACTCGTCACTCGGCAGCACCGCGATGAGCGAGCCGTTCGACGAAAAGAGCTTGACCGCAACCGGCGCTTTCGAAACCGTTACGATCTCGCCGCGCGAGGTGACCGCCAGGTTCGTCGGATTGCAGCAGCCTGCAAAGCCCGCCGGGTCCACGCCGTCGAACCGCCCGAAGTGGCCGAGCCGCTCGCCTTGCATCGAGAATCGCGTCACGCGATGCCGGCCCGGATCGGCGACGTGAATGGTCTGCTCGGCATCGATCGCCAGATCGAGGTGTCCGTTGCACGTCCGGAATCCGCCGCCGCGATCGTCCATCCCGATGGTTCCGAGAAATCGTCCGCCTCGGTCAAACCGCCTCACGTGGCGGAAGCCCGCGTCGCCGACCAGCACGTTGTCGCCGCGAATCGCGAGCGAGGTTGGAAAACGAATCTGATCCGAATCGCTCCATCGCTCCACGCACGAGCCGTCGCGAGCAAAGAACGCCACGCCGCCGACGAGCCCGACCGCGATGCGGCCGTCGTCGCAGGCCGCGATCGCGTGTGCCGGCGTCGGCGTGCTCCAGGATGAGCGGAGCGCCCCATCCGGGTCGAAGATCGCGACCTTCGCATCGCCGGCCGCGAGAATCGCCCCGTCGGCGTCGATCGCAATGCCGCGCAGGGCGGCCGAAAACGCGGACTTGCTCGCCGCGCTGCACGGATGAACGCCGGCATGTTCGTATCGCGTCATGGAGTCTTGTCCGCGGCTCGCACGTCGATGCAGATCAGCTTGCGCATGTCGCGCAAGACGAGCTTCCCATCGGAAAGCGCCATCGGCCCCCAGACGTTGTCGCCCGAAAGCACCGGGGCGCTGCCGAGCTCATGGTACTCGCGCGGGTTGGCCTCGATCAGCCGCAGCACGCCGGTGTCGCCTTCCAGCACGAAGAACACCCCGTCCGCGAGCAGAAAGCTGCCCAGCCCGAAATGTGCGTTTTCGCCGCTGGTCCAGACGATCTTGCCGTCGAGCGACAGGCAGGTGAAAAGCCCGCGCTTCTTCTTGCCCACGGCGAAGAGGTGATTCTCGAACAGCACCGGCGTGTGTACTTCGGAGTTCCATTCGGCAGCCGGGATTTCGAGCGCCTTGCCGGCCGCGAATCTTCCGCCGTCATTCGTCAGCTTCAGCACCTGCGAGCCGGCTTCGTAGCCGGCGGTCATGAAGACGCGGTCCGGCGAGATCGGTAGGGGAGACGGCGCCACCGCGACGTTGTACTTCGACGGGAATTTCCAGAGCACTGAGCCGTCCTTCGCGCCGACGCCGATCAACCCTTGCAACGCACAGTAGACGTACTGCCGCACGCCGCCCAGCTCGCCCGGCATCAGCGACGCATGCGACATCGGCCACGAGTCGGCGTTCGGCGTGCGCCAGAGCTCCTTTCCGGTCGCCTTTTCCAGCGCGACCACGAGTGCTTCGCCGCCGGGGGCGACCACCACGCGGTCGTCCTCGATCAGCGGGCATTGCCCGGCATACCAGGGCGGGATCGCCGTCTTGTATTCCTCGACGAGGGCCTTGGCCCAGACGAGCTTGCCCGTCTCGGCGTCGAGGCAGTGCAGCACGCACTTGGGGTCGAGCGAAAACACGAACTTGCCGTCCACCGCCGGCACGGTGCGGGTGATGCCGTGATTGGGGCGGATCTTCTTGGCTTCTGAAAAGCGCCAGATTTCCTTTCCGTCTTTCAGCGAGATGCAGCGCACCAGCGCTTCGCCGCTGTTTTCGTCGTAATCATCGATGTACACGCGACCGGAATGAACCGCCGGGCCGGCGTAGCCTTGGCAAACGTCCACCGACCAGAGCACCTTCGGGCCGTCCGCCGGGAAGGAGTGGATCAGGCCCTTTTCCTGTGAGATGTTGTCTCGGCGGGGACCGCGAAACTGGGGCCAGTCCTCGGCTGCGCCGGGGACCGCGAAGGCCCAGAAGCCCGCCAAAATGGTCGCAAAACCCAATCCACGAAGGACGCGAGGTGACATAACGGCTCCATGAACGGCGATGCGGCCCGGGCCGTAGGGTGGCAATTCGCGTTCCTGGTGTCGGGATGCGATTCGGAGGCAATGGTCAGCGTTGAATTCTGTGGGGCAGGCCTCCGAGTTTGTGAGTCTTTTGGGGAGTGCGGGCGTCTCGCCCGCGTTTTCAAGCAAAAAACGGTGATCGCCCTTGGCGTTTGCCCAAAAAATTCACAAGTTCTCCGGCCTGTCTCGAACAACCTGCGGCTCGATCTCATCGAAGAGACCGGCCAGTGGCCGGCCCCATATGCGAATCGCCGTAGTGCCGTCGGAATAAGATGCGGGTTGGACCATGAGAAATCAGCTTCGAAACCGGTTCCGAAGCCGAGGTTGGGGATTTTCGCGCAGCCCTGCGTGCGCCGCACAGAATCGACCCGCCGCTCAGTCGCGGCTCATCACCACCACATCGTCGAACCGCAGGACCCCGCCATAAATCCGATCCAGATCAAACGTCCGCATCGCGGCGGCGGCGCTGGGTCGCAGGACGACGTCCATCGTCTCCGGAACGGGGCCGGGCAGCGGCCATTCGATGTAGTAGGTCGGCTGCTGCTGCGTTTCCCAGGGCCGGGCGACCCAGCCGACGTAACGCTCGGATTCGCCTTCGGCCAGGTAGACGTCAAATGCGAAGCCGACCGGCTCGCCGGTTGGAAATCGCACGCCGAGATCGGCGATCGCTCCGGCCCGGTCGCCGGTCGAGCGGACATGCACTCCCATGACGGTCACATCGGGGACGCGGTTCTCAGGATTCCGAAGTTCGGCTCCATCATCGGGCGCTGGCCCGTTTGGATTGCTCTGTTGGAACGCTCCACCGGGCAGAAACGGATTTTGCATTGCGGCCGTGACGCTCTGCCCGACGGGCGAGCGTTCGAGCTTTTGAAACTCATCCGTTGGTACGATCCGAATCGCGCCCGCCGGCGGTTCGGCGAGCACCTCCACCGGCAGGACGAAACGCCGCGTCTCTGAATACTGGGTAATCGACGCGGACGCGCCGAGGCTCCGCGTCTGAACTTCCATGGCAAACTCGACAACGATGGTGTGCGGCCCCGGAGCGTTGGCCGGAGCAGGCCAGTCGATGATCTCCCGCGCGCCCAGGCGATGCCGCTTATCGATTTCAAGCCCATCCTGCGGCAGCGCACGGCCGTCGGCCTCCAGCTTCACCAACTCCACCACGCCCTTCACCCCGTTCGACGGACCGCGCCATTCGAGTATGAAGCGCATCGGACAACCTTGATCGACGATGGCTTGTCGGCGAGCCTCCACCTTCACGGCCAGGCAGTTGCGGGCGAATTCGTCCTGCTGCTCCTGCGTCAGTTCATTCCGAGACGCCAGTGTGCCAAGCCACTCGATGAACGCGGATGGGCTCACCATGACCGATTGCCGTTGCGATTGCACATTCAGGCAGAGCCGCGCAAGGCGGGCGCGCTGCCACGGCCAGAACCGGCGAAGGTGCATCCGTCGATTGGTTTCGGCTGCCGCGTCGGTGGCGACTTGCGTGTTTGAAGAGGTCAGCAGCGTGATGACAAGATCGCCCGGAGCCCATTCGTACCAATCCGCCAGCTTGATCCGGTCGGCCAGCCAATACGAAAATCCGGAAATCCCGAGCGTGACGAGCAAGACACCGACGAGGGCCAGCCCACGGCGACGTACGCGCTCGCCGCGCAGCACATTGCGCGCCTGCAATGGCGTTCCGCATTCCGGGCATTTCGGCGGCAGGTCGCTCGTCAACTCGAGCCCGGTCAGGTTGTAGCGGCACTTCTGGCAGAACGGCGTTTCGCCGCGGCGGCGCGGAAACCACGCGGCCTTGATGAGCAGCCCGCCGGCCAGCAGTAGCAGAATTCCGAAGAACGCCGCCGCGCCCGCGCTTGCCAAGATCGTGCCGTTCCCCGGAGCCACGCAGTACACCTCCAGCCCGGCCCTTGCCTGCTGACGCCTTGCATTGTCGGCTGCTTTTTGCTGGAAAGCTATGTCAGCGCGGCGTCGATAATGCCGTCCGCCGCGGAGCGCCCGGCCCGAAGGTTGGAAAAAAGTCGCGCGAATTGCTCGATCACCCGCTGCCGCGAAAAGACGGCGTACGCCTGCGCCCGGGCCTGCTCGCAGCGGCGCTGGTCCGCGGGGTTTCGCTCGACGATCTCGAGGATTCGCTTCGCACCGTTCTTGATGCTGCCCGGGCGGCACAACCACGCATTCAACTCGTGGCTGAGAAGCTCGGTGACCGCGGGCGTCGCACTCGCCAGGATCGGCCGACCCGACGCCATCGCCCAGGCCAGGCATTCGGTCGGCGATTCGCCGCACGGGAGGTAGATCGCGAGGTCGCATGCCACGAGCAGCTCCGGCAATTCGTAACGTGAACCGACGAGCCGCAGGAGCCCGCGTCTTCCGACCGAATCGACCATGCGCACCATGCGGTCAATCTCGCGGTCATTGCCCGGCACGATCATGCTCAGTTTGCTCGCCACGCGCTGTGCGAGCAGCAACGACCAGGCCGCGTTGAGCCCTCCGGTCGCGTGCATGACGGGCGGCAGGACAAGAATCGCAGCCACATCGTCTGCGATCTCGAGGTCGGCCCGCACCGCCGCCCGGCGCTCCGGTTGAAGCGATCGAAAATCGACGCCGGGACGGATCAGCGCGATGGACTCCTGAGCGATGCCCGTCGCAGCGAGCAGTTGCTGCTCCCGGGCTGTTGCCGCCGCAAACGCAATTCGCGAAAGCGGCTCCGGATCAACGGTGGAGGCCACTCGTGAGGCGATGGCGGCACGCGCCGGCAGAACCGCACGAACGCCGTCATCCGCGGCGCTGATCCGTTTCAGCGTCCAGGCGACGGCCTGCTGCGACCACGCACAGAAAACGTCCGCGTCGGGCGCCGACCCGATCGTGCGGGGAGCAAACCGCACAGGCGAGCCGCCTACGCGGACGCTGGAATGTGAGAATCCGCCGGTCAGGCGGCTGCACAGCGTCAGCCGGACATCCGCTACGACGGCGTCCAGATCAGCCCCTAACACGTGGCAGATGCGGATCGCGTCCGTGGGCGATTCAACGGCGTTGGTCGTCGATCGCACGGATCAGCTCGCAGGTGCTCGGGCCGTTCTTGCGGCGGTCAGCCCGGCGATCGCCGCCAGCAGCCACGCGACAATCATCGCGACGCCGCCCAACGGCGTGATCATCGCAAAGGTCGCGATGCCCGTGATGGCGTAGAGGTACAGCGACCCAGAGAACAGCAGCACGCCCAAGACGGTGAATATCCGTGCCGCGAACGCACATCGCCCCGCCAGGTTCGCTCCCGGCAGGCTGATGGCCGCCAGCAGCAGCGCATGAACCATCTGGTAGGAAGCCGCCGTTTTCCAAACATCGAGTTGGTGCGGCGTGAGGTGCTTTTCCAGACCGTGAGCCCCGAATGCGCCGGCGATCACCGACGTCATTCCCAGTATTCCAGCCACAAAGAACCACATGCCGCGATCATGCCGCGAATCGGCGTCCTTCGTCAAGTTGCCCACGCGCGTAGCCGACGTGCGCCGACCGCCCTATCATCGTTGATCAAATGAACACGCGATGGATTGCCCTGCTGTTCGCCTGTGTCGTCGCCGGAGGCGCGGCCCACGGGCAGGAAAAGTGGCCTCCCGCTCCCGCCCTCCAGGGCGCTGCGGAGGAGAGCGGCGCGCTGCCGCCGTCGATTTCGGCTGAAAGCGACAATGGCGTCTGGAAGACGACCTTCCGTTTCAAGCCGCAGGCGCGCGCAGGCCGTGTTTCGCTCGCCGGCAGCTTCAATGGGTGGAATCCGAACGCACAGGAGATGGGCGGCCCGGACGGCGCCGGCACATACTCGACCACCATATCGCTCGGCACGGGCGACTATCAGTACAAATTCGTCGTGGACGGGCAGCATTGGTTCCACGACCCGCTGAATGACGCCAAGACATCGGACGGGCACCAGGGATTCAACTCGATACTCACGCTCGGAAAGCTCGCGTCGCTTTCCTCGTCGCCCGCATCCCTGGGCGACGGTCGGATCGATGCATCAGGGCTGATGCACGACCCGGCCTTGCCGAAATACCTGCAACCCCTCCCGGACAACCAGGTTCTGCTTCGCTATCGAACCTTCGCGCAAGACGCGACGAGCGTGTGGGCGGCGGTGCGCGGCGGCGAACTGACGCCGATGGTCGCAGAAGCGGTCGGACCGCTGTTCACGTACTGGGAAGCCGCGGCGCCGATGCCGCCGAACGTAACGAGCAGCGGAATCTGGGAATACACGTTCGTTTTGGCCGACAAGGGAGAGCGCGTGAGCGATCCGAGGACGTACAAGACCACTTACCGCCCGAGCGATGTCTTTCACACGCCCGAGTGGGCTCGCAACGCGGTCTGGTACCAGATCTTTCCCGAGCGCTTCCGCAACGGCGACGCCTCGAACGACCCGAAGCCCGTGCGTCCCTGGACCAGCGAATGGATGACGCCCAGCGATTTCGAAACCGCGACCGGGCAGACGTTTTACCGCCACTACGTTTACAACCGCATGTACGGCGGCGATCTGAAGGGCGTGGAGGACAAGCTCCAATACCTGAAAGACCTGGGCGTGAACGCGCTCTATTTCAATCCGGTCTTCGAAGCCAGCACGAATCACAAGTACAACGCGACGACGTACATGCACATCGACCGGCACTTCGGAGCGAACGAAGACCTTGACGCCATCATGGCCGATGAGGATCTCAACGACCCGAAGACCTGGAAATGGAGCCCGTCCGACAAGCTGTTTCTCGAATTCCTGAAGCAAGCCAAGTCGAAGGGAATCCGCGTCATCATCGACGGCGTGTTCAACCACGTCGGCACGCTGCACCCGGCATTCGCGGATCTAAAGAAAAGCGGCAAGAAATCGAAATACGCCGACTGGTTCGACGTCACGTCGTGGGATCCCTTCGAATACAAGGGCTGGTTCGGCGTGCAGGATCTGCCCGTTTTCAAGAAGAACGAAACGGGTTTCGCCAGCGAAAAGGTCAAGCAGCACATCTTCAACGTGACGCGCCGCTGGATGGACCCGAACGGCGACGGCGACCCCAGCGACGGCATCGACGGCTGGCGGCTGGACGTGCCGAACGAAGTGCCCGCGCCGTTCTGGGTCGAATGGCGGCAGTTGGTCAAGAGCATCAACCCGCAAGCCTACATCACCGGCGAAATCTGGGACCGGGCCGAGATGTGGCTCGACGGCAAGCACTTCGACGCGGTGATGAACTACCAGTTCGCCCACGCCGCCATCGAGTGGATCATCAACAAGAAAAGAAAGATCACCGTCACGCAGCTCGACCGCAAGCTGGCGGAATTGCGGCTCGCGTACCCCGCGGATCGCATCGCTTCGATGGCCCTGAACCCCGACCGTGTTTATGACCAGCAGAATCGGGCGCAGGACAACGGACCGAATTACGACAACCACAGGCCCGGCCCGGACGCCTATCAACGCGTCCGCCTGATCACGCTGCTGCAAATGACGTACGTCGGCGCGCCGATGGTTTACTACGGCGACGAGGTCGGCATGTGGGGAGCGGACGACCCCACCTGCCGCAAGCCGATGCTGTGGGAAGACCTGCAACCCTACGAGCGGCCGGAAGAGAATCACGTCGACAAGGACCTGCGCGAGTACTTTCGAAAGGCGATCGCGCTGCGAAACGCGCACCCGGCCTTGCGCACCGGCTATTTCCACACGCTGCTGATGGATGACGAGGCCGATGTCTGGGCGTTCGAGCGCGGCGACGCCGACGAGCGTGTGATCGTCGTACTGAACGCCTCGGAAAAACCGCGTGCGGTTTCGATCACGCTGCCGGCGAATTCTCCGCCGCAATGGAAGCCGGTCTTCGGCGGTGCGGGGCCGGTGCAGGCCGACAACGCGCGAATCGAGGTGAAGGTCGCGGCGTTGGACGGTGTTGTGCTTCAGGCGAACGTTCGCTGAATCGAATGATGCCGGCCGGCGGCGATCGTGGAGGTTTTGTTATGCGCGTCCGCGTTGCCGATGCAGTTGGTTGCGCAGTAGCCGCGGCCATGCTCTGCGCGCTGGTCGGCTGCCCGCCCGCGAATTCGCCCGCGATACAGGCGGACGACCCCGCCGATCCGGGGCTCGTCTATGTCTTTCCCGGCATCGAGGGCAGCCCGATCTGGTTTACCGATGCACGCCGCGGATATCGCGACGCCGGCGTAACCGCCGAAATCCGGCTTTTTGACTGGGGCCGACCGCTGAACACGCTCGCCAACCTCACTCATTTGGAAGAAAACCGCGAGAAAGCGCAAACCTGCGCGGACGAGCTGGCCGCTTGGCGACACAAACATCCGAAGGCGCCGCTTCACGTCGTCGGCTATTCCGGCGGCGGCGGGATGGCTCTGCTGACGCTGGAGCGGCTGCCCGAAGGGGTGAGCGCGCAGAGCGTTGCGCTGGTGCAGCCGGCCGTCAGCCCTCGATACGACCTCGACGCCGCGGTTCGCCACGTCGAAGGCTCGCTGACCAACTTCTACTCGCCGAGCGACGGCTTCATCCTCGGCTGGGGCACGACCGTATTCGGCACGATCGATCGCTGCTACGGGCCGTCCGCGGGAAAGTTGGGGTTTTCCGACGAAACACTGGCCCGAAGCAAGCAGGTCGGGGCGAAGGTGCGCCAGATCGCCTGGTCGCCGGAGTGGCTCGCCGCCGGTCATTGGGGCACACACATCGGCATGCTTGGCTATGTGTGGAATCGCGAAATCCTCGCGCCGCTGCTGTTGGGCGAGAACAGGGAATCCCGAGTTCAGTAGCGCGGCGGAACGACGCAGGTTCGGCCTCGCGTTCACGCGCCATGTGTTCGCGTTCGGTTCCGGCGCAATTCCCAGATACGGGGGTGGCCGGGGATTTTTTGCGGGCGGGAAATCCGAGCCCTCAGTGCGGGCGTTGCCCGCAGCCCAACAAGAAATGCTCGATCGAGGGTGGCACGCAACGCCGTAAACCAACTCGGGTGGTTTGTTGCGTTTTTTCCAAGAAAGAACGCTCCTTTGTGGTATTCTCGCCTGTGGTTTTTGAGCGAGAACAAGGAGCGTTCCATGAAGAGCATGGCCACGG
>JACRLV010000181.1 GCA_016235145.1 Planctomycetota bacterium
AGCAACGGAACGACTTCGCCGGAATTGGTCCGCGCTAGTGGAGAGCGAAAATGTCTTTCGTAGCAGGACTCGATCTCGGGGCCGGCAGCACCAAAGCGGTGATCATCGATCAAGACGGCCGGATCGTCGCGGATTCCATCCGCCGAACCGGCGCTGATTTTCACGCCATCGGCCGGGCCACGCTCGACGAAGCCTACGAAAAGGGCGGCTTGCGGCCGGAAGAGGTCGTGTACATCGCGACCACGGGCTTCGGCCGCTACATCTTCGACGACCGCTCGATCCAGATCACCGATCTGACCTGCGCGGCTCGCGGGGCCCATGCGCTCTTTCCCGACGCGCGATTCGTGCTCGACATGGGCGCTCAATCCACGCGCGCCATCTCGCTGCGCGAGGGCGGCAAGGTCCGCAGCTTCCGTACCAATGAAAAGTGCGCGGCCGGCAGCGGCGGTTTTCTGGAGCGGGTCGCCCGCTACCTCGAGGTTCCGCTCGACACGATCGGCGAAATATCCGCGGCGGCCCGCGATCCGCAGCCGATCAGCAGCGTTTGCGCCGTTCTCGCGGAGACCGAGATCATCAACCACGTCTCCGAGGGCCGCAGCGTCGCCGACATCATCTGCGGGGCGCACCTGTCGCTGGCGGAACGCGCGCTCAGCCAGCTCAAACGCGTCGCGTTCGACGGGCCGGTCGTCTTCGTCGGCGGCGTCGCGCTGCAAAAGGGAATGGTCACGGCCTGCGAGGCGAAATTCGGGCAGCCGGTCTATGTCCCCGAAAAACCGTCGCACGTCGTCGCGTACGGCGCCGCTCTTCTGGGCCTGCAACGGCTCAGCAAGCGATCAGAGCAAGAGGTCGCGGTGTAGCTACAAAACGCTTCTTTCTCGAATGCAATTCAATGGCCGGCGCTGTTTGCGCGCGCCGGTGCAAGCCAAACGCCGTACAATGGCGCGGCACGGCTCGGCGATGGAGCCGGGCCATCTCACGTGGGGAGTGTCGGTCATCCGAACGCGGCCGACTCCTGTGCTCTTTCCTACAGGCGTCGGTCCCGTCGGGTAGTCGGCCGCGGAAACGCGGATCGCATCAGACCGGCGGCACGGTTGAATCAGACCCGGAGGAGCAAAACATGAGGTTTCAATCGAGCGGAGGCGCCGCCATCGTCGGCGCCGTTCTGTCGTGCGCGGGAACCGCGCCTTTCGCCCGCAGCGGCCCAATCATCGATCAGGGCTGGGACTTGTTGTTCACACGCCCCGACGGTACGAACTTCGCCGGATCGAGCTGGCAGGGCGTGCCGATCGGCGACTTCTGGTTCGACACGGACGGCGACGACGTGACGGATCCTGGCGAGATCCGGGATGCCTCGCTGGCCGACACGATCGTGCATCGGACGGCTGGCGCCGCTGCGCCCAGCACGGTTGTTCCGTTGCGCATGGAGGCGCTGCGGCTGCGCAGCGTGACGCCGATCGATCTCGGGGCCGGGCTCGACTTCTACTACGTCACGCTCCAAAGCGATCGCGGGGGACCGGTGAGCGGCGGAAGTATGAACATCGTCTTCGGGCCGGAGGGCGATCCGCACGGGACGTTCACCTCGGCGATGGATGTGTTCTTCGACGTGCGCAGCGGCGCGCTCAACGGCCCGATCGTCATGTCCGGAATGGACCACATCATCAGCAATGCGGGCGGACCGGCCTGGTGGCGGCACGAAGCGGTTCCCGGCGCGCTGCTGCTGCCCGGCGTCAATTTTCTGCTCAACGGCGTGGATGATTCGCACGACTTCTTCCCCGGCGCTCATGAACAGGGCGGCGGCGAGCCGTGCACCTTCACGTTTCTTGAGAATGGTCAGATCGTCACGCACAAGGTGGCGTCGTGCATCCCCGAGCCGTCAACAGCGTTCATGTTGCTGGCGATGGGAATCGTGGCGCTTGCGGGAGGCGAAACATGCCTAAGGTTTGGTGCATCAAACTCACGACGGCGTGCGTGCTGACGCTCGCCGTCAACGCCGCTGCGTTGGCTCAGCCGTGCTCGGATGGATCGGACGGGCCGCTCGTCGTTAGCGGCTCGATCACGCTCGATCTTCCGCCGGACGGCGTCTTCAACTTCACGTCCATCACGATCAACCCCGGCGGCGTGCTTCGGTTCAACCGTAACGCCGCGAACACCGCCGCATTCCTCATGGCGACTGGCCCCGTCGTGATCGCCGGAACAATCCAGGTTTCCGCGTCCGGCGTGAATGGCGGGCCAGGCGGCGGCAACGGCGGCCTTCACGGCCTGGGCTTTCAGGCCGGCACAGCGGGCGGAGGCGTTGCAGGCGGAGGCGGCGGGCCCGCGAACATGCGGCCGGGTAATGCAGGCGGCGGCGGAGGCATGGCGCAGCCCGGCCTGACCGCGATTCGCTGGACCGGACCCTTCCCCGCGCCCGGCGGTCCCGCCGTCTCGATCAGCGACCCGATCAGCGGCGGATCGGGCGGCGGTGGCGGAAGCGGATGGGTCTTTTTTGGTGTTGATCTGAGCGGCGGTGACGGCGGTGGGGCTGGAGGAGCAGTGCACGAGTGCACACCCGCCTCAATTACGATTTCAGGAGCGATTCGCGCCAACGGCGCGCAGGGCGGAACCGCTTTCGCGAACATTGGCGGCCACGGCGGACCCGGCGGCGGCGGAAGCGGTGGGCTGATCGATCTCCGCGCGGACGCCTTCGCGGTGCAAAGCAGCGGGATTCTCGAAACGCTCGGCGCGAACGGCGGTGGAATCTCGACCCTGCCGATATGGGATCCGAATTTCCCAAGCGGAGCGTTTGGTGGCATCGGTTACGTCCGCATTCGGGCTGCGTCGTTCGAAAACGCGGGCGTCATTAGCGGTCAGACGGACATCGCCGACACCTGTCCCGGCGACGTCGACAACAACGGATATGTCGATCTGGTAGACCTGACGACGATGCTCAGCCAGTTCGGCGCGTCCGACGGAGCCACCTTCGCAGACGGTGACGCGGACGGCGACGGCGACATCGACCTGGGCGACCTGACGAGCCTGCTGTCGCACTTCGGCGCGGTTTGCCCGTCAGACTGAGTCCGGGCGTCCGGCAATGCGAAGTTGATAGAATGGTCGGAGCGGCGCCGTTCGCGCGGCGGCGATCGTGGGGGGAGGTTCGTTGAGACTCGGTCTTTCGAGAAATCTGCGACTGACCACGCGAGGCGCAGCGAACGCCGGGCGGCGTTCGAGGCGAAGGGTTGATCTGTAATATGGAGAGACACGGTTGACGCACGCCGTATACTGCAATGCCCAAACTCTGCCCCAAACTGATCATCGAAGGCACGCGTCTGACTTTCAAGACCGAGCTGGCGTTCGCGCTTAACGAACATGCCCGGATCGTCGGTCCTCGCAAGTATCGCTATCACTCGCCGGTTGTTTCGGGCGAGTGGTGCGGATTCACGAACACGCCTTGGGGACGGGGGCTGATCAATTTCGAGCCGCAGGAGCTGGCGTGGGCGATCGAAACCTATCACGCGTGGATCCACCTCTTTGAGCACTTGCCCTATTACTCCTGGATCGTCGATCGATTTCACCTATCGACGGCCGTTTACCAGAAGCGGGCAAACCGGCTGGATGTGGCCTTCGCCTGGCTCTTTCGAAGCGGCCCGCCGGCGGCGGCTTGCGGTATCCGGAAACCCACGGCAGTACGACGACCTTTCCGTCTTTGTCGAAGAACAAGCGGTCTTCCGTGAACACGCCCGCGAATGCTCGTTGCCGGTCCTGGAACTGGACATCTCCGACAACGACGTCGCCGCCGCCGCCGACCGCGTGGCCGACTGGCTGACAGCGACCAACGGCCTGCACGCCCCCGATGGGCTGATTCCGTAATCACACACCGCAAGCGTGTTCGTGCGCCCGGGTTGATTTCGAGTGGCAAGCGCGTGGGATTTGTAGACAGGCGCCTGTAGGATAGACTCGTGCTTGTCGGCGCGCTTGCTCTGAGCGGGTGAGACGAGACGGCACCGAGCGTCCGGCGCGCCGCGCCGAGGGTCTGCCGAAATGAGGAATGCCTGCAATCTCAATCGCCGTGGCAGTTTCGCCATCATGCGGCCACTGATGCTGATCGCGCTGGCGGCGCCTTCCGCATACGGTCAGTTGGCGACGAGTCCGCTGGCTTGCTACGACGGCAAGTACGCCAACAACACCGCGTTCAAGAGTCTGGCCGGACGGATTCCGGAGTTGCGAGCCAAGGCGCTCAAGAGCATTTCGACGCGGCTGGGGCTCGCCGTCGAGCAGGAGGATTGCATTCGCATCGAGCTGCGCGACGCGCTGCCCGCGCGGCCCGAGAAGATCATACGCTTCACAAAGCCGCCGTTCGGCACGACGTATGAGGATGCGAAGCCGCTCGTCTTTCTCTACACGGAGTTCATGTTCAACGGCAGCTACGACCTGGAAACCGAGCTCACCCACGAGCTGACTCACGCGGTCATGCGCGCGCTCATGAAGCCGGCAGCGTACGGCGCCCTTCCGGAGTGGGTGCGTGAAGGACTCGCGGTCTGGACCGCCGAGCAGGTCGATGAAAAGGCCGTCTGGCTGATCCGTGCGCAGGATGGGCCCGTCAAGCCGGCCGATTTGCTGAGAGGGCTTGGGGACGAATCGGAGGGGCTTGAACGGTACGCGGAGTACGGCCTGGCGATCGACGCGCTGGAGAAAAAGCAAGGCGCCGCGGCGGTTCGAACGTTCGCGCGGCTGATCGTCGAGGGCAAGAACCCGCCGGCGGCGGTGGGACAATCGAGCGGGGAGGAATTTGCCGAATTCTGCACGAGCGCCCGCGAGCACGCCCGTCGGCGAATCGAGCAGATCGCGCCGCCGGACATCAACATCTATTTCGAGCTGCGCCGCGCCGACAAGCAGCGCGACTACAAGACGGTCGTCGCCAAGGCCAATCAGTTGCTCAAGGCGGGCGCGCGCTCGCCACTGTCGGCGAGCGTGCTGTATTTCAAAGGGAAGGCGTGTCGGATGTTGGGCAAGACCGGCGAGGCCGAAGAGACGCTTCGCCAACTGTTGGGCCAGCGCGATCGGGCTTGCGAGTGGATCGAAAACGGCATCTATCAACTGGGCAAGGCCCGCGTCGAGGGGAAGAAGTTCTCGGAAGCCGCGGACCTGTGGCAGCGCCTGCTTCGCGATCATCCCCATTCGGAGGAACTCGACAATGCCCTGTACTACCTCGCGCTCTGCCGCGCCAAGGCCGGCGGCAAAGCGGAAGCCCGTCGCCTGCTCGACTTGCTCGAGCGCTCCTTCCCGGCCAGCGACTATTCTTCGAAAGCAGCGGAACTGCGACGAACACTGCGGTAGTCTGGTCCGCTGAACTCGGTTCGGCGTTTTCGGTAGCTGTGTCGCG
>JACRLV010000182.1 GCA_016235145.1 Planctomycetota bacterium
GTCGTCGGACTCGGAGGTCCGACGCTACAGACCCAGCGCCGTGCCCTCGACCGGCCAGCGCTCCAAGATCGCCATCGCCCCGGCCTTCAAAAGCCGCTCGCCATGACCGGGCCTCACATGTCCGCCGCCAAGATACCCCACCGCGGTCATCCCGGCTGCCCGCGCCGCCGTACAGCCCGACGCGCTGTCTTCAAACACGACACAATCAGCCGCCGGTACGCCCAGCGTCACGGCGACGTGCTGATAGAGGTCCGGGGCGGGCTTGGGCCGCGCGACATGAGACGCGCTGAACAACTTTCCGTCGAACAGGCGCCGCAGCCCGGTGATCTCCAGGCTGCGCTCAACACGCTGCATGCGGCTATTCGATGCGACCGCCCGCGGCACGTCCACCGCGCGAACAAACGCCTCGACGCCGGGCGTCGCCTGCAACTCCGTCGCAAAGCACGTTAGCGTTCTCGGCGTCAGCTCGCGGTGCAAAACCTCAGCCAGATCGATTCCGTACTCCCGGCGAATCAACGCGGCCTCGCCGTCGACCGTCAACCCGACGAACGTCCTGGCACACTCCTCCGGCGTCAGCGGTATGCCATGTTCGGCCAGCAGTTCCGCCATCACGCGATTGGCCAGCGGCTCGCTGTCGACGAGCACGCCGTCGCAATCGAAAATCGCGGCGGCGAATTCGCGCCCCAATTCACGCCGGCAGAAGGATGCAAACATGGATTGAGTGTATTCGGCGGGCTGGCGAGCGGACAGTTCTGGAGTGCGCTCGGCGTTGTTGTTTCGGACCCGGCTTCGCTTGGTGGGAAGGGGGCGTCAGTTTTGTCAAGAAAGCAGCCGGGGCGGCTGCGGTACATTTCGAGAAAGCAGCCGGGGCGGCTGCGGTACATTTCGAGAGAGCAGCCGGGGCGGCTGCGGTACATTTCTAGAGAACAGCCGGGGCGGCTGCGGCACATGTTCAGACATGATCAGGTTCGGGTTTTTCGCAGGAAGGACGTCCGCTCCCCGATCAGGAGGTTTTCATACAGGCTCGTCCCGGTCGCGTCGGTCAGCGGCCCGGCCACGCCGCCGTTGAGGAACTGGTTCAGCAGCGCGTCGGTCGGATTGCCCAGCCGCTCGGCGGGCGTCTTGCGGATGCGGTCTAATTCGTCGCGCGTGCCCTCGCGCAGGATTCGTCCGTTGTCGAGCATGATCATGCGATCGGCGATTCGAAAGGCCGAGTCCATTTCGTGCGTCACCACGATCGAAGTGACGTGCATCTTCTTGGCCAGGTCGATGATGAGGCCGTCGATGGCGGACGACGTGACCGGATCCAGCCCGGCGCTGGGTTCATCGTAGAACAGGATCAGCGGGTCCAGCGCCGTCGCACGGGCCAGCCCGGCGCGTTTCTTCTGCCCGCCGGAAAGCTGCGCAGGATACTTGTCGCGGTGCGGCAGCATGTGCACCTGTTCCAGCTTGATCGCGACGACGATGTCGATGATCGCCGGGTCCACGTGCGAATGCTCGCGCAGCGGCAGGGCCACGTTTTCCGCCACGGTCATCGAGCTGAACAGCGCGCCGGATTGAAAGAGAATCCCGATCCGCTTGCGGACCGCGTCGGCGTCTTGCGGCCGCGAGGCGATGATGTCCACGGACGGCAGCGACGGCAGGTCGTAAAGGATGGTGCCGGCGTCGGGTTCGATTTCGCCGATCATGCAGTTCAGCAGTGTGCTCTTGCCCGATCCCGACCCGCCCAGGATGACGACCGTCTCGCCCCGCCGCACGTCAAAATCGACGCCGTCCAGAACGGTCATCATCCCGCCGCGTGCGCAGGGGAAGCGAACGACAATGTCGCGGACGGAGAGAATGACCTCGGTCGATGACGCCTTGGCATCCATGTTGCGTAGTGTTCAGCGCCGACCGCGCCGCGCCAACAGGGCGCCTGCCAGAAGCAGGCTGCACGCGGAAGGCTCGGGAATCGGCGTAAACGCCAGTTCGATCGGATCGCTGTCGAGCGAGATGCCCGTTCGATCGTGCAGGCGAAGGGTCAGGTGAAACACCTCCCCGATCTGGACGTCGCTGATCTGCCAGATCGGATGCGCGCTGAACGGATCAAAACCGAGGTAGTAGGCGTCGCCGATCGCCATCGAGGTGTTGCTGCGGTCGTTCCAGACGAACATGTTCGGATCGGCCCCGACGAGCACAAACTCGATCTCCGAGAGAAAATCGAGCATGTTCAGCTCGGCCGTCGGCGCCTCGAGTGAGCCGATCCCCGGCTCATCGAGCGCGAAACCCGAGATCCCGGGCAGCGTCGATTCGGCGAGCGGAAACGGCATGGGTTCTTCGATTTCCAGGCCCAACTGGTTGCCTTCGGTGCGCCCAACACACATGCCATGAGACCACGCCGGACTGACAAGCGCCAGACCGCAGAGTACGCTCATCCCGCGAGCAATGAATCGCATTCACAAGCCTCCGTTGAACTGGCCGCTGACGAAGATCGGCCGCATGGCTACGGCCCGGGCGCGAGGTTCCGCAATGATCAAAGGCACGTAGAGAGCCGGAAGTCAAGCCAGGACCGAGAATTCGGCGTCCTCCCGTCACTACGGCAGCGACTCCCTCACCGTGTGGTCGATATCCCACCTGGACGCCTGCCCGCGAAAACCCTGGCTTCTCCCGCCGCGGCTTGCAGCGATGACGTGGAAACCGGACGATGCAGCCGTATGCAAAACCCGCAGCGAGTGATCGAGTACCTCCCCGCATGCAACGCAACTCCGCCGGATTCGCCGGTTATGGGTGAACCAGGGCGCGTCCGGGTGCGCAATCTGGCCTATTTGTTCGCACCGCATTCTGAATACCCGCTCGCGTCGGCGGCGCGCGGGCCGATCGACGGAATCGCCGCATTTGCCGTCGATATGGACGGAACCAGCACGACGACCGAGCCGCTGGCCCTGCACGCGCTGGAATACATGGTGCGGCGTTTCACCGGCCGCCTGACGCCGCGCGACTGGTCCGGCCTCGACCCGGTCGCCGACTACCCGAACGTGATCGGCCACAGCAACCAACACCACACGGCATTCTTGCTGGAGCGTTACAAAGCGGAATACCAGCCGGCGGCGCTGCGCGAGGCGTTTCTCGAAGCGCTGGCGTGGACGCTGACGCACATGCGCGGCGCGGCCCGCGCATCGCAGGTGATCGAAACCGCGCGAATGTGCGGACTTCAATCTGTCGTGACAGGAGATGAGTTCCGTGGAATCGCGCGCGGGGCGGCGGGCGATGCCGCCGACGGCGTTGAACCGCGGCTTCTGGCGTTTCTGGCGGCCAACAGCAGCGCCCTAAGGCTGGACCTGCACGCGGCCCGCGTCCGCGCGGCGCTCGACGTTTACTACATGCGCTACCATTCGATCCTGCTGCGCGTCCAGCGCGGCGACGCGGCGGCGCTTTCGCGCGAGCTTCTGGGCGATTCGGGACGCCGCCACATCGAACCCATGCCCGGATACGCCGTCTTCGTCGCGCTCGTAAAAGGCTGGCTCGGGGCCGATGCGTCGATGCTGACGAATCAGCACATGGGAGCAAGCACGACAGCCGAAACACGACCGGTCGCCGACGCCCGAGCCCTCACCGCCTATGCGAAACGGTACGAGCGCACGCCGGCCAAGCTCGCGCTTGTTACCGCGTCGATCGGGATCGAGGCGATGTCGACGAAATCGCGCTGGCCGTCATCGGGCAGCGGGTAGGAGGCCATGCGGTGACCGTCGATCAGCACCAGCGTGGCACCCACGGTGAGCCCGCGCAGCGAGATGCCGCTGCCGCCCGCGCCGAAGGCCCCGGGCGTGGCCTGGCCCAGCGAGCCCATGTTGTTGGCGGTGATGTGCTGCAGCA
>JACRLV010000183.1 GCA_016235145.1 Planctomycetota bacterium
AAGATGCAAACAGCGCGACTAAATACACTTGCGGGGATCGGCGAGCGCGCTGAAGCGGGGAGCATCGGAGCGGATCATCATCGGGTCGCGGTGCACGTGACGAAATGTCGTCTGTTGCGGCGATCGCGAGGTCGCACCCGAGATGACTATTATCCGTCTTGCTAACGTGCGAAACTCGTGTTATACTTCTGGTAAGTTGGGGAATTTGGATAAAATCTATTGACCGACGGCTGATAAAAAGCGATGGAACGCAGCCTCTTCAAGAAGAATGTCTTCACGACCGGCGATGTGGCGGAAATCTGCAACATTAGCCAACAAACGGTAATTCGCTGCTTCGACAACGGCCGCTTGAAGGGTTTTCGCGTGCCGGGATCGAAGTTCCGGCGAATTCCGCGCGAGAGCCTGATTCAGTTCATGCAGGAAAACAGCATTCCGCTCGAGCAGATCGACGCGGGCAAAAAGTGCGTCCTGGTCGTGGACGACGAGCCCGAGATCGTCGAACTGATCGTCGAATGGCTGGAGCGAGACGGCCGCTTCGACGTGGTCACGGCCTCAACCGGATTCGACGCCGGCTTGCGCACCAAAGAGCATCACCCGGATGCGATCATCCTCGACTATCTGCTGCCGGATATCAATGGAAACGCGGTGGTGAAAAGCATTCGCTCCGATCCGGAGCTGGCGGACGTGAAAATCATCATCGTTTCGGGCATCGTGAATCGCGAGGAAGTCGAGGGCCTGCTTCAGACCGGCGCGAACGATTTCATCAAGAAGCCGTTCATCATCAGCGATTTGGTGAAGCGTATCGCGGAACTCGTCGGTGTCTGAGCTACCGCACAATCCCGGGCATGCTCCCGCCGCCGCTGCGGACGAACTCGTTCTGTCGAAGCTCGATGAGCTGCCCGCGCCGGCGCCAATTGCACTCGAATTGCTCCACGCCGTGTCCCACACGAGGCCGAGTGCCGGGGACATCGCCAAGCGTTTGCGGGGCGACCAATCCCTGTGCAGGCGGCTGACAGCGATGGCAAGCGCGGCGGTCGCCGGTGGCGGACGGCAGGTCACTGACGTTGAGCAGGCCGTCGGGATCCTTGGATTTGGGGCGATGCGCGGCGTCGTGCTGACGCTGAAACTGCTCGAGTGTTTCCCGCCTGAGCGCTCGGGTCCAATCGGGCGGGCGTTGAATCGGCTCGATTTCTGGCGACATTCGATCGGCGTGGCGTGCGCTGCGCGGCGGCTCGCGGCGCAGAAGCCGGCATGGGCAATCGACCCGGACGATGCGTATGTCGCCGGCTTGTTGCATGACATCGGCAAGGTCGCGCTCGACGCCGTTTTTCCCAAAGCTTACGAGCGGATCGTCGCGACTGCGCGGGACCACGGCGCCGATCTGCTTGAAACGGAGCGGGCCGTACTGTTCACGACGCATACCGCCGCAGGGCGACGAATTGCGCTTCGTTGGCGACTGCCGCCGCCGCTGGTCGATGTGATTTGGCTGCACCATCTCAGTCCGGCGGGCGTGCCATATGAGAATCCGCACCACGCGTTGATCGGCCTGATACGGTTGGCCGATGCGCTGGCTCGCGAAAACCACATCGGCGATTCCGGTAATCCACGCTGTGAAGCTCGTGTCGCCGAGATCGGCGACGAACTTGGCTGCGCCGCGGAGCAAGTCGCGTCTGTCGGCAGCGCCCTGGCCGGCGACGTGGACGACCAGTGCCGCGTGTTGGGGCTTGACCACGGTGCGTCAGAATCTGGCTTCATCCGCGGCCTCAACCAGGCGCGCGGCGACCTTCAGCGCGCGAATGGCGAGTTGGATTCAGAGAACCGCAAGCTGAGCCAGGCGGCCCGGTATCTGGCTTCGCTGGCTGCGGCGACTCAGACCATTTCGCAATCCGTGGAGCTGCGCAGCGTCGCGCTTGCGCTGCACACGGCTGCCGCGTTGCTCTGGCCGCAACAAGTGGCCGCGGTTTTCGTGCTGCACGATCCGCCGGAGCTGCTCGAATTGTGTCGCAGCGGCGCGGATGCAACGGCTTTTGCTATCTCGCCGAACGCGCGCTCCTGCCTGGAGACTGCCGGGGCGACGGGGAATGGGGCGCTGCAACAAACGCCGCGTGCGCTTCGCGAGTTGGCCGATTTGCACACGCTGCCCGCCGCCGAGGCCGCGTGTTGGTTGCCGATCGCGATGGAAGGGCGGGTGCGTGGCGGAATTGTGTTCGCCGCAAACGCGCATTTTGAGCGGGCTCTCGCGGAGGAGCGGGAACCGCTGTCGGCCTGGGGCAGCCAGTTCGCCGCATTGATTTCCGCGGCGGCGGCGCTGTCCGCGGCGCGACGATTGTCGGACGATTTGGCGGACACGAACCGCCGGCTTCAGGAGCGACAGAGCGAGTACTTGAGGAATCGTTCGTTGACGGTGGTCGCGGAACTGGCCGCGGGCGCCGGACACGAGTTGAACAACCCGTTGAGCGTGATTTCCGGCCGGGCTCAGCTCCTGCTTCGCGATCTGCCGGCGGGCTCGGAGATGTACAACGCGATCGAGCAGATTCATGCCAAGGCGCATGATTGCAGCCGGATCGTCTCGGAGCTGATGGAATTCGCGCGTCCCCAGCCGCCGGTGTTTCAGAACATTCCGGCCGCGAAATTCATGTCCGACTTCCAGACTGAGTGGGCGCAATCGGCGCCAGCGGCGAAAAACCGCGTTCAGTTCACAACCGGCCCCGACCAGACGCGTGCGGGTGTCACCAGCGAGCGATCCGCCGAAATGCGGGTCGATCCCACGCACCTGAAAGCCGTAATCGGCGAGTTGATCGAGAACGCCGTCACCGCAATGGGGGAGCGCCCCGGGTTGGTGCGCGTCGGCTGGCGGCTCGTCAGGCCGGTCGCGACGAGAACTCCCAGCCAATCCACGGCAGTCCCAGCAATCGAATTCACGGTCGTGGACAACGGGGCCGGCATGCCCGCGGCGGTCTTGCAGCGCGCTTTCGATCCGTTTTTCTCCCACCGCAGCGCCGGCCGGCGGCGTGGCCTCGGTCTGGCGCGGGCGTTTCGGGTGATCGACGCCATGGATGGGCGGATCTGGCTGGAAAGCCGCCCCGGAGCGGGAACCACCGCTCATGTGCTGCTCCCTCAGGTTTTCTCGGGCATAGCGTAAAAACACGCAGTTCACGGACTCACTAGGCGGGAACGCCGTGAATTGAGATTCACGCGCGCGATTACCCACAGACCCGCGCGATGTCGCGCGTTCTTTAGGGCGACTTCTGGCGCAACGCGGCGATGAGACTGCGCATAATGACGTGGGGCGGGCGAGACGCCCGTACCACCCGGATTCTTGGAGACGGGCCGGACGCCTTTGTCGGCTAAGAACAGGAAGCTGAGAGGCGTCAACGCGGCCTCGGCAACTAGCAGTGGGCATGGCAACCGGAGGTTGCTGGTTTTCCCGCAGTGCAGAGCGTTCAGCGATCCACCGTTCCCTACGACGTGTCATTTTCTCGGTCCGCTCTGAATGCGGCTTGCACGGAACCTCATTCGAGCGGAGCGACTCAGCTCTTGTTGCCGGGAAATGCATGATCTCGGAAATTTCGGTTCTATATGGAATGCAGCGTGCATAGACGAGGCAAAAAAGGACCAGCGGTATGGGGCGTGTCAGGCACAGTCCGCGATCGAAGTCAATTCCGTCGGGCGATCTGGCCGGCCGGAAACTCGGCCGCGTCCTGATCGTCGAGCCGGACCGCCTGACGCGCTGGTCGCTGCGCACGTTTCTGGAGAATTGGTTTGACGTGATCGTCGCCGACACTCCGGCCGCCGCGTTGATCGGCGTCCGCGTCCCCACCGACGCGCTCCTGCTGGCGGGCGAACTGCCTTCAGAAGCATCGGACGAGATCGAGCGGCAGGCCCGCGGGGCGAATGAGAAAGTGCGCGTCGTTCACCTCTGCTCCGACATCGAGCGCAGCAGGCATCCCAACGAAGACTGCATGGAAAAGCCGTTCGACCTGGCGAAGCTGGCGGAACGGCTGGGCGTTCCCGCCGACGAATTCGACTGATTTTTCGCTAGTGTATTTAGTCGCGCTGTTTGCATCTTAACAGGGTGGTCCGGGCGTCCCGCCCGGGTCGGACAACGGGCGAGACGCCCGTACCACCCGTGATGCACTATTTCTGACTAGCTACACTAGCATGCCCGCACTGGACGCGCCGGCCATGAACGCCGGTTCGTGCGTTTGCGCGCCGATCGGCCCCATCGAGAGCCGGGTGTAGCGAAAAACTCTGGCATAATCCGAGCCGCAAGCGCCTG
>JACRLV010000184.1:0-9995 GCA_016235145.1 Planctomycetota bacterium
ACTTAGAGCAATTCCGGCCTCGATCTTGTCGAGAATCTCATAATGGAATCGGGCCTTGCGGTTTTCGAACCGCGGGGCCGGCAGTGGACCTTTTGCCATGGCGAATTTAGAGTCTACCGGGGGAGATTGCCGAAGCAAGCTGTTACTCTGCGCACGGAGGCGCGGGGAATTTACCGCGTACCGCAACTTGTTTGGGGCAGGCCAGTAGAAGAGGACGGCGGATGCTCGAACGCGGGTCCGGAAACGCGAGCGAAGGCATGTCGCGAGCAGATGAATTGCGCCTGATTACGCGGGCCAAGCGCGGCCACACGGATGCGTTCCGCGGCCTGGTGGACGCGTTCAAGGACCGCCTGTTCGCGTTCGTGTGGCGCATGGTGAAGAGCCACCATGAGGCGGAAGACATCTGCCAGGCGACGTTTCTGAAGGCGTACGAATCGCTGGACAGCTACAACGAGGCGTATGCATTCAGCACGTGGCTGTTCACGATCGGTTATCGGCTTTGCCTGAACACGATGCGTAAGAAACGCGCCGTCTCGGGCGAGGTGGATTTCTCGAACGTCGGGAGCCGAGCGGAAGACGCCGCCGAGACCCTCGCGACCAGCGAGGAGGCCGGCCGGCTTCGGACGTTGATCTGGAACGCCGTGGATCAGCTCTCGCCGCCGCAAAAAAGCGCGGTGTTGCTGTTCTACCGCGAGGAGCGAAGTTGTCAGGAAATCGCGCTGGTGCTCGGAATACCGGCGGTGACGGTCAAGAGCCATCTGCACCGGGCCCGCGAGAAGCTGCGTGAGCTGCTCGGCCAGGAGCTGGTGCAAGACTGGATGGCGGCCTGGGATCTTCGGGATTCGCATACCGCGTAACGCGGGGCGCACCGGCGGCGGCGAAGACCCGCCGCGGGCGCAAGGCGCGCGACAGCGCGCAGATGGTGGTTGGGTTTCATGAACTGCTCGGATGCGGAAAGACTGTTTGACGCCTATGTTGACAACGAGCTCTCGGGCTCGCTGCGGCTGGAGTTCGACGCGCATCGCCTGCGATGCACGCTGTGCCAGCGCAAGCTGGCGCTGATCGACGCCTGCCGGCACATTCTGGCCGCCGACGATCGCGGCCCGGTGCTCAGCGAGAACTTCACGGACCGCCTGATGGCCCAGGTGTCGCAGGGCGGCATCCGTCGGCGTCGCCGCTGGTCTCGTTCGCTCACGGTCACGTCCGCTTTCGCGCTTCAGGCCGCCGCGGTGATCGCGTTTTTCATGCTCTGGCCGAGGTTGCATGCGGACAAGTCCGCGGTCGGCGGCGGCGTCTCGATTTCGAATATCTCGCCGAAGGATTCGCCGGGGATCGGCGACATGGTAAGCGGCGGCGTGCGGGACGTTTGGCGCGTTCGGCGGTTGATCGCCGAGGATTTCGGGGCTTTGCCGCGCTACGCGATGCGTTTCGCGGTCGCCGGCGAGACCGCCGAGTCGGGCGGAATCTTCAGTTCGCTGAACTGGCTGCTCGGCGGCGACGACTCGGCGGACGACGACGCTGCGGGCGCCGCGGACGCAACCGACACGTTTTCACTTTGACGTCTGTTCTGGTGAACGTACCAACCCTGATTTCGAACGTCGTCGCACGCGGGCGGCGGTTTTGCGCCGCTGTCGTGCTGGCGAGTTCGGCGATCTGCGCCGCGCAGACGCCTGCACCTGCACCCAATCCCTCGCTGGCTGAATCGGTCCCCGCGGACATCGGCCTTTTCGTCGAAATCCGCGACGCCGAAGATCTGCTGATTCCGCTGCTCGATCCGCAGCTTTGGTCGACCCTGGCCGAGTTGGCCGGACAGCCGTCGCAGGCCGAGGATGTCGAAGCCTGGCGGGCGCTGGTCCGCCAGACGGTCAAGATGGAGCCGGATCAGGCAATCCGCACGCTGTTCGCTCGCAGAGTGGCTTTTCTGGGCGAAGGGCCGTCCCGGGCGCAGGATGCGGTCGTTGTGTGCCGACCGACTGAAGCGCCCAAGACGCTGCTGGAGCGCTGGAAAGCGCAGCGGCTGACCGACGCCGAGTTTGAGAATCCGCCCACATATCAACTGCACGGCGCATTCGGCGTCGCCGAACGGGACGACCTGCTCTATTTCGGAACCTTCTTCCCGGCGGACGGCCTGTTTCGCCGCGTCCTGCCGCGAATCGCTCGCCCGACCGGCGCGCATCTGGCGGATGATCCAACCTTCAAACAACTGCGCGGGCGCGTGGCCGCGGACGTGGACGGCCTGCTCTTCGCGCGGCTTTCGCGCGGCGAATCGATCGCGGCCGGTGCGGTCGTTCCCGTGTCGCAGCCGGCGCAAACGCAACCGGCGCGCCGCCCGGCGCTGTTCGATCTGCCTGGTCCGCTGCGTGCTGCGAAAAACGTGCTCGTCGGCGTGAAACGCGAGGGCACGCGGCTGCATCTGGTGGCGGTCGGCGATTCGCCGGATCCGACCGTGGCGTCCAAGCTCGGCCCGACGCCGGCGCTGCTGACGAAGCTGCCGGAGCAGACGCTTCTCGCTTGGCAGGGGCAGGTGAACTACATCGACGCGGTCGCGGCGATTCTGGCCATGCCGGAAGGCAATCGGGTTCGGGCGGTGATCAGCCAGCCCAACCAGGGCGAGACGGCGCGTGCGCTGGCCAGGGCGCTGGATTCGAACACGTGTGTGGCGGTCGGTATGGTGAACCCGGCGGGTCGCCCCCATGACGCGCCGCCCGTTCCGGCGCTCGCGGCGCTGCTGCCCGTGCGCGACGAAAAGGCGGTGCGGGAGGAACTCGCGACGATCAGCGAAGCGCTGACCGTGATCTACAACGCCGCGTCGATGCTGCGCGGCCTGCCGCCGCTCGGACCGGCGCAGGAGGTCGCGATCGGGCCGGCCACGGCGGCGGTTCTCGATTTCAGCCGACTGCTGGATCGCGTGGACGGCGGGGCGATCCGCGAGGTTCAACTGGCGTGGACGATTCACGACGGCGTGCTGATGGTCGCGACGCACGTCGATTGGCTGAAAGCAATTGTCGCCGCGCGAACCGGCCAGGCCAAAGACTGGCACGAAATCATGAGCATTTCGCGGCGCCGTCTGCCGGAGACTTTTGTGAGCGCGCTGGCGGTGCAGAGCGCGCTGGCCGCCGACCTCGGCCGCTTATGGCTTTCTTACTTGGAAAAGCACGCACCCGCGGTGGTGACGGAGGCGTGGTGGCGGCAGAACCAACCCTCGCGCCGGCCGGTGCAGCTCGGCATTGACGCCCGGATCCTCGCGGAGCAGGTCGGCCGATTGAGCGTGACCTCGGTTTCGTCCGGAATGCCCGCTGATGGACGCCTCGAAGTGGGGGATCAGATTATCGGCGCAAGCGGCCGGCGTTTCGCCACGACGCAGCCGCACATGGAGCTGCGGGCGGCGGTCGAGCAGCGTCCGCACGGGCGCTACATCGACTTGTCGGTGCTGCGGAGCGGCGCGATCCACACAGAGCGCGTGCCGCTGCCCTTCACAAACCTGGTCCAAACGCTGCGCCGCGCGATCGCGATCGGAAAACTGACCCAACGCGCGTTGTACTTTGAAGAGATCCCGACCAGCGGCAGTGCGGACGGCGTGCTCACCATCGAGCTGCGGACGGACCAGGCTCCGTTGATTCAGATTCCGCCGCCGGCAAGCCAGCCGACAAGCGCCGAAAAGCAGATACCGGACGCTGCGCCGGCCGCTCCCGCGGCGAGCCGCCCGGGCTGATCATGTCTTCGCTCGTCCGAGAACGTTGAATTTCGTTCATTGCCCTGACTTCCAGCCGCGCAAGTGTCGATAAGATTCCAGCGCAACTCGCTATGTCACAGCCAGTTACGATTTTCATTTGACTCGGGAAAACCGCCCCGCCTAGCAATGTTTGAGGGATCGGATCGAAGCGCCTGCTGAGCGCCGCACCGACCATTTCATTGGTGCGGACGCAAGCAGCGCGACGCTCTCATTGCAGTCTCGTGGCAGTGACAGCGGGGGGTTGTGCCACGAGTTGTTCCCGCGAGGAGGGAAGAGGCATGCTGAAAAAACTGCTGGCAGGTGTTGTTGCGACCGGAGCGCTCAGCGCTGCGGCGTGCGCTGATCTCACGATCCGGGTGACGGCCGCGGATGGATACGGTCCGATCGGCGGCGAGTTCAACCTCACTGCGGTCGGCCTGGACTTTGTCCCCGTCGGATTGACCAACGAAGGCTACTGGGAGTCGTTCTGTCTGGAAAAGAACGAGAGCATCGCTTTCGGGTTTCAGTATTACGCCGCCATCAACACGGCGGCGGTAAACGGCGGGCTCGGCGGCGGCAATCCAGACCCGCTCGATCCGCGTTCCGCGTACTTGTATGAGCTGTTCATTACGGGCACGCTGCCGGATTACGTGTATGACACCAGCGATGGCGGCACGGCCCGCACCCTCTCGGCCGACGATCTTCAGTCGGTGATCTGGTTCATCGAAGAAGAAGAGGCGATGAGCTGGACGCCCGGCGACAATTCGCGGCGCGACCAGTGGTACCAGCTCGCGGCAAGCAACGCCGGCGAAACCATTGGCGACGTGCGCGTCGTCAACCTCTACGAAGACGCCCAGGGCACGATTCGCGGACAGGATCAGATCGTCCTGACGCCGGAACCGAGCTCGCTCGTGCTGCTGGCGCTGGGCGCGGCGGCGTCGCTGCGACGGCGCGTGCGTTAGACGATCCGACCCGCGGCGCCGCGTTTGGCGGAACGCGCGCCGCAACCATTGGGCTATCAGACTTCCCTTCGCAGGTTTTTCCGACCGCGCGGAGGGATTTTTTTGTCGCACCAGAGTGCGTCGGTTATCGCGCCGCAACCGCGATCCCGACCAGTCCGTAGCCATGTTATTAGACGATTGAGAACACCATCCGGCCCAATCTCCTTCGCCAGTTTCAACACACGTGAATTGCCCTTGGATTTCGATTGACCGGTCACTAGCTTGAATGGAGGTCGCGGGCCGCGCAAGGCGGCGGGTGGCCGCGTTTCGCTGTTGGCGAAACGGATTGCGGGGGGATTCAATCTGGACTGGGGGAAAAAGATGTCGCGCACTCTCGCTGTATTGGGAGCGTTTTTGTCGATCGCCGTCGGAAACGGTTTCGCTGATCTTACGATTCGCATCACGGCGTCAGACAGCTATGGCAACGTCGGCGGCGAATACAACGTCACGCACCAGGATCTCGGCTACACGCCGATCGGGCTCACCGGATCCAACCCGGTCGAGACATTCTGCCTCGAGAAGAATGAAAGTCTGGCCTTCGGATACCAGTACTACGCCTTCTTGAATACGGAGGCGGTCCAGGGCGGCATCGGCGGCGGCAGCCCTGACCCGCTGAGCCCCCAGTCCGCGTATCTCTACAGCGAGTTCATCACCGGGCAGCTTGCCGGCTATCACTACGACACATCCGACGGCGGGACGCTGCGATCCCGCGCCGCGGACGATCTTCAGGCGGTGATCTGGTTTCTTGAGGACGAGGAGGCGATGAGCTGGACGCCGGGCGATGGCTCGCGCCGCGAGCAGTTCCACCTCGATGCGTTGGCCAACGCCGGCAGCGGCATCGGCGACGTGCGCGTCCTGAATCTCTACATCGACGCCCAAGGCGCGCAGCTCGCACAAGACCTGCTGATCAAGATCCCGGAGCCCGCTTCGCTGGGTTTGCTGCTCGTCGGAGCTTTGGGGTTGCGGCGGCGCGGGCGGTAACAGGAGGCCGGTCGTCGATCTGTGTTTCGTCGTCGGACTCGGAGGTCCGACGCTACGACTTCAACACAGGAGTCCTGCTCAAAGACCCGCGGCGATCAAATCCATCACGCGCAGCAGGCCGATCGGCCGGCCGGCTTCGTCGGCCACAACCAGGCTCGTGATCTGTGCGTCCCGCATGAGCTGAAGGCAATCCACCGCCGGCTTGTGCGGGTTCACCGTGGAAACCGGGACCGGCGGCGCGTCCGGCGAGCGGCGGCTTTGCGCGTGCGCTTCTCGTGCCGTGAGTCCGCGCGGATTGGATACGCGCTGGAACAGCCGCCGCAGGTCGCCGTCGGTGAACACGCCCAGCAGCCGCCCGTCGGGCTCGACGATCAGGGCCAGGCCGAGAGCTTTTCCGCTCATTTCGAACAGCAGATTTTCGAACGGCGCCGAGTGGGCCACGCAAGGCACGCGCTCGCCGGCGACCATGAGGTCTTCCGCACGAAGCAGCAGCCGCCGCCCGAGGGCGCCTTCGGGATGGTAGCGGGCGAAATCCTCCGGCGAGAAACCGCGGGCGTGCCAGAGAGCCATCGTCAACGCATCGCCGATCGCCAGTTGCATGATGCAACTGGTGGTGGGCGCCAGGTTGTGCGGTCCCGCCTCGGGCAGGTCCGGCAGCAGGAGAGTGTGCGTCGCCAGTTCGGACAATCGCGAGTCGCGCGACTGCGTAATCGCGATCACCGGGCCGCCGAGCCGCTTGAAGTGAACGGCGAATCGCAGCAGTTCGTCGGTGTTTCCGCTCCGCGACAGCGCGATCAGGCAGTGTTGTCCGGTCACGATCCCCAGATCGCCGTGCAGCGCCTCCACCGGGTGCATAAAGACCGCGGGCGTTCCGGTGCTGGTGAGCGATGCGGCGATCTTGGCGGCGATGTTGCCGCTTTTGCCGATGCCGCTGACGATCACCTGGCAGCGCGGATCGAGCAGCAGGCGGACGACCTCGCCGAACGCGCTGCCGAGGTCGGCGGCGGCCTGCCGCAGCGCCTCGGCTTCGTCGCGGATGACCTGGCGGCCGACTTCGATGGCGTCTCGTGCGGGCATGCTGGGTTCCATTTCGAATTCGGCCGCGCGGCCGACGATCGCCAGTCCGCCGGGCGAGACTGGTACGCTGCTGCCGTAGCGTCGGACCTCCGAGTCCGACGCAGTATTTCGTGCGAATCTCGTCGTCGGACTCGGAGGTCCGACGCTACGGCGCCGCTCGTGACGGGCCGTTACGGGTTCTTATTCTCAAGTTCGGCGGCGGTCGGAGCAACGGGCACGGTCCCGCTGCCCGCGGCGGCCTCGGTTTTTCGGCGAATCCGATCGCCGAGCGCAGCCCGCATCGCCGCGCGAGCCGGGAGCGGCTTCTCCTTTTCGAGCAGTTCCAGCGCGGTTTTCCAGTGTTTGACCGCCTCTTCGCGCTTGTTCAAACGCCATGCGATGTCGCCGAAATGGTCGTACTGGTCGGCGTCGTTTCCGGCCCGCAAACGCACGGAACGGGACTGAACCGCGTAGGCCTGGTCGAATCGGCCGAGTTTGTAATGCGCCCATCCCAGGCTATCCAGGTATGCGGCGCGCAACGGGTCCGCGGCGACCGCCCGCCGGATCATCCGAAACGCCTGCTCGTAGTTCATGCCGAGTTCGAGCCAGGTGTAGCCGAGGTCGTTGTTGAGCCCCGGGCTCGCGCGGTTGCGGCGCCAGATCCGCTCCAGAATCTGCGCGTATTCACGCTCGCGGCCGGCGGCCTGGTGTATGTCGCCTTGCGTCTGTATCAGGTTCCATTCCACCTCCGACCCCAGATCGGCGAGCTGCTTGATCGCCCGTTCGCAGGTCTCCAGCGCCCGGTCGAATTGCTGGCTGGCCACCAGCGCGTTGATGATCTTCTGATACAAATCGAAGCGATGATCACCGCGGACCCAGCTTTCGCTCAGCAGCGCTTCGTATTCGGCGATGGCCTTGTCATAGCGACGGGCGCCGGCATGAACGTCGCCCATCCAGACCCGCTGGAAAAAGACCTGGGCGATTCCATCCGGCTTGAGCTCCTGCACAAGCGTCATCGCGGCGTCGCTTTTTTCGGCGGCGATGAGCGTGCCGACGAGCTGCTCGGCAAAATAGAACTGCCGCTCCGTATCCGGCGCGTCGTTCTTCATCCAGTCCCGAATTCGCTTCTCGACTTCGTCGTAAGCGCGGGCCTCCCGGCCGAGCTCGACGAAAGATTTTCGCCGCTCCGGCGCGTTTGGCGCGGCGTCGAGAAACTCCGTCAGGAGCTTCGTCGCGTCGGCCGGTCGATCGGCCAGAATCAGAACGCCGACCTTCAGGAGCATCCGTTTGGGATCGCCGGGGGTCGCTTTCAGCGAATCGTCGAGCAGCGCGAGTGCCTTTTCGAATTCGCCCAAACGCTCGAATTGCTCGAGCAGCGCCTGGTGATACTGTTCCCACCGGTCGGTTTCCTTGGACGCCAGGCGGCGGAGAATCTGCTCGGCCCGCTGCATCTGGAACTCGCCGTGGCAGGCGACGACCAGCCGCTCGAGCACGGCCTGCCGGTTCGGATGGCGTTTTTCCAGGCGGTCGAGAATTTCGAGCGCGCGGTCAAAATCGCCGGCCGCGCGGTGCAGATCGCTCCGCAGGATCAACAGGTTGTAGTCGCCGGGAGCCACGCGAAGCGCCCGCTCGCAGACATCCACCGCATCGCTCTCCCGGCCGAGCAGGGTGAGCAGGCCGGCCAGTACCTTGGCGGTGTCGACGTCGCGCGGGTTCGATTCGAACTGCGCCTGCAACTCCGCGCGGTGGGCGTCGGAGCCGGGATCGTCCAGGTGCCGGATCAGAATGTCGGCCCGCCGCAGCGCGTCCGGCGGCAGGTTCAGCTTCGACATCTGCTTGAAGTGCTCGCGGGCCAGCGCCAGCTTGCGATCCTGCACGTACGCGTCCAGCAGGCCCTCGTGCGCCTCGGCGCGGGTCGGGTCCGCCGCAATCGCTTCGGCGAAGTAACGCTGCGCGGTCAGGCGGTCGCCCAGCCGCCGTGCGTGTGCGCCAAAGGCAATTCGCGCCGTCGCGTCAGACGGAGCCAGCGCGGCCGCCCGCTTGTACGCTTCGTCGGCGCGGTCGTTTTCGTCCAGACCGTCGTGGGCCTGGGCGATGATGACCCAGGCGCAGGCGAGCTTCGAGTTGTTCTTGAGCAGCGCCTGGGCATAGTCCAGGGCGGCGTTCCAATCCGCCCGTGCCAGCAGCACGCGGCCGCGCAGGCCGAGCGCGGGTTCATAGTTCGGAGATTTCTTGAGACATGCGGCCAGGGCCGGCTCGGCCAGATCGTCGCGGTCCATGCCTGCCGCCGTCATGCCGACAACGAAATCGTCCGCGAAATCGCTCTCCTGGCCGGCGCGGATCGCCGCGCTCCAAGCTTCGAAATCGCCGTGCCTTCGAGCGGCTTCGCACCATTCGAGCCAGCGGCGCTCCGGCGGCGGAACGCGCGGGTTTGCGCGCACCCACGCGGCCAGCGTCGCCGCCGCACGAGCGGGTTCGTCGTGCGCGAGTTGCGCCAGCGCCAGATCCCAAGCAAGCGATCCCAGGCCGCCGCCGGCGCGGGAGAGTCCGGCGGCCAGGCGCGTCGCCGCCGCGTATTCGTCGAGATTGACCAGCAATCGAGCAACTTCAATGTACTCCGGCGGGACCGGGCCGGCGGACGCCGTCGCCAGAATTTCGTCCAGCCATTCCGCCAAACGGTCTGCGTCGCGCGCTGCACGCACAACGATCGGCGCCATTCCGGCGGTCGAGGCCGGGTCGCCCAAACGCGCCTTCCCGAATTCAAACGCCTCCGCCGCACGGCCGGCGGCGAGCAGTGCTTCGGCGTGGGCACAGGCGACCGCCACGTCTTCGGGCCAATGTCCGAGCGCCCACTTTGTCAGCCGCAGCGCGTCGTCCTTTCGACTGAGCCGCTGGAGCAGCCGCAACCGCCGCTCAAATGTGCCGCGCGGGTTGGCATCCAGCACGGCCCGCACCGCCGGCGCGTTCGTGTGCTCAGGATTCTGCTCCCAGACGGATTCGTCGAACTTCTCGTAGGCTTCGACGGCGGCGGTGCAGTATCCCAGCAACTCCAGCGTCTCGCCGAGCAGCGCCCAGGCGAGCGTGCCGTTGGCGTTGTTGGGCGCCGCGCACGCTGCCGCGGCGCGAAAGTGCGGCAGGGCGGATTCGAGCGCGTCGGAAATCTGAAAGAGCTGGGCCAGCATCAGGTGCGCATCGGCCGATTCCGGAGCGATCGCCAGCGCCTTGCCGAGCAGGTCGATCGCTTC
>JACRLV010000184.1:10037-18259 GCA_016235145.1 Planctomycetota bacterium
CGCGCCGAGGCGAAAGCGGATCTGGGCCGCGAGAAAGAGCGCCTCGAACGGCGTCGGGCCGGAGCCGGCGAGCAGATCGCGCAGCAGCCGATCCGCTTCTTCAATCCGCCGGTCTTCGAGCAGCGTGCGGGCTCGTTCGATCTTTGCGTCGGTATCGGCGTCGGGCGGAGCGGGTTTGCTGGCGGGGGCGGCGAACGGCGCGCAGGGCGTCTCAGCGAGCGGAACGGTTGCGTGTGGACCGGAACAGGCTGGTTGCGTCTGAGAGGCCTGCACCGCAAGTCCGATCTTTGGATCGATCGAAGCTACGGCGATTGCAAGCAGCAGCAGGTTGCCGCAACAGCGGGACGATCGAAGGAACATTCCGCGATATCCTCCCGTCCCAGGCGCCGCCATGCAGCCCGTGCCGCCGCGAATCGCACGGACGAACTGCCGCCCGGCCCGGAGCCGGACCCGCCCATCCGCCGTCATCCGGCCCAAGGCTGAACCGCGCGCGGCTACTTCGATCGCGCCGCTGCGGCCTTCTTATTCGCCCGTCTTTCGTCCGACTTTCGCGGTGCATGCTTGGTCGCGGCGGCGTTCGGTTTTCCAGTCTTCGCCGCCTTCTTGGATTGCGGCCCCTTCTTCGTCGCCGGCTTCGATTCCTCTTCGTGCTCGGATTTGGCCGCCGCCTCCTCTTCGCCGGTGGAGAGTTCCGGCTCCTCGAACTGGGGCTCTGGCACTTCGATCGTTCCGCCCTGCGCGACCATCTGAAGCATGTTGCGCGTGGTGCGGTCGGGCGGGACGCTGCGGATGCGCTCGACGGCCCCCTTCCGGACGAGCGAGCCGCATTCGGCCCAGGCCTGCTTGCGCAGCAGAGCGACGAATTCGATCGCGTCTTCGGCTTCGATCTGGCGCTCGAGGAAGGTTTGCGCCACATCCAGCGGGCACTTCGGATCGACCAGTTCCTGCTGTTTGGCGTAATTCCACATCGCCTCATCCAGCGGGATCGCGTGCGCGCCCAGACCGAGGAGGCGGATGCGGGCCCGCGTGTACGGCTCGAGACCGGGAATCGCGTCGAGGTAGCGGGCGACATCGGCTTTCGACTTGTCGGCCAGGTGGTCGAGCGTGACGGAGTGCTCCAGCGCGAAGATCCGGTTGAGGGCGCGATTCAGATCCTCGCATTTGAGCCGCACGTCGGGATAGTCTCCGATGGCCGCCGCCAGCTCGCTGTGGGGAATCACGCGCAAATCGTTGTAGTCGACGACCATGGCGCGGAGCGTTTCGAGCGCTTCGCGGGCTTTCGACTCCTGCGCGTCGCGCGAGAAGATGCCCAGGATCAATTGCGTGGCCGGATCGCCGATCGTCGGCTTGTTGATCTTGCCGAATTCGCCGCGCAAGGTCTTGAGAAGCTGCTTGGTCTTCTTGGCACAGTGGTTCGCGCCCTTCATCGCTCAGGATTCCTCCTGGGTTGCGAGCGGTTGGTCAGGATCGTCGCGGGTTTCGCCGGGATCGCCCGGGGCGCCGCTCGGCCCCGCTTCCTGCATCAGCCGATCCAGCGTCTGCACGGTTTCGAATCCCCGGCGGAGCGAATCATCCAGATGAAATGTGAGCCAGGGAACGATGCGCAGCGTCAGATGATCCGCGAGCACCGCCCGCAGGCGGCCCGAGGCGTGCTGAAGCGCCTCGAGCGTGCGCTTACGGCGCGGTTCGTCCGCCATGACGCTGACATGGACGTGCGCCGAAGACAGGTCGGGGCTCATCTCGACGCGCGTGATGCTGGTCATCGGCTCGATGCGCGGATCGGACAGCTTCTGTTGAAGCGCATCCGCGAGGACGGTGCGGATCAGGTGAGCCACTCGCAGCGTTCGTCGGTTCACAGTCTTGTCGTTCCCGTTTCGGGCGCGGCCGCCGCTCAGAGGAATTCGATTTCCGAACCAAGCAAGCTCGCGTGCGGGTTCGCCCGAACCTCATCCAGGATTTTAGCCAGGGCGCTCTCGACGAAGCCGGCCTCGTTGGCGATCATCGCCACCCCGATCGTAGCCGCCTGACGATGGTCGAGGTCGTCGATTTCCGCGATCGACACGTTGTGCCGGCCCCCGATGCGGTCTTTCAGGCTCTTGACCACGCGCCGCTTGTCCTTAAGCGACCTGGCCTCAAAAATCGCAAGCCGAAACGTCAAAACGCCGATCACCATTCGTTTGTCGTCTGGCCGCCCCTGCCCGCGGGCGAGCCGGCCGTCCGGTTCGGGACGGCGCTACAGCTTCTGTCGGATTTCGACCACCTCGAAGGCCTCGATGACGTCGCCGGGCTTCACGTCGTCGAAACTTTCGATCTTTATGCCGCATTCCAGGCCGGTCCGCACTTCGCGCACGTCGTCCTTGATGCGCCGCAACGAGCCGATGCTCGCGCCGTCCAGCACGATCCGGCCGTCACGCAGCAGGCGAACCTTGTTCGACCGGCCGATCACGCCGTCGACTACGCGGCAGCCTGCGACCGTTCCGGCTTTTGTGATATTGAACGCCTGGAGCACTTCCGCCTTGCCGCGATACTGGCGCTGCAATTCGGGTTCGAGCAGCCCTTCAAGGGCGGCGATGATGTCGTCCTTGATCTCGTAGATCACGCGATAGGTGCGGATTTCGACGCCTACCTGCTCGGCCAGTTGACCGTAAATCTTGTTCTCTCCAGCGAACCGGTGACGTCCGCCTTGAGGATGATGTTGAGCTCGGGAACTTCTTCGTCTTTCCCGCCGCTGAGCAGATCCTCGAGCGTCGCCTTCCGCACGGTCTGGAGCGATTCCTGCCGGCGCTGCTGCTTGATCTCGTCGGCGATCGACTTGGCGCGGCTGAGGTCGGAGACGACGTAGAGCTTGTCGCCGGCGGTCGGCAGTTCGTCCAGACCGAGAATTTCGACCGGAGTCGACGGGCCGGCCTTGTCGATCCGCTTGCCCTTGTCGTCGATCAGCGCACGAATGCGTCCGGTCGCCGGACCGCACGCCACGAACTGGCCGGTCTTCAGCGTGCCTTCGCGCACCAGAATCTGGGCGACGTTGCCGCGGCCTTCGCGGATTTGGGCTTCGATCACGTTGCCCCAGGCCGGAATGCCGGGATCGGCTTTCAGGTCCAGCAGGTCGCTGAGCGTGCTCAGGTGTCCGATCAGCTCCTCGATGCCCTGGCCGCTGATCGCGCTGGTCTTGATCACGTCGACCGTGCCGCCCCATTCGCTGGGCACCAACTCCTGCTCGGCCAGTTGACCGTAAATCTTGTTGATATCGACATTGGGGACGTCGATCTGGTTGAGCGCCACGACGATCGTCACGCCGGCCGCCTTCGCATGGTTGATCGCTTCGATCGTCTGGGGCATGACGCCGTCGGTCGCGGCGATCACGAGCACCACGACGTCCGTCATATGGGCGCCGCGCGCCCGCATCGCCGTGAAGGCTTCATGGCCGGGCGTATCCAGGAAGGTGACGTGCCAATCGCCCTTGTCGACGCGATAGGCCCCGATGTGCTGGGTGATTCCGCCCGCCTCGCCCGCCGCGACCGCGGTCTTGCGGATCGCGTCGAGCAGCGACGTCTTGCCGTGGTCGACGTGGCCGAGAATGCACACCACCGGCGGGCGGCGCTGGTCGTTTTGTCGCTCGCGCGTGGCGACCTCCTCTTCGAGTTTCTCGAGTTCGGTCTTGGCCGTCACAAAACTGAGCGCGATGTTCAGCTCCAGCGCGAGCATTTCGGCGGATTCCGCATCCAGCGAGTCGGTGATCTTGATCAGCTTGCCGGACTGCTGAAGGAGTTTCTGCGAGATCGTCTTGTAGGTTGAGCCGGTCGCGGCACAGAAGTCTTTCACCATGATGGGGACGGTGATTTCGATCCCGCCCTTGCGACCCGCAGGCGCCGCCGGAGCGTGGCCGGTCTGACGCCGCCGTTCCGCCGAACGCCGGGCACGCAACCCGCCGCCCGTGGCGGCCGCGAGGCGCTCCTTGCGTTCGAGAACGTCCTGGTCTTTCCACTCGCGCATCCGCTCGTCGACGACGATGTCGCTGTCGCGGCCGTGGCGGCGCGGACTGCGAGCGGTCTTTTTCGCGCTTTCCGATTCGCCTTCGGTCGGACCGCGGCCAAATCCGCGGCCGCGAGCGGCGGGACGGTCCGGCGAAAAGACCGTTGGCGCTCCGGCGGCCGGTGCGGGACGCGGACGCGGAGGCCGTACGGGATCCGGCGCTTCGATTCGCACGACGCGCGGACCCTTGAGCGTCGCGGGAGCGGGCACAACCTGTGGACCCGCCGGAGCGATCACGGGCGGCGCGGGCGGCGGAGAAATTCGAATTGGCGCTGCAACCTTCGCCGCGATGGCCGGCGGCGGCGGTGCAGGCGCTGGAGCGGGAACGACGACCGGAGCAGCCACTGCCGGCGCTGGCGCTTCCTCCGCCGGTGCAGGGGGCGACGCCGGCGAAACGACCGGTTCCGGCGTTTCCACCACCTCAGGGGGTGAAATCGGCTCGGGCGTGGGCTCCGCGGCCGGCTGTATTTCCTGCGCCGGGGCTGGAACCTCATCGGTTTCCGGCGGGGGCGCCTCGGCCGATACTTCTTCCGAGGAAGCAGCGCCCTCGCCCTCCGTCTCATCGTCCTTGGAGGTCTTTCGCCGCGCGCGGTGTTTCTTTACTTTCCCCAGATCGACCGGAGCGGCGGATTCGACGGAGGTGATGTCGGCGCCGGCGCTGAACCACTCGCGGATCGACTCGGCCAGGCCGAGCGAGACAACCGCCATGTGGTTCTTGATTGCGTCAATCCCCTCGGCATGGCATTTGGCAACGATCTCTTTGCTATCGATGCCGAGTTCTTTCGCGAGGTTATGGACGCGCAACGTCTTCGACACAGATACCTCCGCTGCGCCATTCGACGAAAAACCACCCACCCTTGGGTCCCACTGAACCCAAACGCCAGCATGGTTTGCAGTCAGCAACGGTGACAAAAAACCCGCTGCCGGGGGGTCGAGCAAAACGCGACTTGCGCGTTGCCACACCCCGTGCCGCCGAACGGCACCTAATTGGTGAGCGTAAGATACCACCAAACCGCGAAATAGGCCACTGCCGGCGGAGGGATTCTGCCCTGGGCGGCGCGCGATCGCACGACGCCCCCAAAAACCGGGTTCTTCTCCGAATTCCGGGGAAGGCGGCTCGGATTTTGCGGAATGACGCGCCGCCGGCGACATCGCCGCAAGCAAAGGCGCGGTGCGGTCTGCAAATGCACCCTCACCCCGCCCCTCTCCCGGAGTACCGGGAGAGGGAGGCGCTGCGATCGAGCGCGAGGTTTCCGGCCTGCTCAGCCGCCGTACTTCTCCTCCATCCACCGCCTCGCCGCCTTGTGGATGGTCTTCCAACGGGCCTTCTCCGCCGCCGCGGCCCGCGGATCGTCGCGGGTTTCGAGGTAGCGGACTTCGCGGGCTTGCTTGCGCCAGCTTTCCAGGCGCTGCGGGTCGAGCCGGCCGGCTGCGACCTCCGCCAGCACCGCGCAGCCCGGTTCGGATTCGTGCGAGCAATCGCGGAAGCGGCACGCCGCCGCCAGCTCGTCGATCTCGCCGAACGTCGCCTCGAGCGCCGCGTCATCCGCCGGCAGTTGCAGCTCGCGCATGCCCGGCGTGTCGATCAGGATGGCCCCGGCCGGCAGCAGCAGAAGCTGGCGGTAGGTGGTCGTGTGCCGGCCGCGGCCGTCGTGTTCCCGAATGGCCTTCGTCGCCATGCGTTCTTCGCCGAGCAGGGCATTGATCAGCGTCGATTTGCCGACCCCGGACGAGCCGACGAGCGCCGCCGTCAGACCGGTTCGCAGGTGCGGCCGCAGGTCGTCCAGGCCGGCTCCGGTCAGTGAGCAAAGGACGAGCACGGGCGCTCCGGCGGCGAGCTGTTCGATCGTCAGCCGGCGTGAATCGGCGGATTCGCAAAGATCCGCTTTCGTCAGAACGACCACGGGGCTGACGCCGCCCGCGTGTGCGAGCGTCAGGTAGCGTTCGACGCGCCGCGGATTGAAGTCGGCGTCGAGGCCCATGCAAATCAGCAGCCGATCGACGTTTGCGGCGACGATCTGGGCGTCGCTGCGCCGTCCGGCGGCGGTGCGCGAAACGCACGACAGGCGCGGCAGAACCGCGTGAATCGTCGCCGCCTGTTCCGCGATGCGCGGCCGCACCGCGACCCAGTCTCCGACCGCGGGTAGATCGCCGCGGCCGTCCGCGTCGTGTCGCAGCGCTCCGCGAAGCGTCGCCCGCAGGGCGCGGCCCGCGGAATAAACGACATAGCTTGTCTTGTCCTCGCGGGCCACGCGGGCCGGCAGGAGCTTGCCCGCCGCGGGAATCCGCTGAAATTCACTTTCGAAATGCGAGTTCCAACCCAGTTGATGCAATTCCACTTTCGAAATCTCCGCAAGCCGGATCGCGCGGCGGCGGCGCACGGCGGCGCGGCGGGCGCGAACCCGGACCGATCGCGACTTCAATGCTGAAGGATTGATGCGCAGGCGGAGGACGAACGCAGACGCGGAATTGCACGAGGGCGCGGCGATCGAAGCGCCGCGGCAGGCAGGCAAATCCGGGCGTTGTCAGCCGCCGGGGCATCCCGACGGACGATTGATCACGACACGCTCCACGGCGTCCTCCTTTTGGAATGCGTACGGACTTCGCGTACGACGAGTGAGCGTACACAGGGACGCGGGCCGGGGTCAAGGAAAAACCGGGCTTTTCACACAACGCGTGCCGGCGGGATTTGAATGTGGGGCCGGCCTCTGGCCGGTCTCTTCGGAAAAGCGGCCCATTTCTCGCACGAGGCAGGCCCGAGGCCTGCCTCACAAGCCTCAGAACCGCCCAGCGCCGCACGGGGCCAGCCGCATGTACTCCACGGGCGGACCGGCTAAACTGGCGGCTGCGATCGGCGCTCCCATCGGCTTGATCGCGAGGTGGCGCATGGACCGGCCCGTCAGCGAGATTCGCAAGGAGTATTCGCTTCAGGCGCTCAATGAGCGCGAAGCGGAAACCGATCCGCTGCGGCAGTTCGACTTGTGGTTCGACGAGGCGGTCAAGTCTTGCGCCGAGCCGAACGCCATGTCCCTGGCGACCGTGGACGCGTCGGGGCAACCGTCCGTGCGGGTCATGTTGCTGAAGGGCTATGACCAGCGAGGGTTCCTCTTCTATTCCGACTACCGCAGCAGCAAGGCCGTAGAGCTGGAAGCGAATCCGCGGGCGGCGCTGTGCTTCTGGTGGGTCGAGCTCGAGCGGCAGGTGCGCGTCTCCGGCCGCGTCGAACGGATCAACAGTCGCGAATCGGATGCGTACTTCGCCACCCGCCCGCGGGCCAGCCAACTCGGCGCCTGGGCCACAGACCAGAGCAAGCCGCTCCCCGGCCGCGAGCCGCTGGAACAGAGGCTCCGCGAGGTGGAGGCGCGCTACGCCGGCAAAACCGTGCCGCGCCCGCCGAATTGGGGCGGGTTCCGCCTCGCGCCCGACTCGATCGAGTTCTGGCAGGGTCGGCCGCAGCGGCTGCACGACCGACTGCTCTATCAGCGCACGGAAGGCGGCTGGCGGATCAGCCGCCTGTCGCCGTAGTGGGGCGTTGAAGAAGGCGCCGCCGCATTCGCCTCGCGACGGCTATTTCCCGGCCTCGCGCAGCTCGCGAATACAGTCGGTGTTTAGCTGGATTACGCGAAGTGAATCAACCTGCTTCAGGTCGTCCGGCTGAACCTTCCGCTTGCCACTCGCCATAACCCAAACGGCCATTTGTCTTTCGGTGAGGCTTCGGCCAACCGCGCCGTCTGTCGTATCCATGCCGACGATCCAGTACATCTCCGTATCGCTTGCGCCGCCATTTCCTTTGTTCGCCGCCCTGAAACGGTGGATGATGGCTTGATTGCCGTCAATGATTCGCGTGATTTTCCAGGGGTTCGGCCAGATCGGCGGCGGAATGTACAGCTTGCCGATCTTGAAGTCGTCAGAATATTCCCACGGCTTGTCGTAAGCGAGATTCGCCTTGATCTGCATTTCGTAAGAGTTCAGCCGTTTGCGGTGATTGTATTGGGTAACGGCGGGAGGGTGCCGGTTTGGACATAGGTTCGCAGGGCGGTTTCGAGGGCTTGGAGCGGGTCGTGGCCGCGGAGTTTGAGGGTGCGGTAGACGCTCATCAGCACCGCCTGGGTCGTGGCGCCGCGGTCGGAGCGGTTGGACTGGCTGTTTTTGCGCAGGACGACCGCCGGCCGGATTTGGCGTTCGGCGAA
>JACRLV010000101.1 GCA_016235145.1 Planctomycetota bacterium
TGCGCGCTGGCCGCGGCGGCGAGCGCGGAGACAATCATGGCGAAGGCGATTCGCATCTGGGACGCTCCTTCCAACCTTGCTTGCTCCCTATTCTAGCGATTGGGGCATGCGATTTCGAGTGAATCTGACGGGGAGCAGATTCGGGCACCCCCCGCGCCAAGCGAGAACGGGTGCTCGTCGGCGATGAGTTTTGTGGGGCAGGCCCCGGCCTGTCTCTTCGGCGAAAACGGTCCCGGCACCATACGGACCTGTTTCCGACGAGACCGGCCAGAGGCCGGCCCCACATTTCTCCGAACCAGCGTCCGGTCCCAAATTCGGGTTCTACCCGTACCCGAAAACTCAAGCGTAATGGATTACAAGTCCCGGTCCGCCAGAAGCGTTTTTTCCTGTGCCTGGATCAACGTAAGGGCGTCTTCGGCGGATTCGGCGTCGCGCAGCTCGGCGGGCAGCTTGCTCGACAGAAGCTGGGCGAGCCGCGCCAAGACGCGAAGATGTCCGCGATCGTCGTGGCTCAACACCAGGAAGAACAGGTCCGTCAGTCTGCCGTCCGGAGCGCCGAACGGCAGGCCCGCCGGCACGCGTCCGAAGCAGACCAGCGGCTGGTCAGTCGCCTCGGGCATGGGGCGGCGCGGATGGGGAAGCGCAAGTCCTCCCGCCAGCGCGGTCGACCCGAGCGTCTCGCGCTCTTCGAGCGCCGCCACCAGCGCCGCGCGATCGACCACCAGCCCGGTTCGCACCGCCAGCGCGACCAGCTCACGCAGCACCGAGGCTTTGGACCGGGCGGGCAACAGCAACTCCACGCCGGAGAGCGGCATCAACGACGCGATCCACGCATCGTCGGTCACGCCGTCGGTCATGGCGATTTCCAATCGGTGGATCGCTTCCGGCGACAGGCCGTGCATCTCGCGCTGGAGCCAATCGAGCATTTCGGCTCGATTGAACCGCCACCGCCCGCCGACCAGTTGCCCCGGCAACACGCCCTTCTCGGCGAGCCGCCGAACCTCGCGCGCATCCATGCCGATGTGCTGCGCGAGTTCTTCGAGCGTCATGTTGCGGTATGGCATGGCGAAGCGGCTCTACCCCCGGACTCATCCGGCGGAATTCTGCGAAACGCCCCAACCGGCGAATCCGATTCTTCCAGCGTAAGCGGAGCGGACCGGCTGGGAAACTCACCCATCTCCGATGCAGCGGCGGTTCCGCGAACTGTACGCTTCGTATGCTTGGCATTATCTTCGCACCCGATTGCTCCGGATCGGCCGAGGGTGGCGGGAGGAATTCGCGTGATTCGTGTGCCCCGAAAGAAGCGGTCGAGAGCGGCGTGGATGCCGGTTCTCGCGGTGATCCTCATCGGCGGCGGGCTCTGGATGTTCTGGCCGCGCAGCGCCGCGCGATCGCCCAGCGGCGACGGCTCCTCCAGCCAGCTTCAGGCGATTCCGAAAGCGGTGCTCGCATCCGACGGCGAGACCCCAAAGACCGAAGACGGCGCGAGCCCGTTTCGCTGGCCGAATGCCGCCGGCGAAACGAAAACGCCGCCGACCGATTCGTCGCGAAACTCCGCGGAAATCGAGCCCAAGCCCGCAACGCCCGCCGTACCGAGCAATCCGGAATCGGCTGCGTCGGCGCCGGCGGACCGAACGGATGCTCGCTCAACGACGGTCCTGACCGATCCACCGCCCGCACCTCAGCCGGCACCCAGCCCAGCCGTGCAAGTCGGACCCACGACAAAGCCGGCGCACGAAACGATGGAAGCTCCGCCGCCGCCAAAATCGCCGCTCGAACTTGCCCTTCAGGAGTACGCCAGCGGCGATCGGATTTCGGCCCGGCACAAGCTCAACGCGATCCTTGCGGCGGAGACGCGCCCCGCGCAGGCGGAGGAGCTTCGGCGGCGCCTGGCCCTGATGGCGGAGGAGACGATCTTCTCACGGCTGCGCCTGCCGGACGACCCGCTCGTCGACTATCACAAGGTGCAGCCGCGCGAAAAACTGATCGAAATCGCGACGCACTATGACATACCGCATCAGGCGATCCTGCTCGTCAATCCGGGGCTCGACCCGCGAAAATTGCAGGCCGGCGCGGACTTGAAAATCCCGCGCGGCCCCTTCCATCTCAAGATCGAAAAATCCACCTTCCGGCTCGACCTGTATCTCCAGGATCTCTACGTGCGCAGTTTCCCCGTCGGCATCGGCGGCCAGACCGACACGCCCGTCGGCGTCTGGGAGATCGTGGACCGGCAGGTCGATCCGACCTATTACGCACCGAAGGACGCGCCCGGACGGCGCGTGATTTCGGCAAAAGATCCGGCCAACCCGCTCGGGACGCGGTATCTCAAGCTGCGCGGAATCGAAGGCCCCGCCGTCGGCCGAGAAGGATTCGCCGTCCACGGCACGAACGAGCCGGATTCGATCGGCAAGGCGACCTCGCTCGGCTGCGTCCGCATGCACAACGAGGACGTCGAGTACCTCTATCAACTGGTTCGCTCCAACAAGTCACGGGTGACCGTTCTGCCTTGATCGACCTGACGCCGCCTCCGATCTTCAACCCGGTGACGGCGACGACGCCGCTCACGGCGTTGGAATTGCTGGCCGGACCATTCGGCCTGCTCGCCTTTGCGCCGCTGATTCCGCTGACGCGCTGGCTGGCCCGCGAATCGCCGGCGAGCGCGATCATCCTCACCGGAATCGCGTGGGTCGTCGCGACCGCCGGCCCGGGCAGCGCGGCGGTCTTGATCGCGGGCCTTGCGATCGGCGTGGGATGGGTGCGGCTCGTTGGTAATGTTGCGGCGTCGGCGCGTCTTTCCGGACCGGCTGGGATCGCGGCCGTCTGGATCGGCCTGTCGCTGCTGCTGCTGCCGCTCTGGTGGTTCCCCGCGTGGAGCTGGTACGGCTGGACGCCGTCGCGGCTGGCCGTGCTGCACAATCTCGGATTCGCGTATTTCTATTTGCGGCTGGTGGGCTGGGGCGTGGACATGGTCCGCGCTCGCGACCCCGAGCCGCTACGACTTGCGGAGACGATCGCCTGGCTGGCCTACCCGCCGTGCATGCGGCTTGGGCCGATTCTGCCGCGGCGCGTCTTTCTTGAACGCCTCGCGGCATGGACGCCGCGGACGCCGCTCCATTGGCGCGACATTGGTCGGCGGTTCGGCCTGCTGGTGATCGGCGGCGCGACGTTGGCGGTGCTCGCGCACAACCTGCCAAAAGTATCCGCGGACAAGCCCGATTTCTTCTCAGCGCCGCAGCTCTACTCGACCGACCAGCTCCTGCGGATCGTCTTCTGCGGCCCGACGATGATCTACTTCCTGCTCTGGACGTACAACGAGCTGGCCGCCACGCTTGCCCTGCTCGTCGGCCTGCCGGTCGACAACAACTTCAACTGGCTGCCCGCGGCGACCAGCATTCGTGATTTCTGGCGCCGCTGGCACGTCACGGTCGGCGGCTGGCTGCGCGAGTACGTTTACATTCCGCTCGGCGGAAACCGCCGGTCGCCGCTGCTCACGTACCCTGTCGTTTTCGCTTTCTGCGGCGTGTGGCATGGAGCGTCGTGGTCTTTTCTGGCGTGGGGGCTGAGCCAGGCGATCGCACTGATGGTCCAGCGCGGTTGGGATGTGCTGCGAAACCGCCTCGGATGGGACGGTAAGCCTTCCGGTCCGGCGTGGACCGCGTTCTGCTGGTTGATCACTTTGCAGTATCAGCTCGTTACTGTGCTCGTCTTCGTGGATTTCAATTATTGCGCCACGCGATTGTTCGCGAACCTCGCCGGGCGCTTGCTCGGCGGCGGATAGATCGGTGCACCGATCGCGTTCGGCCCGGCCGCCGATAGAATGGTGGGTAGGCCGAGGGCATGAGCATGCAGTCCGCAGTCGATCAAACCACGCGTTTGCTCGGCGACGTCGTGAAGGGCGACCCTTCCGCGGCGGCGCGGCTCCTCCCACTTGTCTATGACGAGTTGCGGTCTCTGGCCGCGGCGTATTTCCGCCGCCAGCCTGACGACCACACGCTTCAGCCCACGGCCCTGGTCCACGAGGCGTATATGCGGCTTGTGAATCACGCCACGGCCCAGTGGCAGGATCGAGCTCATTTCTTCGCCGTCGCGGCGACCGCCATGCGGCAGATTCTGGTGAATCACGCGCTGGCGCAGAACGCGGAAAAGCGCGGCGGCGGGCGGACGCGAATCGCGCTGGCGGAAGACCTCGCGCCCACGTCGCAGCGCGAGTTCGACCCGATCGCCCTCGACGAGGCGATCAAGAAGCTCGCCGCGCTCGACGCGCGGAAAGCCAGCGTGGTGGACTTGCGCTTCTTCGGCGGATTGTCAGTAGACGAAGCCGCGGTCGTGCTCAACGTGTCCAAGACGACGGTGGAAGCGGATTGGCGGCTGGCGCGGGCGTGGCTTTCGAAGGAGCTCAGCGGCGGAATGACGCCCTGACAGCAGGCGAATACAAACCCGGAAGGGGATTCGTAGCGTCGAACCTCCGAGTCCGGCGACGAGATTGCGATGTAGGAACACCGTCGGACTCGGAGGTCCGACGCTACGTTGTCCGACGCTACGTTGTCCCGGTCGCTTCCAGTACGAGACTGTGCTCGCTGCATTCGGCCGCAGGGCGCGCCGGACCGAGCCGCCCGCGACACATCACGGCGATGCGATCGCAGATCCCCAGCAGTCCCGGCAAGTAGCTGCTGACCATCAGCACCGCGCGCGGCGCCCTGCCGGTCGTCGGGTCGCCGATCGCGAGTTGGTCGATCAGGCGGTAAATCTCCGCCTTCGATCCGACGTCGATGCCGCGCGTCGGTTCGTCGAGCAGCAGCACGGCGGCGTCCGCGTGCAGCAGCCGCGCGATCGCGACTTTCTGCTGGTTTCCGCCGGAAAGATCGACGACCCGTTGCCTCGCTGAGCGGCAACGAATCGGCAGCCGCTCGATCCAAGGCGCGCACGCCCGGTCCTGGCCGCGCTGCGTCACCAGCCCCAACGGCCCGAGCCGCGCCCGCCCCGCCAGCGTGATGTTGTCGGCAATGCTCAGACCCGCCGCCAGCCCTTCGGCCTTGCGGTCCTCGCTGACCAGCCCGACGCCTTGCGCCCAGCGACGCGCCGGCGAAGCCGGGCCGACGAACCCGGCGACTCGCACCTGCCCGGATCGAATCGGGTCGAGCCCGAAGATCGTGCGCAGCAGCTCCGTCCGGCCGGCGCCCACGATCCCCGCGACGCCGAAGACCTCGCCGCGCCGAAGCTCGAGCGATGCGAACTGCGGCGAGCGCCGCCCGACGATGGAATCCACCGCGAGAACGACATCTCCCGGCACTCGCGGCGAGCGCGGATACAGGTCGCGAATCTCGCGCCCGACCATGAGCGCGACGATCTTCTCGGCGGTCGCGGTGCGCGCGTCGCCCGCGCCGGCGTTTCGTCCGTCGCGCAGCACGACGTAGCGATCGGCGATTTCGCGCACCTCTTCCAGAAAATGCGAGATGTAGAGGACGCTCACGCCGGACGCGCGCAATGATCGAATCAACTCGAACAGCCGGGCGACGTCGGCCTGACCGAGGCTGCTGGTCGGCTCGTCCAGAACGAGCACGCGGCAGCCGGCGATGATCGAGCGCGCGATCTCGACCAGTTGCCGCTGCGCAGGCGGCAGTTTGCCCACCGGCGTCGCCGGATCGATGAAATCGCTGCCAAGCCGGCGTAAAGCCGCGACCGCCCGGCGGCGCTGCTCCCCGCGGCGCAGCAACGGCCCCATGCGCGGCTCGCTACCGAGCGTGATGTTCTCCGCGACGGACAGGTGGGGTGCGAGCGATAGTTCCTGGTAGATCATGGCGACGCCGGCCCGGCGGCCTTCGGCCGGATCGCGCGGGGCGTAGGACTCCCCGTCGAGCTGCATCCGTCCTGCGTCCGGCGGGAGCGCTCCGGAGAGAATCTTCATCAATGTGCTTTTGCCGGCCCCGTTTTCGCCGACGATCGCCAGAACCTGGCCGGCGGCGAGTTCAAGATGAACATCATCGAGCGCGACGGTCGCGCCGAAGCGTTTGCAAACGCGCTCCACGCGCAGCCGCGGCTCATTCGAAGTATTGCTCATCGGCGCGACTTGCCCGTCGGGCGCGGCTCACTCGATCAACGACTTGATCTCAGGATCGTTGAGGTTTTCCTTCGTCACCAGCGCGACGCCGGTGTCGATGACCGCCTCGACCTTATCGCCTTTCATCCGGGCCACGACCGTCTTGACGCCCAGATAGCCCATGCGGCGCGGGTTCTGCACGACCAGGGCGTTGATCTCGCCTTTCTGAAGCGCCTCCACCAGCGGCGGCGAGGCGTCGAATCCGACGAACTTGATCTTTCCCGCCAGCCCCTGCTGCCGCAGCGCCAGCAGCATGCCGAGCGTCGAGGATTCGTTCGGGCAGAAGACGCCGTCCGCCTTGCGGAGATCGTCGATCATGTTCAGGGCCTGGTTCTTCGCTTCGCCCGCGGTCGGACCGGCGAAGCGATTCTCGCTGATCACCTTCACATCTTTGGCCGCCTGAATCGCCGACAGGAAGCCCTTCTCGCGCTCGTCGGTGCTGGCGGATCCCGCCTGGTAGCGGAGCAAGACGACCTTGCCCTTGTCGCCGAGCAACCGTGCGAGCTCTTTTCCGCCCAGCTCGCCGCCTTTCGTGTTGTTGGTGGCGACGAAGCTGGCGAAATCCTCGCCTGGTTTTCCGTCAAGCGCCGAGTCGAAAATGACGACCGGAACCTTCTTGTCCGCGGCGGCCTTGATCGGCCCGACGAGGGCCTTGAAATCGAGCGGTGCGAGCACGATGCCGTCCACGCCCTGCGAGACGAACTGCTGCACGACCTGAATCTGCTGCGCGCGGTCGTTTTCCTTCAGCGGACCCTTCCAGATGATCTCCACGTTCAGCTCTTCGCCCGCCTGGCGCGCGCCGGCCTCGACCGATTTCCAGAAGACGTGCGTCGTCCCCTTCGGAATCACCGCGATCAATGGCTTGGCCGGCTTCGGCTTGGCATCCGGTTTGTCCTGCTCAGACCCAGCAGCCACGGCGCACAGCAGCAGACAAACGAAAACGCAGCTATTTCGCATCGGAGGTTCCTTTCCTGGCAAGATCATCGAATCGCCGCACGGCGTCGCGTCGCCGAGAAGCGCTGCATTATCACCCTAACGGCCCATGGGGACCAGTCTACCGGCGTGCCGGCCGGCGCCGGGGTGTGCGTGACAGTTTCGGCGGGTTTGCAGTTTAGCCCTGGAAGGGCGCAAGAAAACAGCCCACAGGGCGAGCCGTGGGATGCGGTTACTCGATGTCCGAAGAGCCGCGGAGCGGCGAAAGAAAAGGCCCGCGCCGCATTTCGGTAATTCTGTCGCCGCTCCGCGGCTATCTGGGACCGGCCGACTGCAATCCCACGGCTCGCGCCGTGGGCGAACGTCTTCCGCCGCTCCGCGGCTAATCGAGATGCAACGCCGCGCCGGCAATCCAACCGCAGCCGCCCAAACTGTCACGCCCCAGGCGCCGAGGTGGGCCCATTCTTTCGGGCGACCAGCACCATCCGGGCTGAGCCGGTCGAACGCAGAGACGAGAAACGTCGAACGGAAACTCATTTTCCGCCCTCTGCGTCCACCGCGCTGCAAACCTCTTATTTCTTCGTTTGGCGCGGAGATTTTTCAGGCAGCGTCGAGCAACTTGCTCGTATCGGCCGCTCGGGCCGTCAGCAACGCGGTGATCGCCGAGCGGCCCTTGGTGCTGACAACATCGCGGTGCGTATGCGGCACCTTTCGGATTAGCCCGTAGGCCCGCAGCATGCGGAGCTTGCGGCCGATGGCTGCGGCCTGCTTTCGCTTTTGCTTCGGATCGTCGACGGTCGGACATAGCCGGGCACGCAGGTCACGGTTGCGGAAGCCGTTGATCGCGAACTCGCCGCGCGCGACGGCTTCCAGCAACTGCGCATCCTCGGGCGCGAGCGGGTCGAGCGCCCGGACGCGCGCCTTCTTCCATCGCACCGGCTGACATGGTTCGTCGCTCAGCCCTCTGCGGTGAAACTCCGCACCTCTACTCGACGAACTCGATCGTGCCCACATCTGGAATCAGGCCCGCCCGGGCGCCTTCGGCCAGCAGGCGCTGCACCGCCTCGCGCCCCCGCGGGCCGTAGTCAAGTGTCCACTTGTTCACGTACATACCCACGAATCGATCCGCCAGTCCCTCGTCCAGCCCCCGTCCGAACCGCAAGGCGTATTTCACCGCCTCCTCGCGGTGCGCCAGGCTGTATTCGATGCTCGCCTTCATGATCCGCGTGATGTCCCGGCAGACTTGCGGCCCCAGGTCGCGCCGCACCACGTTGCCGCCCAGCGGCAGGGGCAGTCCGGTCTTCTCCATCCACCAGCGGCCGAGGTCCACGACCAGGCGCAGCCCATCTTTCTCGTACGTGAGCTGCCCTTCGTGGATGATCAGCCCGGCGTCGACCCGCCCGTTCTTCACCTCCGCCGGGATCTTGTCAAAGTAGACGATGCGCGGCGTAAACGCGGCTCCGCTCCGCTGCGGCACATGCTGCCGAAATCCGGACGCGTTGATCGCCGCGGGCTGTTCCGGCGCGCTGGCGGCCGTCTCCGCCGCGGCCGAGCCCTTTCCCGGCCCCAGCAGCAGTTGCAGCGCCAGGTACGCGGTCGTCATCAGGCCGGGGACGGCGATCGTGCGGCCCTTGAGCTGCTCGACCGTCATCGGCGTTCGCGTCACGACCATCGGCCCGTAGTTGTCGCCCATGCTGCAACCGCAGGCCGTGAGCTGGTAGCGATCCTTCACATACGGGTAGGCGTGCAGGCTGATGGCGGTCATCTCGTATTCGCCGCGCATCGCCCGGTCGTTCAGCGACTGGATGTCCTCAAGAATGTGCTCAAACCGGTACGGCCCGGCGTCCACCGCCCCCTGCGAGAGGCCGTAGAACATGAACGCGTCGTCGGGGTCCGGACTGTGGGCCAGGCGAATCAGCATGCGGCACGCTCCTCTGCGAAACGCCGGATTGTTCCGCCGATCCGCGGATCGGTCAATTCCGCCGACAGACGTTGAAGCGGCGGGTTGGGCGACACTCGTGACGGATTTCGTTTCAAACCGAGCCCTCAGCGCCAGCGCGTTGGAGTTTGCGCGGCCGGGCGTAGTAGTTGAAGAACACCCACGCGCCTGCGCGTGATTCATCTCCCGAAAAATCCTCGCGGCGCGAGAGGATTTTTCGGGCGGCGACTGGATCGCCGGTGCACGGAGCGAGGTAGCGGCCTGCGTCTCGCAGGCCGTATTTCGGGAACGACCCCGATCGTGCCGAGTCGACGATCGGAAAGGCCGACCTCCGGCTCGTGTTCGCAATTGTATGCCACGCGGCCCGGGCAGAGGCTGTTACGTGGAGACCACCCCGGCGAGTCTCTCGGCACACATGGCGAGGAGGCGTGTCTTTTCGATCGGCTTTGTGGCGAAATCGTCGCACCCGGCGTCCAGGCACCTTGGGCGGTCCTCAGGCATAGCGTGCGCCGTGAGGGCGATGATCGCGAGGCTGCTGCCGCGCGAGCGCAGCGTCCTGGCGAGTTCGTAGCCATCCATTTCCGGCATCTGCATGTCAGAAAGAAGCAGGTCGTACGGTGCGCCGGCAGACTCGGCGGCGATGATCTTCTCGAGGGCGATTTTGCCGTTGTCGGCAATATCGACGCTGGCGCCGGCCTTCCGGAGATGGAACGCAATCAGTCGCTGATTGTCCGGGCCATCCTCAGCCAACAGGATCCTGCCCATGAGGGAGATGGTCGAGCTCGGAGTCTCAGCGGGCGCCGCCTCGACGTGCGCATCCAGCCCTGCGACCATCGCCGTGCCGGGCGACAGCTCCAGGTCAAGCGATAGACGGAAGCACGAGCCCTTTCCCGGTTCGGTGCGGCGAAGCACCACGTCGCCGCCCATGAGATTGGCCAGGCGGCGGCAGATCGCCAACCCCAGACCGGTGCCGCCGAACTTCCTCGTCGTGCTCGCGTCCGCCTGGGTGAACGTGCTGAACACCTGAGCGGCCTGCTCCAGGGTCATGCCGATCCCGGTGTCCTCCACGTCGATGTGCAGCCGTGGGGTCGCCGCGGCGTTGTCCACGCCCGCGGTGATGGTGATCGTCCCCTGCTCCGTGAACTTGCTCGCATTGCCGGCGAGGTTCATGAGAATCTGCCGCAGGCGAGTCGGATCACTCTGGATGCAAGCCGGCACCGGCGTCGCCAGATGGGTGGCGAGCTGCACGCCTTTACCTGCCGCGCGCGGGCGGCAGAGGTTCTCCACCTCGCGGAGAATGTCGACCAGCGGCGTCTCGACCCGTTCGACGGTCATCTTGCCCGCCTCGATCTTGGAAAGGTCGAGGATGTCGTTGATGACGGTCAGCAGGTGCTGTCCCGCGTTGCGGATGGTGTCGATCGTCTGAATGCGCTGCTCTGGACCCAAACGGATGTCGCCGTCCTCGCGCAACAGGTCGGCGAAGCCCAGGATCGCGGTCAGAGGCGTGCGGATCTCGTGGCTCATGTTCGCCAGAAATTCGCTCTTGGCGCGGCTGGCGGCTTCGGCCCGTTGCTGGGCGTCGCGCAGCTCCGTGATGTCGGCGCACGCGCCAACAAAGCCTCCAAACGTCCCGTCGGCGGCCAATCGCGGCGCGCCGCTGTCCTGAATCAGTCGGTAAACGCCGTCATGGCGGCGCAACCGGTACGCCATCGAGAAGGGCCGGCGGGCCTGAAAGGCCGCCATGTACGTGGCGACGCATCGATCGAGATCCTCCGGATGCACGCCCTCGGCCCAACCGTCCCCGAGCTCCTGCTCCATCGTCCGCCCGGTGAATTCGAGCCACGGCTTGTTGAAATAGTCGCAGCGGGCGTCCACACCGCTCGTCCAGATCAGCATCGGGGCTGAATCCGCCAGCGTGCGGAACCGGGCCTCGCTTTCCAGTAACCGTTGCTCGGAGAGCTTGCGATCCGTGATGTTCCGCACAAACGCCGTAAACGTCATGGCCTCATTCGCGCCCAACGCCGCATTCACGGCGATGATGGCCAGCTCGACCGTGATGCGGGCGCCGTCTCGACGCACAGCTGGAACTTCGATCCGCCGGCCGAGTACGCGAGACTCGCGAGTCCGCACGAATCGCGCGAGGCCCTGTTCGTGCGCCTGCCGCAGTTCCGGCGGGATGATGAGATCGCCCATGCTTTTCCCGATCGCTTCGGCCCGCGTCCAGCCGAACGTCCGCTCGGCCTGCTGGTTCCAGTCGGTCACAACGCCGTCAACGTCCATTGAGACCACGGCATCCAGTGCGGTATCGAGCACGAGGCGGATCCGCCGCTCACCGGCCGCGAGCGCCTCCGTCGCGCGGACGCGTTCGGTCACGTCGCGCGTGACAGCCAGCTCGCGCCGGATGGCGCCGTCCGCGTCCCGGAGGGGGACGGCCCGCGTTTCGAGCCAGAGCCGCGTGCCGCGGAGCCCTTGAACCAGGAAGAGCCCCTCGGCCGTCTCGCCCCGCATCGCCCGCTCGTGGATGCTTTGGAAGATCGGCCAGTGTTCCTCCACGACGAACGCACGCAGGCCGCGTGAGCGCACTTCCTCTTCCGAGGCCGCCTCCAGCATGGCCAACCCGGCGCGATTCATCATCTCGAGCGTCCCGTCAGCGGATACAACCTTCACGCACTCGGGTTCGGCGTCGAGGATCGCCTGAAGCCGCGAACGTTCGGCGGCGATCTGGTCCGCCGCAAGCTTCGAGGCAGTCACGTCGTGCCGGATCGACACGTACCGCACGACCTTCCCGTCCGCGCCGATGAACGGCGCGATGATCGAGTCGAGCCAGTATTCCCGGCCGTCTCTGTCCCGGTTGCAAATCGTCCCGCTCCAGGGCTTTCCCGACGCGATCGTGCGCCACATCTCCGCCCAGAACTCTGTTGAATGCCGACCGCTGTTGATGACGCGGTGGGTCTCCCCGATCAGTTCCTCCCGCGAATAGCCGCTGATGGTGCAGAAATGGTCGTTGACGGCCACGATTCGTCCCGAGGCGTCGGTTTCGGAGACGATCGCGCCGGCCTCGATGGCGGCGCGAAAGCCCCTCGCTCCGTGGTGCGCTCGACGACGAGCTGCTCAGCCCGGGCGCCGGACAAGCCCACGGTCCAGAGCGAGGCGCCCGCTAGCAGCGCAAGCAACACGCCGCCGATCCCGAGGCACGGGGCGCTCCACAGCGCGACGCTCGATTGAAAGTACGGCTGGGTCCGGAGCACCGCGGTCCAGGTCTGCCCGCCAATGGTCAACGCAGTGTGCGTCGTGAAGAGCGGCTTGCCTTCGTGCTCGATGCCGGCGCGACCATCGCCGTTGTAGAGCAGTTGCGATGCTTCAGGTTCAACGCCATCGTACAACTCCACGTCGATCCCTGTGTATTCCAGCGCGCCGATGTCCTCCAGCACGTGTTCCAGCACGACGGCGGCGTAGACCAGGACGTCGAGATCGCGGCAGCGTTCCTCCGGCGTCGTCGGGTGCGTCCCGTTCCGGTAGACCGGCAGCAGGTAAAGGAAACCCGTGCGTTTGCTCTCATCCTGCGCGAGCGTGATCCGGCCCGAGACCGCCGGCTCGCCGGTGGCGACGGCGCGCGTGATCGCCTCGCGGCGCACAGCCTCCGAGCCGACATCCAGTCCCCATGCGGCGCTGTTGCGCTCCTTCGGAAAGCAGGCAGTGACCACGTAGAGGTCCGGCGCCTCAGCCAGAAGCGACCCGGACGCGGCCAGACTCTGCACGGTCAGGTTGGGCGCGTTGTCGGCCCGCTCGGCGGTGAGGAACCGGTCCAGGTTCTCCCGCATCGTCCGCTTGATGACGCCCATCCCGATGACCCCGGGAAATTCGTGCGTCAAGTCGCGCGACGCGACGCAGGCTGCGAACTCGTCGCGCTCCACGCTTTTGCTCGATGCGTAGACGCCGCGGGCGCCCTTCAATCCTGCGAAAGGAAGCTTGGCCACGTTCTCGATACTCGCCGTCGCACTGTCGGCCAAACGAGCAAACCGCTCACGAGCCTCGCTCATGACAGAGCGATGCAGCGCCATCATCGACCCGACGGACGCTGCCACTCCCAGCACAACGACGCCGGCCGTCACTGCCACAAGCCTTCTTTTTGACGCAATGAGCGCGCGCCGTGCACTCTCCGCCGCACGCGAAGCCGCCGCGCGCAAGTTCGACGCGTGTATCCGCCACAGGATGATGGGCCCTACGATGATCGACAGCAGCGTGGCGTCGAGCGCGTTGTCCACCCACCGATTTGTGCCCTTGGCGATCAGCGGAAGAGCGAACATGACCGCGAGCTCAGCGAGCGCAACCGCCGCAATGATCTCCGCAAACAAGCGGGCGACTGAAGCGGATCTGCCGGGTGCAGATGACATAGGACGCGCATCGGTCCGATTGGACCGCCACATTACCAGCCCCGGGGGCGTTCTCCGGCATGTCCGTCGAAAGCGGATATGCCGAAGGACGCAAGGCCGCCCCGGTGCGACCCTGCGCGTTATCGGTACTTACAGAGTCCGAGGCCGCACGACCAGGCAGCGACGATATCGACCGGCCGGTCGGACCTGGTCCGGCGCCAAGCGATCACCGGTAGCGGTTCACGGCAGACCTGCCGTGGCCCTGACCGCGGAGAAACGCTAGTGGTCTGTCAATTTTGTTTTTTCGGATGGGGAGCATCGGCGTCTCGCCGTTGCGCACCGGCGGGTCGCCGATGCTCCCCGAAAACTTAACGGTGACAGACTACTAGTGTATTTAGTCGCGCTGTTTGCA
>JACRLV010000185.1 GCA_016235145.1 Planctomycetota bacterium
CGCCGCCGCCAGCGCGAACGCCGCCGCGATGAACCAGCGCGTCTGCGGTACGTACGGGTCCACGTCGTTCGCCATCACCTGCAGCACCTCGAGCCCGACGACGCCCGCCGCCAGCGTCAGGCCGATCGCGGTCCAGCGGACGAACTCCACCGCACCGGCCGGCAGCCGGCGCAGCACGCGCTCGTCGGTGACGAACGAGGTCGCGCAGCCGAGCAGCAGCGCCGTGCCGGCGAGCGCGATGACGTACGCCTCGGCCGGCCGGTCGATGGCGTAGACGGGGGCCAGGCAGGCGCCGAGTACGCCAGCGAGCGCCGCGATGCCGAAGTAACGGTGGCGCGTCGCCAGCATCGGGACGGCCGCGTACGCCGTGAACAGCGCGAAGGTCGCGAGCAGGTACCACCGCTCGCTCGCGCTGCCCTCGTCGTCCACGTACGGCGACATCAGCATCGCGAACGCGAGCGCGGCGCCCGCGACGACGTGCGACTGCGCCGCCAGCACGGCGCCGATGCGACTCCGAACGAGTGCGCTCGGCGCGACGTTGACAGACGTCATCGCCAGCGCCAGCAACACGAAGATCACGACCTTGGTGTGCCCGGTGACCTCGCGACGGGTCGACCAGTTCACCTGCTTCATCTCGCGTTCGGTCTGGATCAGAAAGTCGACAAAACCGCGGTCCTGCCCGACGTACCGGAACGCGTAGTACGCCGCGACGGCCAGGGCCAGCACCGGAATCAGGTAGCGCACAAACTCCGATTCGGTGACGATTTTGAGCTGCTCAGCCAGGAACGCGGCGAAAGAGATCACGATCACGCCCGCGCCGATCGCCGTCCCCCAGCGGACATACGAGCCCTGCCCCGGCTTGTAGATGAAAAACAACCCGGGCGATTCGGCCCGCTCAGCGCGCGGGGACGGTCCGCCGGCCCCCGCGGGCGTCAGCGCCCCGCCGTTGCCGCCTGCCCCGTCCTGCTCGCCCGGCGACTGCGCGCCCGCGTCGGCCATCGTTGAACCTCTGCCTTCTGATGCGGCCATTTGCACCACTCTCATGCGCAAGCGAAGCTCGCTGCCCAGGATATCCAGCGATCCGCTTCACCAGGAGCGGAGGGAATCGAACCCCCAACCTGCTGATTTGGAATCAGCTGCTCTGCCAATTGAGCTACGCTCCTAAAGCAATACCGAATGTCTAATGGCGAATTGCGAATAGAAATTCGCGACCGGCACAGACCGTATTCGCCATTCGGCATTCGCCATTGGCTATTTCCTCTTCAGCTTGTGCGTCGTCCGCTTCCGTTCGCGCGGGCAGTACTTGCTCAGCTCGATTTTCGGAAAGCCGCCCTGAACGTTCACCACGGTGCGGTAGTTCAGGTCGCTGCATTCCTTGCACTGAAGCCAGACCCACTCACGTTTCTGACCCTTCTTCGCCATCGGGCCGCTCTCCGAAAAAATACAAAAGACACGGGAAGCGAAGCACGAGAATCAGCTCCGAAACGCAACCCCTCGTCCATCGCGATCGGGCTGATGATCTCGACCCGCATCGCAATGTTGTCGCCCGGCATGCACATCTCCGCCTTGCCGCCGTCGCGGGCCTGAAGCTCGGTGATCGAGCCCGTCACGTCCGTCGTGCGGAAGTAGAACTGCGGCCGGTAGCCGGGGAAGAACGGCGTCGCGCGGCCGCCTTCCTCTTTGCTCAGCACGTACACCTCGGCCATGAACTTCGCGTGCGGCGTAATCGAGTTCGGCTTCGCCAGGCACATGCCGCGCTCCAGCTCGTCCTTCTCGACGCCGCGCAGCAGCAGACCGACGTTGTCGCCGGCGATGCCGCTGTCCAGCGTCTTGTTGAACATCTCCACGCCGGTCACGACCGACTTCCAATCCTTCTTGCTGTGCATGCCGACGACCTGGACTTCATCGCCGACCTTGATCATGCCGCGCTCGATACGGCCGGTGCCGACCGTTCCGCGGCCCTTGATGCTGAACACGTCTTCGACCGGCATCAGGAACGGCTTGTCCTGCTCGCGGACCGGCTCGGGAATGTCCTTGTCCAGCGCGTCGAGCAGCTCGACCACGGACTTCATCTTGTCCATGTTCTTTTCCGCCGCGCCCTGGAGCGCCAGCGTCGCCGAGCCGCGAACGACCGTCGCGTTGTTGCCGTCGAACTCGTACTTGGTCAGCAGCTCGCGAACTTCCATCTCGACCAGGTCGAGCAGCTCCGGATCGTCCAGCAGGTCGACCTTGTTCAGGTAGACCACCAGCTTCGGCACGTTCACCTGGCGGGCCAGCAGCACGTGCTCCTTGGTCTGCGGCATCGGACCGTCCGCCGCACTGACCACCAGAATCGCACCGTGCATCTGAGCGGCGCCGGTGATCATGTTCTTGACGTAATCCGCGTGGCCCGGGCAGTCGATGTGCGCGTAGTGCCGCGTAGGCGACTCGTACTCGACGTGCGCGGTTGAGATCGTCACGATCTTCGTCGGATCGCGGCGGCCGTCCTTTTCAGACGCCTTCGCGATCTGGTCGTATGACTTGAATTCACCATGCCCACGCGCCGCGGCGACCGCAGTCAGCGCCGCCGTCAGCGTCGTCTTGCCGTGGTCAATGTGACCGATGGTGCCCACGTTGACGTGAGGTTTCTTCCGATCAAAAGAGCCCTTTGCCATGTTTGCTCATCTCCACCGATTCGTTCCGCGGTATCGTCCGCGGCGGGCCACTGCGGCCACATCCACTCGCAACCAAAACAGAGTTTTTACAACGCCCCATTCACGCCGCCGCAAAAGAGCTGCTGACGGGAATTGAACCCGTGACCTCGTCCTTACCAAGGACGCGCTCTACCAGCTGAGCTACAGCAGCATGCCCTGGACGCCGCGCCTGCTCGCCCGGCACGGTCACGGCAGACCCGGACCGCCCCGGAAAACCGGATTGAGCATTGTAGAGCCGCCCGGGGAGTTGTCAAAGCGCGAAATCCCGCCCGACCCCGTCCGCCTTCGGAAAACACGGACGCCGCGTACAATGCCGGGACCATTGGAGGCTCGAACTCATGACCACCCTCGAAAAGACCCTCGCGGCCGAGATCGCGCAGCTTCACGAATCGCGCACCTACAAGCAGGCCAACGAACTCCAGGCCCCGCAGGCCCCGCGGACCAAAATGGACGGCCGGCCGGTTATCAACCTCTCATCCAACAACTACCTGGCCCTGGCCAACCATCCCCGCGTCGTCGAAGCCGCCAAGCGGGCCATCGATCAGTTCGGCCTCGGCACCGCCAGCGTGCGGTTCATCTGCGGCACGATGACCTGCCATCTCGAACTGGAACGCAAGCTCGCCCAGTTCATCGGCTGCGCCGCCGCCACAACCTTCATCTCCTGCTGGGACGCCAACGTCGGCGTAATGCCCACCCTCTGCCCGACGCCGGAAGACGCGATCTTTTCCGACGCGCTCAACCACGCCTCGATCATCGACGCGATCCGGCTCAGCAAAGCCCAGCGGTTCATCTACAAGCACCGCGACCTGAACGAGCTTTCCCAGATGCTCGACTCGCCCGAAGCCCGGAAATCCCGCAACCGGCTGGTCATCACCGACGGCGTCTTCAGCATGGAAGGCGACATCGCCGACCTGCCGCAGTTGAAGGAACTCGCCAACAAGCACGACGCCCTGCTGGTCGTCGACGAATCCCACGCCACCGGCGTGCTCGGGGCCACCGGCCGCGGAACCGCCGAGCATTTCGGCGTTTTGGGAGAGGGAACCGTCCAGACCAGCACGCTGGGCAAGGCTCTCGGCGGCGCGTGCGGCGGCTACGTCGCCGGTGCGAAGGTTGTCTGCGACTACCTGGTGCAGAAGGCCCGCACGCAGATTTTCTCAAACGCCCTGCCGCCGGCCGTCTGCTACGGCAGCATGGCGGCGATCGACGTGCTGATGAGCGAAGGCAAGACGCTGCTGGCCCGGCTGCGTGAAAACGTCGCCCATTTCCGCTCAGGGACGCGCGAACTCGGCCTGAAAACGCTCGACGGCGTCACGCCGATCGTGCCGGTGATGGTGGGCGAGACCGCGACGGCGATCGCGATGCAAAAGGCCCTGCTGGCCGAAGGCGTGTTCGTGAGCGGCTTCGGCTTCCCGGTAGTCCCGCGCGGCGAAGCCCGCCTCCGCTGCCAGATCAGCGCCGGCCACACGCGCGAAGACCTGGATCAATGCCTGCTGGCGTTCCGCAAGGTGGCGGAGAAATTCCCGGAAAGCCGGGGAACACAGGCCGTCCGCTGATTGTTTCTTACGAACGCCCGTACGTCAGATCCTCAAGCGCCAGCGCGGGGGGCCATGAATAGGCACGAAGGCACGGAGGCACGGAGGCACGAAGGCACGAAGGCACGAAGGCATGGAGGCCCATGCTCTCCTGCGTGCGTTCGTGCCTCGAATTACGGGCCGGACGCCCATGCTCCCCTTCGTGCCTGCGTGCCTCTGTGCCTTCGTGCCTATTCAAGGTTCCGGTATATTCTGAGGCCGGCGCTGCGAACACCGCGGCCGCCGAAGCTGCGAATCGGACGGAGAGAGACGCCTATGTCGCAACCCGAGAAGATCGAATCCCTCCTGAAGGAGGAGCGCAGTTTCCCGCCGCCGGCGAAATTCGCCGCCGCGGCGCACGTCCGTTCGATGGACGAATACGAGGCGCTGTACAAGCAATCCATCGAAGACCCCTGCGCCTTCTGGGCCTCGGTCGCCGAGCAGAATTTCCGCTGGTTTCGCATGTGGGACCGCACGCTCGACTGGCAGCTCCCGCACGCCCGCTGGTTCGTCGGCGCCCAGACCAACCTCTGCTTCAACTGCGTCGACCGGCACGTCGAACGCGGCCTGGGCGATAAAACCGCGATCCTCTTCGAAGGCGAGCCCGGCGACGTGCGGCGGCTCAGCTTTCGCGAGCTTCAGACCGAGGTCTGCAAGTTCGCCAACGTGCTGAAATCGCTCGGGGTCAAGAAGGGCGACCGCGTCACGATCTACATGCCGATGACGCCGGAACTGGCGATCGCGTGCCTCGCCTGCGCCCGCATCGGCGCGCCGCACTCGGTCATCTTCGGCGGCTTTTCCGTGCAGGCGATCGTCGATCGCGTCGAAGACGCGCAGTCGCACGTGGTCATCACCTCCGATGGCGGCTGGCGACGCGGCAAGGTCGTGCCGCTCAAGGAGAACGTCGATCAGGCCGCGGCCCAGTGCGCGCTGATCAAGACCGTCGTGGTCCATCGAAGAATCGGCGAGCGGATGGAATCCGGGGCCGCGCCGCTGGTCGACGGCCGCGACCACTGGTGGCACGAGCTGATGGCCGCCGAATCCGCCGAGTGCCCGCCCGAAAAGTGCGACGCCGAGGACATGCTGTTCCTGCTGTACACGTCCGGCTCGACGGGCAAGCCCAAGGGTATCCTGCACACGACCGCAGGCTACATGGTCTACACCGCGACGACGGCGAAATATATCTTCGACCTCAAGCCGGACGACATATTCTGGTGCACGGCGGACATCGGCTGGATCACCGGGCACAGCTACGTCATCTACGGAATTCTGGCCAATGGCGTCACGACCGTCATGTACGAGGGCGCGCCGAATCACCCGGATTGGGAACGCTTCTGGGCGCTGATCGAGCGGCACAAGGTCACCAAGTTCTACACCGCCCCGACCGCGATTCGTGCGTTCATGCGCGAAGGCCGCCAGCACGCGGACAAGCACGATCTCTCGTCGCTCAAGCTGCTCGGCACCGTCGGCGAGCCGATCAATCCGGAAGCGTGGATGTGGTATCACGAAGTCGTTGGGCGCGGCCGCTGCCCGATCGTCGATACGTGGTGGCAGACGGAGACCGGCGGCATTCTGATCTCGCCGATCCCCGGCGCGACCCCCACGAAACCCGGCACCGCGACGCGGCCGTTCTTCGGCATCGAGCCGGCGGTGATGAGCAAGGATGGGACGGTGCTTCCGCCCAACGCCGGCGGCCTGCTGTGCATCAAGAAGCCCTGGCCAGGCATGCTGCGCGGCATCTGGCGCGATCCGGAGCGCTTCGTCCGCCAGTATTGGAGCGAAATCGACGATGTCTATTTCGCCGGCGACAGCGCGCGGATGGATGCGGACGGCTACTTCTGGATCATGGGCCGCGTGGACGACGTGATCAAAGTCAGCGGCCATCGGCTCGGCACGATGGAAGTCGAGAGCGCGATCGTCGCGCATCCGGCGGTCGCCGAGGCGGCGGTGGTCGGCGTTCCGCACGAGATCAAGGGCAACGCGATCGCGGCGTTCGTGACGCTCACGGCGGACCGCATCGGCGACATCGCCAGCCACGACGGCCTGGCGAAGCTGCGCGAGGAGCTGATGCAGCACGTGACGCACGCGCTGGGCGCGGTCGCGCGGCCCGACCAGATCCGCTTTACGCAATCGCTGCCGAAAACCCGCAGCGGCAAGATCATGCGGCGGCTGCTGCGCGAGATCGCCGGCGGCGGCCAGGTCAAAGGCGACACGACCACGCTCGAAGATTTCAGCGTGCTGGCAAAACTCGCGGAAAAAGACGAGTAGGCCCCGCGTTCGTGGGCGTTTCGGCCTGTTGGGATACTCGGCAATCGCCGGGTATAGTCGCTTCGCATGTTCTCCGAACTCGAGTTCGCCGCTCGGCGTTTCGCAGTCTTCAACGATCAAGTCATCGCTCCGGCCGCTCTTCCGAAGGGGTTCCCGCTGCACACCGCGGCGTTTCAGACCGCGGAGCCGATTCCCTACGATCGGGCTCGTCGAAGCGACTTCGCACCGGTTGAAATCGGCTGGCGCTGGGGGCCCGTTTGGTCAACCGCCTGGTTTCGTCTGACCGGACCGCGTCCGGCGATTCCGCCGAATTGCACGCTCGCGCTGCGGTTCTCATGCAGCACCGAGGCTCTGCTCTGGATAGATGGCGTCCCCTGGCACGGCTTGGGGCCGAATCACGATCTCGCGCCGCTTGAAACGATGACCGGCGACGCATCCTCAGGCGAAATCGAACTGCTGATCGAGGCCGCGTGCAACCGCCCGCTCGGCGCCACGTTCTTCTGGTGGGACGCTCCGGAACTGGTCCGCCGCTGGAACGAGCCGCAGCCCGGCTGTCTTGAGCGCGCGGAACTCGTGCTCGTCGACGAATGCGTTTGGCGGCTCTGGAAAACCATGGATTTCGCGCGGCAGCTTCTGCTCACGCGATCCAATGATGAGGAACGCGCCCGGCGAATCCTGGACGGCATGGAAGCCGTGCTGCGGCTGGTGAACGACCGCGATGTCGCAGCGACGGCGGCCGCCGCACTCGCAGCGCTGGCCGACGCTCTGCGCGACCGCGGCGAACCGAGCACGTCGCGCGCGATCGCCGTCGGACACGCGCACATCGACACGGCGTGGCTGTGGCGGACGCGCGAAACCCGCCGCAAGTGCCTGCGGACGTTCGCGACCATGCTGCGGCTGATGGAGCGCCACCCGGATTTTCGCTTCGCGTGCAGCCAGCCGCAGCAATATCGCTGGGTCGAAAAGGACGCTCCGGCGCTGTTCGAGCAGATCCGCCGCCGCGTGCGCGAGGGCCGTTGGGAGGCGATCGGCGCCATGTGGGTCGAGCCGGATTGCAACCTCATTTCCGGCGAATCGCTCGTCCGCCAGATCATTCACGGCACGCGCTACTTTCGCGAGGCGTTTGGCGACGCCGCTCCGCAGCGGATCGCGTATTTGCCGGACACGTTCGGCTTTCCCGGCTATCTGCCGCAGGTTTTTCGCCTCGCCGGCCTCGATACGTTCATCACCAATAAGCTCTGCTGGAACGACCACGAGGCGTTTCCGCACATCAGCTTCGTCTGGCGCGGCATCGACGGCGCCGAAATTCTCGCCCACCAGACGCCCGGCCGCGATTACAACTCCGCCAACACGCCGCCGGAACTGCTGCGCGGCGAAAAGAACGCGGCGAAATTCGACCGCTCGCGGGCGGGCGTGTGGCTGCATCCGTTCGGCTACGGCGACGGCGGCGGCGGGCCGAACGATGAGACGATCGAGTTTGCGAAGCTGTCCGCACAGTGTGCGCCGCTGCCGCGGATAACGCTCGGCGGCGTGAATCAATTTTGCGACGACCTGCACAAGCGACGCGAAGAGCTGCGAAAACCCGGCGCCGATTTTCCCGTTTGGGACGGCGAACTCTACCTGCAAAATCATCGCGGCACGTATACGACCCAGGCGGCGACAAAGCGGCTTAATCACGCCGTCGAGTGCGCGCTCCGAACAGCGGAGGCGCTGGCCGCGATTTCGCCGGCGAAATCACCGGCGGTTCGCGGCACGCTGGAGGCCGCATGGAAGCAGACGCTGCTAGGCCAGTTTCACGACATCCTGCCCGGCTCGTCGATTCCGCAAGTCTACGAAGACAACACGCGCGATCTCGCCGCGCAGCTCGCGGCCGTCGAGTGCGTGCGCGCCGCGGCCGTCGCGGCCGTGGCGACGATCGTCGACACGCGCGGACTCGCCGCGCCGCTGCTCGTGTTCAACCCGACGTCGCAGGTTCGCAGCGGCGTGGTGTCGGTCGGCGACGCAGGCAATCCGAGTCGCAGCTACGCGAGCGACGTGCCCGCGCTCGGGTTCGCGATGATCGACGGTTCGTCGCCGCCGCCGCCGCCCGTGCAGGCCGCCGGCCGGACGCTCTCCAACGGGTTGATCTCCGTGACTCTCGACAACGCCGGGCGCATCGCGGAGTTGCGCTGCCTGCGCAGCGGCCGCATCGCGAATGCCCGCCGGTCCGACGGCGCGCTGGAACCGCTGAACCAGCTCGTCTTGTACGAGGACTATCCGCGCTACTTCGAGGCCTGGGACATCGACGACGAATACCGCCGCACGGCGTCGCCGCTCGATTCGAGCTGCACGATCGAGCTGATCGAGCACGGCCCGCTGCGCGCACGGCTGGCGGTTCAGCGGAGCTTCGGGGCGTCGAGCATCCTCCAGGAGTACGTGCTCGACGCCGGCTCGCCGCGAATCGACATCCACACGACGGCCGAATGGCGCGAGCAGAAGCGGCTCTTGCGGGCGCTGTTCCCGGTCGCGGTGCGGGCGCGGTCGGCGACCTACGACATTTCGTTCGGGCACATCGAGCGGCCGACGCATCGCAACACGGCGTGGGAGCGCGGCATGTTCGAGGTCTGCGCCCACCGCTGGATGAACCTCGCGCAGGCGGATTTCGGCGTCGCGCTGCTCAGCTTTCGAAAGTACGGGTTTTCGTGCGAAGGGCACGTGATGGGGCTTTCGCTGCTGCGCGGGCCGATGTTCCCCGACCCTGCCGCCGACCAGGGCTCGCACGAGTTCTCGTACAGCCTGCTGATGCACGATGGAGGCACGCCGGCGGCCGCGCTTCGCGCCGAAGCGGACGCGCTCAACGAGCAGCTCGAAGCCGCGCCTGAAGCACGCCGAGGATGGCGAGCGCGTCATTGTGCGACTGGTGGAAATCACCGGCGGCGCGGAAACGCTCGAGATCGCGTGGAATCTGCCGGTCACGAACGTCGAGACGGTGGATCTGCTCGAACGCCGGCACGCGGACCCGGTCGTTCGCCATGACACCGCCGCCCGACGCACAAATCTCACGCTGCGACCCTTCCAAATCGCGACGCTGGCGGCGACCGTTTCGCCATCGTAATCAACGGCATGTTTGCGCGGTTTGAAACGCCTGCGCAAGCGATAGAACCCGGTGAGGGTCTTCGGAGATCGAGCCTGTGAGTTGGTAAGTGGGGCGGGCGTCCCTGCCCGCCTTTTCCGAATAGAAGCGGGCACGGAGGCCCGCTCCACTGTAAAAATCCGCGGGCTCGTTCGACGCTACGGCTGCTCCCGGCCGCGGCGGCGAAACGAATCCTGCCTGCCGAGCGCGTATAATCGCCCGACTCGATTGGTTGGATGGACGGATGCTCGATCAACTGCCTCATCGCGCGTTGCTGCGGTTCGAAGTGCCGGTTCATTACATGCCGCGCGCGCCGCGGCTCGACGGCGGCGTGGCCAAGTGGTCGCGCTACCTCGCGCCGCCGCTGATCGAGCTCGACGGCCAGCCCGCGTTCGCCGACGTCTACTGGGGCTGGAACGAAGACGGCTTTTACGCCGCGTTCGACGTGCCGAACCGGTCCGGCCCGCCGCGCTGCGACACGCAGGCGTGGTGGAAGCTCGACGGCGTGCGGTTGTGCATCGACACGCGCGACGCCCGCGAGAACAAGCGGGCCACGCGCTTCTGCCATTTCTTCTATGTCCTGCCGACAGGCGGCGGCCGCAATCGCGAAGACCCGATCGTCGGTACGCACCGCATGAGCCGGGCGAAAGAGCCGCCGCCGGCGGTCGATGTCGAGAAGATCCGCGTCGCCTCGCACGTCGAGTCGCGCCGCTACATGATCGAGCTGGCGATTCCCGGCGAATGCCTCAACGGCTGGAACCCCGCCGAGCACCCGCGCATCGGCCTGTTCTACAAGGTGAAGGACACGCGGCTCGGCGAGCAACACCTCTCGGCGACGGACGACCTCGGCTGGAACGCGGACCCGAGCACCTGGGCGACGGGCGTGCTGGTGCGCTGAGAATCTGCGCTTGCCGGCAGCCGCGTGCAGGCGAGACAAACTCACGCCCCTTCCACCACCAGCCCGTCATGCGCCAGCGCCATCCCCGCCGGCAGCGTCGCGTTCGTCGCCTCGTGGCCCAGTTCGTGCGCGATGTGCGTGAAGTACGTCTGCTTCGCCCCGATTCGGCGGGCTTCTTCGACGGCCTGTTCGAGCGTGAAGTGCGTCGGGTGCGGGCGGCGGCGGAGGGCGTCGAGCACGAGGACGTCGAGATCGGCCAGCAACGGGCGCACCTCGTCCGGAATGCGGCTGCAATCGGGGCAATACGCAATGCCGCCGATGCGGAATCCCAGCACCTGAAGCGGGCCGTGCCAGTACGCCAGCGGCTTGACGGTCCGCCCGAACAGCTCGAACGGGCCGCGGATCGCGTGCGGCGTCAGTTCCGGTTTGGCGCTGGGATAATCGGGATCGTGCTCGAATGCGTAGCGGAACATCGTCCGCAAGTGCGTCAGCGTCGCCTCGTTCGCATAAACCGGTACCGCGCCCTTGCCGAGCCAGTTGAAGCGGCGAACGTCGTCCAGCCCGACCACGTGGTCGGCATGGTGGTGCGTGTACAGAATCGCGTCCACGCGGCGGACATCGCACGCGATGCACTGAATCCGCAGCTCCGGCCCCGTGTCGATCAACACGTGCCGCTCGTCAAACGAGAACAACGCGGACGTGCGCGAGCGGCGGTCGCGCGGATCGGCGGACGTGCACACCGGGCAATCGCAACCGATCATCGGGATGCCGTGGGAAGTGCCCGAACCCAGTATCGTCAGCCGCGTCATGCGATGGCCTCTTTCGAGCGGTTTCCGCCGTGGCGAGCGATCTCTCCCGATGAATTCACTCGCCCTCGGGCTCGGCGGGAGCAAAGATTCGTCTCGCAAGTCGTGCAGCAACGAGCGCGACCACCAGGCTCCCGATCAGCAGTCCTGCCAACAGCGCCGGCCTGCTGGCCCAGACCTCGGAAAACTCGGTGCAAAGCTCGCGCCCCATCTCCACCGCCGGGCGATTCAGCCACAGCGCCATCAAGAAGCCAAGCGCCAGCGGCGGGCCGAAGGCGATCATGGTTGTGCGTTTCAGCGTCAGGCTGACGATGTACGCGGCCAGCGCGATGCCGACCGAAAAGACGAACCCGCCCAACGCGATGTCCCAACCCGCACAGGCGCCGGCGGCCGCAAGGATGTAAATGTCGCCGACGCCGAACGCCTCGC
>JACRLV010000186.1 GCA_016235145.1 Planctomycetota bacterium
GACAGAAATACCAAATTCGCCGGTCGTGTTTCAATGGGGTAGGTCTGCACTACAGCGGCTTACGACCCGAAATCGGCCCTGGCGCCCCCGCCAAGGCCGTCCAATCGCCTCACATTTTCCCAATCTGCGAAAGTTGGGCTAGCAGGTTGCGCGTCGAGTTCTCGACCCAAGCGGGTCGACGGACTGGACCGATTAGCGCGAACCGGCGCATTCGCGGGCTTGCGGTGGCCCGCGGGTTCGCGTGTCTTTTGGCGTCTGGAAAATCGTTCGTGTGAAACCCCGAACCTCAGGAGGTTCATTCATGTGTGCCCCGTATCGACTCGCCGTTGCGTCCTTGTGTGCCTCGTTGCTTACCTCCATCGCAGGCGCCCAGATCGTGATCCCCGGCGCCGACGGATCGGATGGGGCGCTGAATGTGACGGCGAGCAGGTCGATCGATCTTGCGGCGGCGCCGACCATCAGCGTCGATCAGCCGAATCCGAACCCCGGGCAGGGCCTTGGCGTTTACGACCCGAGTCGATGGGCGGTGGTATTTCGCTACTCGTCGGTGACCATCAATAGCGGGCAGACGCTGACGTTCCAGAATCACCCGTCGAGCGCTCCGGTCGTGTGGCTTGTCAACGGGGACGTGACGATCACGGGCACTGTGGACTTGTCCGGCAGGGCCGGAAACGGATGCAGCGTCTCGGAACCCGGGCCCGGGGGATTCCATGGCGCGTCGGGATATGTGACAGGCGCGGCAGGCTGCGATGGTCGTGGTCCTGGCGGCGGCTCGTCGCTGGGCTCCGGCTACTCGGCAGGTGGAAGTCATGGTGGCCCCGGCGCGACGTTGGGGTCTGGTTCGGTCTCACCGCCGACGTACTCGAACAGCTTCCTGGTTCCGCTCGTCGGCGGTTCAGGTGGTTCCCAAAACAGCGTCGCCAACTGTTATGGCGGTGGCGCCGGTGGCGGAGCGATCTTGATCGCCGCAACAGGCACCATAACGATCAACGGCAGCATCGTGGTATCTGGGGGTTCTGGAGTCGGATACGGTGGGATTTACTGGGCGGGAGGTGGTAGCGGCGGCGCTATTCGATTGCTGGCGCAAGCCGTGGCTGGCTCCGGGGGACTCAGCGCAGGCAGCGGTGGTGGCGTCCCTGGCGGTGTCGGACGAATTGCCATCAACGCAAACACAGTGAGCTACACCGGATCAGCGACACCAGTGCCGCTCATGTTTGCGCCGATCGTCGGCGACCCGATCATCTGGCCGCCGAGTACCGCGCCGAACATCGCGGTTACCTCGCTGCAATTCGGCGCTAACGTAGTGTCAGTTCCAAGCGATCCGCGCGCCAACTGGGGCTTCCCAACGGACGCGTCGGTTGATTCCGTGGACCCGATTACTTTGAACATCGAAGCAACCAACGTTCCACTCGATTGGATCGTAACAGTTCGAATCGTGCCGAAGGACGGCGACTCGTTTACCGTTACGGCGCCGCCGCTCAGCGGCACGCTTGAATTCTCGACGACGAGCATCACCGCTCTGACGCTGCCGCGCGGTTTTGGCGCGGTGCAGGCGCGCGCAGCTCGGCCGACTCCGTAGGTTGTTCTGCGATCGGTCCATCCGCGGCGTCGCGGAACGAATCCCACCTGAGGGGACGCGGCCATGATTTTTCGGTTCATCGTGCTTGGAATCTCGCTGGCCGCAGCAATTTTGCCCTGGCCGGCAGGGCGACGACAAAACGCTCCTGCGTCTCGTCCGGCGGAAACCGGAGCAATCGAAAAAGAACCCGGCGATCTGCTCTCACAACTGGAGGCGTGGCTCGCGCAACACGGGCGGCCCGCCGCCGAGCCCCAGGACGGAAACGGAAGTGATGGGAGCGGCCCCGGAACACGCGGCGTTCCGGTCCCCGATGACGTGATCTCGCGCGAGTTCTCGTTCCTGAACGGTCCGGACGCCGATGCGCCGGGCGACGTGCTTTCGCGCGAGTTTTCGTTCCTGAACGGTCCGGACGCCGATGCGCCGGGCGACGTCATTTCACGCGAGTTCTCGTTCCTGAACGGTCCGAACGCCGATGCGCCGGGCGACGTGCTTTCGCGCGAGTTTTCGTTCCTGAACGGTCCGGACGCCGATGCGCCGAGCGACGTGATTTCGCGGGAATTCTCCTTTGTGAATGAGACGCCACGGGACGCAACCGATGTCGTTTCGCGCGAGTTCTCTTATTACGTCCCGACGATCGACTTGCGGGTGAGCTCAATCGCAGCGGTGGCCAGCGCCGACATCGGGGCTCGTATCGACCTGGAATGGACCGTCATCAATGCCGGTGCGGAGACGGCGAGCGGATCGTGGGTCGATCAGGTTTATGTCTCGACCGACGCGGTCCTTGACGCTGCGGACGTCCTCGTCGCGTCGCGCACGGTGACGCGGGTTGTCTTGCCCGGCGACTCCTATACGCGCTATGCGACGATCTTCCTGCCGCCGACGCCGGGGGATTATCACATTCTGGTCGTCGTAGACGCAACGAATCAGCTTTTCGAAGCGGAAGCCGAGGTGAACAACACCGGCGAACGGCCGATCCAGGTGGTCACGGCGCCGCTCGCCGACCTTTTTGTGGCGGGCATCGCGCCGCCGGCAAGTCTTGAACCCGGGTTGCCGCAGGCGGTCAGTTGGACGGTGGAGAACCGTTCGCCGGACGCGATTGCGCACGGCTCATGGACCGAAACAGTCCATTATTCGAGTGACGGCACGATCGGCTGCGACACGCTCGTGGGGTCGTTTTCGTATTCCGGCGATCTGGCCGCCGGTGCGAGTATTTTGCGCACGGAGCTGATCACGTTGCCCGCCGGAACCGTGCTGGGAACGGGCTGGCTGGTCCTGTGCGTCGACACGACGAGCAGTCCGTGGCCTTATCACGAGGTGCTGGAAGTCGACGAATCCAACAACTGCACCATCCAGCAGATTTGTGTCGACTGCCTCCAGCCTGATCTGGCGGTCACCGCGACCGCGACGATTTCTGATGCCACCGCCGGCGACACAATCGTGGTCGAGTACTCCGTATCGAACAGCGGGCAGGAGCCGACAGTCGGAACGTGGCGCGACGCGATCTACCTGTCTACGGACGATCAGTTGGGTCCGAGCGATGTTCAGCTACGCCTGGACACGATTTCTCGACCGGCGCTCCTGCCTGGCGAGAGCTATTCGATCTCGCGCAGCGTGACGTTGCCGGCGTCCACTCCCAATGGCGTCATGCGCATCGTGGTGCGGACGGATGATAGCGCGGCCCAGGTCGATCTCCAACGATCGAACAACGTGCGCGCCAGCGCGGAACTCGCCGTTACGGCGCTCCCGCTGCCGGACTTGGAAGCCCAGGCTGTCCAACTGACGCCGCCGGACATCGCGGCCTTTGGCGACACGATCACAGTGGAGTGGATGGCGGCGAACGTGGGAACCGCGGCGGCGCTTTCGCCGTGGAGCGACCGGATCTTCCTCTCGTCGGACGCGTTACTAAGCCCGGATGATCGGCCGCTGGGAACGCCGGTCAATTCGAACGCCCATCCGCTTAACCCTGGCGATCCACCGTACGCCGGCTCCGCCGATGTGGTGCTTGCCTACGATCGCACGCCGGTCGAGGGCAACTACTACGTGCTCGCGGTGATCGACGCCAATGGGGCCGTGGGCGAACTGGATGAATCAAACAACGTGATTGCATCTTTGCCCATTTACTTGACGGTTCCCCCGCTGCCGAACCTGGCGGTGACGATAACCCAAGCGCCCGGTTTGGTTCGCGTGGGAGAGTCTGCGCACGTCGAATGGCGGGTGACGAACGCAGGCAATCAGCCGATCAGCCAGACCGACGCTTTTCTGTTGGCTGTTCAGGTGTCTGGCGACGCCGGTATCGGCGCGGACAGCACCCTTGTGCTGATTCCGTCGGGGGCGCCTTTCGCGGCGGATGAATCGCGAGAATATTCCGCGGACGTGACGGTTCCTGAGCTCAGTACGGCGGAGCTGCGTTTCGTCGTCTGCGCGGATACCTCGAATGAGGTCATCGAGGCGGTTGAAGTCGATAACTGCACGATCGCGGAGACGGCTTCCGTATACGGGCGGCCGGACCTGACCGTCTCGTCCGTGAGCGCGCCGCCTGTCGCCATCGCCGGTTCGACCGCGGTTGTGACGCTGACCGTGAGCAACGACGGCAATGCGACCGCCCGGCCATTCTGGATCGACGGCGTCTACCTCTCTCACGACAACGCGGTCGGCGAGGATACGCTGGTGGGTGTAGCGACTCGGAGCGGCGCGCTGACCAGCCCGGGCGCCTATGACGTCCCGGTTTCGATTTCGATTCCGAATACATTCGAGGGAGAGTACCGCGTTGTTGCCGAGGTAGACCGCGGCGATCGCGTGATCGAGATCGGAATCCCGACGAACAATTTCCGCGTCGCGGCCGCGTCCCTTGTCATCAGTCAGCCTCCGCGTCCGAATCTCGTTGTTTCGAATATCAGCACCCCGGCGGCAGGCCTCAGCGGCGGCCGGCTCATGGCTGAATGGACGGTATCGAACAGTGGAGGCGCGTCCCTGACCGGGACGTGGTTCGAGCGCGTGTATGCCTCGCGCGATGGTGTTTTCGGCCCCGACGACTTGCTGCTCGGTGAGTTTCTTGAGCAGAACAGGACATTGGCCGCGGCGGATTCGTATGTTGCAGCCCATGAGGTTGCCTATCCATCCGAACCTGGTCCCTGGCGCCTGATCGTGCGCTTCGACGCTACCGACACGGTTTTCGAAGGACTGACCGGCGAAGCGGACAATCTCTCGATCGATGATGCAATGTTTGACGTAGCGACCTTCACTGCGACAGCGGAGGCCGACATCGTCGACGCACCGGCGGGCACGCCGGTTGTCATCAGTGGCGTGACTTCCCAGGCGGGAAGCGGCAATCCGGCTCCCGACGTACCCGTCACCGTACACGTGAAGACGCGCGGATTCGACCGCAAGATCATCGCCCGCACGGACGCCACGGGACATTTCCAGACGACGTTCTCGCCCACGCCGAACGAGGGTGGACGGTATGACGTTTCGGCCGGCCCGGCCCACGAGGCCAGCCCGCCGGCGACGGACCAGTTCCGTCTCTGGGCTCTGATCGTGACGCCCGCGACGCTTGCGACGCGGATCGTCCCGAACATCCCGTTCGCGGGCCAGATTCAGCTTGAGAACCCCGGCGACCTGCCTGAGACGGGGATCCAGATCTCCACCAGCGGCGCGCCGGCGTCCATTCAGGTCAACGTGACGCCGCCCGATGGGAATTCGCTTCCTCAACTGACAACCGTCTCGCTGCCGTTCACGATTGTCGCAATCAGCGCCGATCCGGCGCCTGGTCCGTTCGACATCGTGATTACGAGCGCCCAGGGGGCGACCACGCATTTCACGCTGGACTTGACGGTGGGCCCGGCCCAGCCGCGGCTCGAGGCAGTCGCGCGCGACCTGCAAGGTGGGGTGCTGCGAGCCGCAGTGAGCCCGGGCATGCGTTCCTTTGCTCAGTTCCGCGTGCGCAACATAGGCGGTGTGGAGACCGGGCCGGTTCTCGTGACCAGATCGCCAACGCCAGCGTGGATTTCGATGGCGACAGCCCAATTCCTTGATTCGATCATGCCGGGCGCCGACGGCAGCGTCGTGCTGCAATTCGATCCCCCCGCAACGGAACCCGTGGGAGGCGCCTACACGCTGACTGTCACGCTGAGAGCGGGCACATCCGAGATTTACGTTCCGCTTCGAATCGACGTGGTTTCCGAATGGATCGGCGACCTGCATGTAACCGCGACCGATCAGTTCACCTATTACGATGCGGCGGCGCCGAATGTCGACGGGGCTCGAGTCAGCGTCTACGACGCGCGCACGAATGAACTGATCGCCAGCGCGCTCACTGACGGCAATGGTCAAGCCGACTTCACGGGTCTTGCCGAGGCCTATTACACGATCGAAGGCTCCGCGGTTCAGCATTCCGGATACCGCGCCACGCAGTTTGTCCGCGGCGGGCAAAGCAATTCTGTGGAGGCGTTCATGCCCTTCGAGCCCGTCACCTACACCTGGACGGTTGTCCCGACGGAGTTCGAGGACCAGTACCGCATCGTCATTGACGCAGTCTTCGAAACGCAGGTACCCTGGCCGGTGCTCACATTGACGCCGATGGCCGTCGACGGCCTGTCGCTGCCGAACCCCGGGCAGATCGACTACGAAATTCACAATATCGGATTGATCCAGGCCAGCAACGTGCGCCTGTCGGTGAGCGACGGCGGCGTATTCGATCTGACGCCGCTGGCGACGAATCTGGGCGACATGCTGCCGGACGCCCGCGTGACGGTGCCGGCGATCGTGAGTCGCACGCGAGACGTTGATTGCGGAACCGCGTTGGTAAGCGTCTGCTGGGATGTTCCGTGCGGCAATCGGGTGTACACGTTTTGCATTCCGGCGCTGGTTTATGACCACGGCTGTCCGGGTTCCCCGCCCACGGGAGGGACACCGCCGGGTGGAAGTGGAGACGGAGGAGGCGGGGATTCGTATTTCCCACCCCCGACTACCTCGCAGTCGCTGCCGTGCAATCCCTGCGCGATTGACTGCTTGCTGACCGCGACGTGTTTGCTTCCGATTCCTCCCATCTTCGAATTGCCATGCGCGATAGAAACCGTGCAGGGCTGCATTGAAGATCTGATTTTGGATTCGCCAGATGCCTGGCTGCCACCTGCGGTCGATTGCATCGCCAGTGGCCTAGAATGTGCCGGTGTTATCTCGGAGGAGCTCGCCGAACGACTGAACAAGCTGTTCTGCCTGTGCGAGATCGCGCGGGATTGCCGCCAAAACTGCGACGAAAACCGCGACTGTTTCCCGTGCGGGTATGGAGACATCTGGCGGTTGCTGCGAGACTACGTCAATAACCGCGGTTGCTTTGCGCGCGGTCTCGACGACCCACTCTCCCAGTACTACCGCACCCAGTACGTTCGAGTCATGGACGTTCTCACCGCAGGCAGTGGATTCTCGTGCCCAGCGCCGAGACGGGGCTCCTGGATGCATGGATGACGCAGTTCCGCGCGCTTATCGCCGACGCAAGTGACGCTGGGCATGCAATTTCCGTCGCCGAGCGCGCCGCTCTGCTGGGGCTTAACATGCCGTCCAATCTGCCGCCGGATCAGGTCAACGCCTTCCTCGATCGATGGAATCGAACGGTCGAATACAACAGCCAGGGAATCGTGGATACGGGGGATCTTCCGCCGGAGTGGAGCGCCGACTTCATCGCTCGGGACACGTTCATTGAGCTCTGGGAGCGGGCTCGTGACGGCGTTGCTGCCTCGACTGCTGATGGATTCCCCAACCTCCTGAACGGCCTTTTCTACGCCTTCAACGTCCTGATCGCCGACCGAAGCGAAGTCGGCGAAGGCGTCTGTGCCCGAGTGCGCATACAAATCGACCAAACCGCGACGGTTGCGCGCTCCGCATTCCGTGCCACATTGGAGATCAATAACGACGGCTCTGATCCGCTCGAGGCCATCGATGTCGATGTGCAGGTGCTCGACGACCAGGGCGCCGACGCGACCAGCCGCTTCGGCATCTTCCCGCCGGATCTGGTCGGACTCTCCGACGTCGACGGCGGCGGCTCGATCCCGGGCGGCGGCCACAGCGGCAGCGCCTCCTGGCTGATCGTCCCGATGGACGCGGCGGCGCCTGATGGACCGCGGCATTACCGCGTCGGTGGTACGTTCGGCTACTACCTCGCCGGCAATTATATACAAGTCGTTCTTCAGCCGACCGAGATCACCGTGCTCAGGTCGAACCGTCGCGCCCATTCTCTCTCGGGCTGCTGGTGACGAACTCCGGCGCCGGCACCGCACGCAATCTGCGCATCACGTCCGCAGAGCCGCAAATCGTTGAAAATGAACGCAACCTCCTGATCGATTTCGACATCATCGGCACGCAGGTGGGAACGCAACCTGTTTCACCTTCGCTGACCGTGGAACTGGGAGACGTCGGACCTGGCGATACCGCGGCCGCGCGCTGGCTGTTCATCTCATCGCTCCAGGGTGAGTTCATCGCCTACGACGCGACGTTCGAACATCTCACCGGGCTCGGCGATCCGCGGCTCTCGTTGATCGACTCCGTGGACATCTTCTCACTGAACCATGTAGTGCTGGCGGACGATCCCGACGACGCGATGCCCGATTTTCTTACCGATGACATCCCTGACGTCGGCGACCTTCCGGATCGTCTGCATCGCAGCAACGGAACGGTCGACCCCGTCTCCGTAGTGACAAATCCAAACGTGATGGCGGATGTCCCCAATCTGAGCGTGGCTGTAACTGCTGCAATTGGGGGCGGTTGGACCTATGTCCGATTCGATGATCCGATTCCGCCCGGCTACGAACTGGCTTCAGTCACTCGTGGCGACGGACAACTGCTTCTGCTCAACTACAACGCCTGGCAGACCGATCGAATCAACCGATTCCTTCCGGGCAGCCCTCGCGAACGCTACGTGCATCTGTTCGACCACGGTGGACCCGGCACATACACGATCCAGTACCGAAGGCACTGCATCGGGGATCTGGATCAGGACGGATCCGTTGGGATCAACGATCTCTCGATCCTCCTGTCGTTCTTTGGAACAGCAGACGGTGCGACGCCTGAACGCGGCGATCTCGATGAAGACGGCGACATTGACTTGGGCGACCTTGCACTGCTTCTGTCTCGATTCGGATCGATGTGCTACTGAGAGCCGGCTCCGAGACCCGTGCCGACAGATGTTCGTGCTCATGGCCGACTGTGCCGCAATCACCCGCGATCGTGTGCGTGGCTGCGTTCTGCGAACGCTGACATCAGGCGCTCGAGGGCGAAAGGTCTGCGCAGCCAGCCGAGACCACAGATCATCGCCGTGGTGGGATAGAGCCCGAGCGTCCTGAGCTCAACGCATTCCTCAGTTCACCGGCCACCCGCATGGATTCGCTGCCGACAGCAATTGCGCGCCTGGCTGGTGTGGATCAGGGTTGCCTTGTGACGATTCAGTAGTTGACGGTCGCACTTTCGCGGTTCGGTGCGGGATGCGACTATTCGGGTTTGGCTGACGGAACCCGCGACTGCCGTGTGGCCCTTGCCGATCTTGCGATTCTGCTTGCGCATTTCGGGACTTCGTGCCCGTAGCAGATCAGACCGCTGCATGCGATTATGGATGCGCCAGAAAATGCTGGGTCGAAGGCCTCGCCCGCTCTTCCGTCCAGAACAGCTCGAATCGATCCAACGAAAGGGCTCCGCTCTGCTCGATCGGGGACCGCTTACGCAGCCGATCTTCGCCAAGGTCCGCCACAGCGCGCTCGGTCAGCGATATCGCCGCACGATGGCAGTCTTCGGCCGCATGCCGCATTGCAAACCACTGCCTGCCGAGTCGTACATGTCCATGTTCCGATCCGGCATTTCCGCGATGACCGCCTCGCGGACACAGTCCAACAGCAGCATCAACTTCGTCAGCCGTTTGGCCGTCTTCACCGGAGAACCTGTCATACTCGACTCCTCTTTCGGACATGTCCCGAAATCGACCCAACGGGCAGACTGCCGCGATGATTTCGCCCGACATCTCCCGCTCCATTTTATCCGACTCAAACCGCCGACATCTGGTCCCATCCCGGAGGGACCCAGGGGGAATCAGCCGTGCATGGGGTAAGAGCCGCGGCGAGGGGCAGAGGATATGTAAATGGCCGGCCGCGACGCGGCCGCCGGGGCGTGGCAAGAAACGCGCGTTCCGCACTTCCCGCCGTCCCCTCGGCGCCAGCCGCTCGCGCCGCGTCCCGCCCTTCCGCTCCTCTCGCTCGCCCCCCCGCTCGCTCGTTCTCGCTCGCACCGGCTCGCGTCCGTCCGTCCGATCGACGATCGAATGCCTAGGCGTGAATGCGGGTTCAAACCTCGGGACACAGTGTCCCAAGGTCCCCCCGTGCCGCCGGCGGCGAGCGCCGCACGCACGCGAGGAGGATGAACACGGGGATGATCCTGCGGACTTTTCGCGCTCGATCGCGTGAGATTGCCCCAGCGCCCCTCACCCCGCCGCTGCTCGACTTGCTTTCCGCGTCGTCCCCAAATGCACCCCAAGAGCTCGCCCGCACGACCGAGATGATGCGAGGCTATCCGCGCGGCCTGGATCTGAGTCTCTGCTGTGAGCATGGATCGATCGTGCGGCTTCACGTTCCGGCGCGACGTCGCATGCGCTGCATCGATCGCCCATAACGTGCCCGCCTTCTGCGTTTGCTGACCGTATATCGATCGCAGCGATACGGGGCTTCCTGTGACCCCTTGACGCGCCAGACTGGCTGCATTCGCGCGACGGATTCCAGCGGACTTCCACGGACGGAGGGCCTCAGCGTTCACGATCGCCGCGATGCATTCGCGTTCTACGTTACCGAGCGGAACCGCTGAGAAAAACGCTTGAAGTGCAGCTTCAATTCGATCAGAATCCGACAAGCGGGACGCAGAGACGGTGTCAGCGGTGACTTGGGCGTCGTTCGCCAAGTCGCGATTCTCACAGTGGTTGCCGCGATTTCTCGAGTCGTCGGAACAGCGGTTTCGAAAACCGGTGCGCCCCTTTAGGGTACCGTGGGTTCGAATCCCCTTCTCTCCGCTGAATACCTGCCGTCTACCGCGGCGCACGCCGCCGCGCCGATGCGGAGCGCGTGCGCCGATCATCCCGTGACGTTTTCGCAATCGTTTGGCACGCGGACGGCCGGCTGGAGACGCCCATGCTTGCAACCTATCGACCGGAACCCTACGTCGATTTTTCGCTGCCCGAGCCGCGCGAGAGAATGCTCGCCGCCCTGGCGCAGGTCCGCGCCCAGCTCGGCCGCGACTATCCGCTTCACCTCGGTGAGCAGCGAATCGAGCCGACCGCCGATGCGCGGATCGAATCGACCATGCCCGCCGCCCCGAGCCGCGTCGTCGGCGCGGTCGGCAAGGCGACCCGCGAGCAGGCCGTGCAGGCCGTCTGCGCGGCGGCCGAGCGGTTCAGAACCTGGTCGCGGGTCGAGCCCGATGCGCGGGCCCGCATTCTGCTCAAGGCGGCCGCCATCATGCGGCGGCGCGTTTACGAGCTTTCCGCATGGATGTGCTTCGAGGTCAGCAAGAGCTGGATCGAGGCCTACGCCGACGCCTGCGAGGCGATCGACTTTCTCGACTTTTACGCCCGCGAGATGATGCGGCTCGGCGGCTCGCAGCCGGTCACGCCCTTCCCCGGCGAAGAAAATGAGCTGCGTTACATGCCGATGGGCGTGACCGTCGTGATTCCGCCTTGGAATTTCCCGCTGGCAATTTGCACCGGCATGACCGGCGCAGCGCTCGTCACGGGCAACACGGTCGTGCTCAAGCCGGCCAGTACGGCGCCGGTGATCGCCGCGATCATGGTCGAAATCTTCGAACAGGCCGGTCTGCCGCCCGGCGTGCTTCAATTCGTGCCCGGCAGCGGCGGGACGATCGGCGACCCGCTGGTCGAACACCCGCTCACGCGGATGGTCGCGTTCACCGGCTCGAAGGAAGTCGGCCTGCGGATATTTGAAAAATGCAGCCGCATCTCACCGGGCCAGATCTGGCTGAAACGCTCGATCCTGGAAATGGGCGGCAAGGACGCCATCGTCGTCGACGAAACGGCCGACATCGACGCGGCCGCCGAAGGCGTGGTCGCGGCGGCGTTCGGCTTTCAGGGCCAGAAATGCTCGGCCTGCTCGCGCCTGATCGCCCACGAAGCGATTTACGCGAAGCTGCTCGACAAGGTCGTCGATCGCGCCAAGCTGCTGAAAGTGGGCGACACCACGCAGCCGGACAATTTCCACATGGGCGCGGTGATCGACTCGGCGGCGTTCAAGAAGCACCAGGAGTACATCGCGATCGGCGCGGCGGAAGGGCGGCTGGTGCTGGCTGGGGCGGGCAATTTGCCCGCCGGCGGGCAGAATGCCCGCCCCACTCTGGTTGCCGGCGACGGCTATTTTGTCCCGCCGACGATTTTCGCCGACGTAGATCGAACGGCACGGATCGCGTGCGAGGAGATCTTCGGGCCGGTGTTGTCGGTGCTGAAGGCCCGTGATTTCGACGATGCGCTGGCGATTGCGAACGGCACGGAATACGGCCTGACGGGCGCGCTCTTCTCAAACGACCGAGCGCGGATTGAGCGCGCCAGGCGCGAAT
>JACRLV010000187.1:0-5947 GCA_016235145.1 Planctomycetota bacterium
CGGCCTGCTGCACCCGACGCGCGGGCGGATCAGCGTCTTCGGCAAACCGCCGGACGACGTGCGGACGAAAACGCGCATCGGATATCTGCCCGAAGAATCGTACCTCTACCGCTTTCTCAACGCGCGCGAGACGCTCGACTACTACGCCACGCTTTTTCAGCTTCCCCGCCGCGACCGCAATCGCCGCGTGGACGAATTGCTGGAAATGGTCGGGCTGAAGTCCGCGGCGCGGCGGCCGGTCGGTGAGTATTCGAAGGGAATGGCCCGCCGAATCGGCCTCGCCCAGGCGCTGATCAACGACCCCGACCTGCTGATCCTCGACGAGCCGACCAGCGGCCTCGACCCCGTCGGCGCCAAGCTCGTCAAGGACATCATCATCCGCCTCGGGCGCGAGTATAAGAAAACCATCCTGCTTTCCAGCCACCTCCTGGCGGATTGCGAGGAGGTCTGCGACCGCGTCACGATCCTTTTCGGCGGCAAGGTCCAGGTCAGCGGCGGCATGGAGGAGGTGCTCGCCCGGCAGGATCAGATCCAGATCACCTGCGACCGGCTCAGCGACGCCGCCATCGCCCAGATTCGCAGCATCATCGAGCAGCGTGAGGGCAAATCCGCGTTGATCGACACGCCGAAGGACCGGCTCGAGTCGCTGTTCCTGCGCATCGTCGAGCAGGCGCATCGGCAGCGCGTCGAGACCGCGGGCGCGGCCAGCGCCGGCGCGATCGCGGGCTTCCTGGGCGCCGACGGCGGCGGCCGCGAACTGCTGGAGCAGTTGGTGAAGGTCGAGGCGGAGGTGCGTGCTGAAACGCCCGCTCCCGCGACCGAGAAAGTCGACGCCTCCGTGCTCAGCGAGCTGACCGCGCCGAAATCCGCCCGCGAATCGACCGCGCCCGGCGCGCCGTCGAAGGCCGAACCGGATCGCGGCGTGCTCGACGAGCTGCTCGGCGGCGACGAAAGCAAGGGCGCCAAATGAAGCGCGTCTGGGCCATTGCGAAGCTGACATTTCAGGAAGGCCTGCGCATGCGCGTGGTGCTGGTGCTCCTGATCATCCTGGGCATTGCGATGCTGCGGCTGCCTTTCGCGCTCAAAGGCGACGAGACCCTCTCGGGCCGCCTGCAGACTTTTCTGGCGTATTCGCTCGGGGCGATGAGCGTATTTCTGGGCCTGGCGACGGCGTTTCTCTCGTGCGCCACGCTGACCGGCGAAATCCGCTCCCGTTCCTTGCACCTGGTCCTGGCAAAGCCGGTGACGCGTTTTCAGGTGCTGGCCGGCAAGTGGCTCGGCGTGAACCTGTTGAATCTGCTGCTGGTGATTGCGGCCGGCGGCGTGATTTTCGGCTTCGCACTGTACATCAAGTCGCAACCGGAACTGTTCACGCGCGACACGCTGCAATTGCGCGACGTCATCTGGACGGCGCGCGTGGCGGCCCACCCGACCCTGCCGGATTTCCTGAACGACGCGACCGAATACGTGGACGGGCGCATGAAGCGCGATCCGACCTTCACCACCAATCGCGACGCCGCGATTCAGGAGAACGTCAAGCAGCGCGAGGCCGGGTTTCGTCTCATTCCTCCCGGCGAACCGCGCGAGTATGTTTTCGAGAACCTGACCCAGCCGGACGCGCCGGAAACCGTGCTTCAAGTCCGCTTCAAAGCACGGGGGACGCCGATTCCGCGGGACGACATCCTATTCATTGACTGGGTGCTGGTCGATCCCGAAACCGGCGAGCTCGTCGAGGCCTTTCGCACGGAGAAGCGCCAGGCGGAGCGGCACCAGTTCTTGTTTCGCGCCGGCGGAAGACTCGTCCAGAAAGGCCGCGCAATCATCGGCGTCGTCAACCCGCTCGACCCGATGGATCCGCGCAGCATGACGCAGATATCGTTCGAAGCCGAAGATTCGCTCGAATTGCTCTACAAGGTGGGCAGCTTCGAATGGAACTACGTCAAGACGCTGACGCTGATTCTGTTCCGGCTCGCCTTCATCAGCGCGGTCGGGCTGTTTTTCGGCACATTCACGTCGTTTCCCGTGGCCTGTTTCTGCACGCTCAGCATCTACCTGTTCTGCCTCGGAATCCCCTGGTGGATGGAATCCATCGGCGCAAACCTGCCGCCGACGGCAATCTCCGCCAAAGTCGACCCCTACGGATCCTTCGGTCCGATCGTGCGCACGCTGCTGGTGCCCGTGCTCCGCTTCGCGCTGCCCGATTTCTGGCAATATGACGGCATCGCCAGGCTGATCGACGGCTACTACATCTCGCCGGCCACGCTGGCCTGGAGCACGCTGCATACACTCGTTTATGGGCTGGCTCTGCTGGCGATTCCGGGCTGGTTGATCTTCCAGTCGCGGGAAGTCGCGGAGGTGGTGGCATGAAAAGCCGGATGACGATCGGCCGCCGGATCGCCCACGAGAATCGGCGCGACCGCCAGACGGGTCGGCTGCCGGGTTGGGTTGGGCACTCATGAACGCACGCACAATCCAGGCGCTTGGGCTGGCCTTCTGCGTCGGGCTGATCGCGCTGGCGTCCAGCTTCATGCCGTCCATCAACGCCGGCCGCGAGATGGTGAATGCAATCAGTCAGGTGAATCCGATCGAAAGCGCGCCGCCGGAATACGCTTTTGCGATCCAGGCGTTTGGCGCATTCCGCGGTCTCCTGACGAACCTGGCGTTCATTCGGGCCGAGCAATACAAGCAGGAAGGCAAGTATTACGACGCGATGCAGCTTGCGAGCTGGATTACGAAGCTTCAGCCGCGCTTCGTGTCGGTGTGGGAATTCCAGGCCTGGAACATGGCCTGGAACATCTCCGTCACGACGCATACGCCGGAAGAACGCTGGAACTGGGTTTACAACGGAGCCCGGCTGCTGCGCGACGAAGGGCTGAAATACAACCCGCGCGCCGTCAACATGTACCGCCAGCTTTCCTGGATCTTCGGCAACAAAATGTCGGAGTCCGTCGACGAGTACCACCTCTTCTACAAGCGGCAGTGGGCCTGGCGAATGCACCTGCTGCTCGGGCCGCCGCCGGACCCGCTCGGCGACTACCGGCCCGGCCAGCCGTTCAAGGACCTCAGCGAGAAGATCGGCGGCGCGACGGACAAGCTCGCGCAGGCAATGATGCATGAAGGCAAACGCCGCTACGAAGCCAAAAAAGCCGCCGAGCTGGCGAAAAAAGGCATCACCGGCAGGGTGTTGATCGACCTCGACAACGTCATTGCGCCGACGACCCAGCCGCTCGACGACGTCCCCCGCATGGAAGGGTACGCCATCGCGACTCGGGCGGCGTACGACTTCATCAAGTCGATCGCCGACGCGCCCGCCAAGCTGGAGCAGGTTTTCGCCAAGCACCCCGAAACACGCGAGATGGTTGCGAAGCTGCGGTCCGAGCTCGGCGTCGTCTTTAGTGACGATGCGCTTTCCGAGGATTTGTATTGGGGCGCCGGCGGGCAGGCGTTTGGGTTCTTCTACCCGTATCGCCTGCTGACCGATCCGCCGTCGCTCGTCATGCAGGTTCTAAAGGGGGCAAGAGAAGACGATTCGCGGCGTACCGCGGCGGAAGCGATCGACAAGATCCTGGGCGTACGCGCCGGCAGCCCGGCCGGCGAGGAACTCGTCCGGTGGTTTCAGCGAAAAGTGCTGCACGACGTGTACAAGCTGGACGCAGCCAAGTTGGCCCAGCTCGTCGCGCTGTTCGGGCCGATGGACTGGCGCGGCGTGGATGCCCATTCCCTCTACTGGCTGAACGAGGGCTTGGTCGCCGGCGACGAAACGATCAGCAAGTTCGGCAACGACAAGACGAACACGGCCCGCCAGATCTTCTTCAGCCTGCGCAATCTCTATTACCGAAACCGCATCACCTTCGAGCCCTACACCGAGAACGTGAACCTGGCGTACATCAACTTCAATCCGGACCTCAACTTCATCGAGCCGATGCACAAGGCCTATTTGACTTATGGGGCCGTACTCGAAAACGACCCGGAATATATGGGCGGCGCCGGTGACACGTTCCGCTCGGGGCACATGAACTTCCTCTCCGAAGCCGTACGCATGCTCTATTTCGCCGGCCGCGAGAACGAAGCCCAGTATTACCTCGAATACATGCAGCGCACCTACGCGGTACGGGCGGACGGAAGCAAGAGCCCCGAGTTGCTCAAGCCGCTCGAAGAGTTTGTGAACGAAACGTGGAACGAGAGCTTCACGTACAACCAGGTCGTTGCGGCGATCGATCTGTTTCTGCGAAGGGCGCTCGAGGAGCTGGCCAACGGCAACGTCTCGCTCTACACGACCTTCCGCAACCAGGCGGAGCAACTGCACATCAACTGGCACAACGACACGGCGATGGGTCCGGACAACAAATTGCGCCTGCCGCCCGTCGAGGAGCTTGAGCACGACGCGCTCGCGGAGCTGCTCCAGACGCCGCCGCTGGCGCCGGAAATGACGTTGATGAAAGTCTCGCTGTGGCAGTACCTGCTTTTGCCGCAGCGGCAGTCGGTGTGGGACGAGGCTTCCGAGTTTCTCAAGACCGAGTGCGAGCGGGTCGGTTTCGACTATGCCAAGGCCTTTCCGGAGCCCGAAGGCATGGATAAGTGGCGGTCGGCCAACCCGGGCCGCGCGCTCAAGAAGAAGAAAGACGACGCGGAAACGCCGGTCCAGCCGCAGAACTGACGCCCGGCGCGGCCGGCGCCAAGGCTGTTTCTCGATCGCCGGTCGCCCACCGTCAGTTTTTCGCCGCCGGCGCGTCCCAGAAATTCACGAGGTCGATTCTCGTGATGATGCCCGCGATTCGGCCTTCGCGGCGGACGATGACGCCCGTGCTGCCGCTGAGCAGCAGGCGATAAACCTCGTCGATCGAGACGTTCGCCTGCACTTCGGGCATCGGGCGGGCCATGATCTCGCGTAATTTTACCGCCCGCGGGTCGCGTCCTTCGTGCAGCAGCCGGGCGAGCGTAACTTCCTGCAAACTTCCCACCACGCGATCGGCCTCGATAATCGGAACCTGCGAGATTCCCTTGTCGCGCAGCAGGCTGATCGCCTCCTGCATCGCCGCGTCCGGCGAGAGGAACAGCAGCGCGCGCTCGCCGAGGCCCGCCAGCACGTCGCCGGCGCAGGCCGGGGCGCGGTCTTCGTCGAGATAGCCGTTTTCGCGCATCCACGTGTCGTTGTACATCTTGCTCAGGTAGTTTCGCCCGGTGTCAGGCATTACGACCACCATCAGGTCGCTCGGCGTCAGGCGTTCGGCGTACTTGAACGCCGCCGCCGCGCAGGTTCCGCAGGAGCCGCCGATCAGCAGGCCCTCCATGCGCGCGATGCGCCGTGCAGCGCTGAACGACTCCTTGTCCGTGACGCGCACCCACGAATCGACGACCTGGCTGTTGAAGGTTCTGGGCACATAGTCTTCTCCGATGCCCTCCACTTTCCAGGGCTTCGGCGTCCCCCCCGACAGGATCGAACCGTCCGGATCGGCCCCAATGATCTTGATCTTCGGATTCCTCTCCTTCAGATAGCGGCCGACGCCGGAGATCGTTCCGCCCGTGCCGATACCGCAAACAAAGCAGGTGATCTTCCCGCGCGTTTGCTCCCAGATCTCGGGACCGGTCGTCAGGTAGTGCACCTCCGGGTTCGAAAGATTGCTGAATTGATCCGGCTGCCACGCGTTTGGAATGTCGTTTCGCAGCCGCTTCGCGACGCCGGCGTAGCTGTCCGGCGAGTCCGGCGACACGTTCGTCGGCACGATGACCACCTCGGCGCCGTAGGCTCTCAAGAGGTTGATCTTCTCCTGGCTCATCTTGTCCGGCATGACGAAAATGCAGCGATAGCCCTTCACGGCTGCGACCAGCGCTAGACCGACGCCGGTGTTGCCGGACGTCGCCTCGACGATCGTCGTCACTCCCGGCTTGATCTGCCCTTCGCCTTCGGCCTTCTCGATCATCGCCCGGCCGATGCGGTCCTTGATGC
>JACRLV010000187.1:6002-9366 GCA_016235145.1 Planctomycetota bacterium
CCTTGCCGTAAATCGGGCAGGGCATCCCCTTCGCCACGCGATTCAGACGGATCAGCGGCGTGCGGCCGATGGTGTCGAGAACGCTATCGTACGTTTCAAGCATGGTGACCTCGCAACAGCACTGCAACTTGACCGATGGCCGGATCATAACCCGCCGATCGGAGCGACAAAACCCGCGGTGCAGCGATTGTGCCGCGCACGCTTCGGCGATTCCTTGACGGTCGCCGCCCGCTCTTTCACAATCGCCGGGTGATGGAGATTGCCCCGCTTGAATACGCTTCCGCCGACGCGGTGTGGGCGCGGTTGGCCGACGAGCTTCGGCCGCTGTCCACCGCTGACCTGGATATTGAGGACGCGCTCGGGCGTTATCTGGCGGCCGACGTTGTAGCGTCTTCCGATTTTCCGCCATTCGATCGCGCGGTGATGGACGGCTACGCCCTGCGCTGCGCGGATTTTCACGCGGCCGGCGCGAAGTTGCGCGTCGCCGGACTCGTGCCGGCGGGTGGGTTGCCTCCCGTGCCGCTGACTGCCGGCGAGTGCGTGCGCGTCAACACCGGAAGCGTCTTGCCGCCGGGCACGGACGCCGTAATTCCGGTCGAAGAGTCGCGCGAAGCCGATGGCGGCCTGGTCGAATTCGCTGCCGTCGCAGCGGCTGAAAAGCACATCGAGCGCCGCGGAACGATCGCCCGCCGCGGCGATCGCATTCTTCGCGCCGGCACGCGCATCAGCAGCGGCGCCACCGCCGCCCTGATCGCCGCGGGAATCAACAAAGTTCGCTGTTTTGCAGCGCCGCGCGTCGCGATCCTGACGACCGGCGACGAGCTGGTCGCAGCGGGCGCAACGCCGGGCGAAGGGCAGCTTCGAAACTCGAACGCGATCGTGCTCGCATCCCTGACGGCGCAATTCGGCGGCGAACCGACCAGCCTCGGCAATTGCGCCGACTCCCCCGCCGAGCTCGCTGCATCCCTGGGTCGCGGCCTTTCGCACGACGTGCTGGTCGTGACCGGCGGCATGTCGAAGGGCACGCACGATCTGGTGCCCGGCTCGCTGGAAAAGCTGGGAGTCCGCTGGCTCGCGACGGGCCTGGACCTCAAGCCGGGCAAGCCGACGCGGATCGGCAGATCGATCTCCGGCGGCTGGGTGTTGGCGCTGTCGGGCAATCCGGTGAGCTGCGTGGTCTGCTACCTGCTCTTCGGAGAGATGATCTTGCGCGGCTTGCGCGGCGGCTCAACCGCCCCACCGCCGCACCTGGCCGGTGAACTGCTGGCGGAAATGCCGGCCAACGGCGCCCGCCCGATGTACCACCCGGCCGAGTGGCTCGCCGGACCAAGAGGACAGGCACTTCTCTCGCCGGCACTATGGCGCGGATCGGGCGATCCGTTCGTACTGGCCGGCGCCAACGCACTGGTCTTCCGCCGGCGGCATGCGCCTGTCGCGCAACGCGGCGACGAGGCGCGCTTTCTGCCCATCGACGGACTGACCGCTTGACGAGTGCGCTGCAAATCAGCGACGATCCGCACTGGCAGTACCGCGCGGGCTGCTCACCAAGCGGGCGCTAGGGAACCCGACTACGGATGGACCCACTCACACAGACCGCACACAAATCCGCCGAAGTTGATGCACGCCCCACGCGCCTCGGCCTGATCCGCCGCACTCGATTGTCGCTTCGGGCGTTTTGGACGGAACTTCGAGCCGCAGGGCCGGAATTGGCCCTTTTTTCAGTTCTGTCGGGCGTTACGGTCGTCCTGTTCTCGTTGATTTTCCCGCCGCTCTCAATGTGGCCGGTGGCGTTCTTCTGCCTGGCGCCGTGGGCGTATGCGGTCTGCGCGATTCGGCGGGCGTGGGTTCTGCATTGGGGCAGCTTTCTGGTCGGCTGGATCGCCTTCCTGATCAACCTGACCTGGATGTTCCCGGTCACCGGCCTGGGCTATACGGCGCTGGCGTTTTACCTGGCTGTTTTCTGGCCGCTCACCGGGTGGGCCATGCGAACAGGCCTGCGCATCGGCGTGCCGCTCTGGCTCAGCCTGCCGACCGTCTGGGTCGGGTGCGAATTCCTGCGTGCGATCATCATGACAGGCTTCCCGTGGCTCTTCCTCGCCCATGCCTTCTACGAAAACCTGCCCTTCATCCAGATCAGCGACCTGGTCGGCGCGTATGGCGTGACTTTTCTTGCGGCGATGGTATGCGGCTGGCTCGCTGATATCGCTCTTTGGGTTCGGCCCCGCTGGGCGAAGCAACCCGACAGAATGCGCGTCGCGAGCGGCGCTGCTGCGGTGCTGCTGTGCGTCGGCGGCAACCTCGCGTACGGGAGCTATCGTCTGGGCCAGTCGCAATTCGAAAAGGGGCCGCGCGTCGCGGTGATTCAGGAGGATTTTCCGCTATCGACCAGCGCGCCGATCGCGCCGCACCATTTCACGCTCGCCCGGCAGTTCGTGCTCGCAGTCGAGTCGCTGCGCGACGACCCCGACATCATCGCATTTCCCGAGACCGCCTGGACCGCCACGCAAAACCTGGACTTTGTCGAACTTCCGCTCAAATCGGCGGAAGGCGCCACCGACCTCCCGTTCGGTAAGCGTTGCCACGAACTCACCAGTGCGCTGGCGCGCGGCGAGTATGGGTCGATCAACAAGCAGTTCACGTCCTGGGAAATCCGGATGCGCGAGATCGCGGCGGACGACGCGCGCGCTCGCCCCTACGCGACGTTCCCCCGCCTTTCGCCGATCTCGGGACGGCCGGTGTCGCTCGTCGTCGGCGCCCTGGCGCGCGACGTCATGCCGGAGCCGGTCACTCAGAGGCAAAAGCGCTACAACTCCGCGTTGATCTACGATCCCGATGGAACGCAGCGCCCCGAGCGCTACGACAAAATGCACCTGGTCCCCTTGGGCGAGATCGTCCCGTTCCGAAACAAGAAATTCCTCGGGATGGACCTGCACTGGCTCTACCGCGCGCTGAACGACCTCAGCCCGTTTTCGGATAACGGCAAGTTTGAATATTCGCTTTCGATCGGCGCGCACGCCCACGTCTTCACGCTGCGCGTCGGCGGGCGCGATTGGCGCTTCGGCACGCCGATCTGCTACGAAGACGTGATGCCCTACGTCAGTCGCCGATTCGTCTGGAAAGACGGCCGGAGGCAGTGCGATTTTCTGATCAACATCAGCAACGACGGCTGGTTCTTGCACAGCGCCGAACTGCCGCAACACCTCGCCAGCGCGGTGTTTCGAGCCGTCGAGAACCGCGTCGGCATCGCGCGGGCCGTGAACACCGGCATCAGCGGTTTCATCGCGCCGGACGGCCGGGTGTATTCCAAAGTCGAGATCAACGGCGTTTCGCAGGCGCCGGGGATCACCGGATACCGCGTCGATCA
>JACRLV010000188.1:0-4612 GCA_016235145.1 Planctomycetota bacterium
GATGGCGACCAGCGGGCCGCGGCGCGGTTTGAACGCGGCGTGCGGCGGGCGCTGCGCGCCGCCGCGCGGATCATCACGCCGTCGGCGTTCACGCGCGATGAGCTGGTCTCGCGAATAGGGGCGGATCGCAGCCGGATTTGCATCGTGCCGTGGGCGCCCGACACCGCGCTCACCGCCGCGGTATCGGATTTCGAAAGATCGCAGGCAGACGCCCGCATCCGTTCGGCTTTCGACCTTCGAGGGCATTGGATTCTGAACTTCTCCGGCCGAACAAAGCGGAAAAACGCCGCGCGGCTGATCGAGGCGTTCGGCCGCCTGCCCGCTGCAATACTTGACGCGGTCTGTCTGGTGCTGACCGGCTGCGAACCAGAGACGACGCGCGTCGAACTGACGCGGCTCGCACAGGCGTCCGGCGTGGCGGATCGCTGCCGAATTCTGGGATTTCTGCCGGAAACGGACGTTGCGGCGTTGTTGCGCGGCGCGGCGGGCATGGCGTTGCCCAGCCTGGCCGAAGGATTCGGGCTGCCGGTGCTTGATGCGATGGCGTGCGGCGTGCCGGTTCTCGCTTCAGAAGCGACCAGCCTGGAGGAGGTCGCCCGCGACGCGGCGATCTACGTCGATCCGCATTCGGTGGCGAGCATTTGCGGCGGGCTCGAGCGGTTGCTTGACGATCGCGACCGCGCGGAGCGCGTCGCGCGCGGCTACGCACGGGCGTCGACCTATTCCTGGGAACGCACCGCCGCCGCACTGGCCGATGTGTACGACCAATGCGCAAGCGATCGGCAGCGCGCGGCTTTCGCTGAGCCGCCGACCGGCGCCGCGGAGGGTCGCGCATGAGCCAGGCAGGCCGCGCTGTCTTTGAGCAGACAAAGCGAGGCCAGCTCGCGGTCAATTGCCGTCATTTTCGCGGCGATCGCCCGTGCTCGGCAGGCCATCAGGGATATTGCCCGACGGAGTGCGCGGACTTCGCCGAAATGGGCAAGCGGGTGCTGGTGATTAAGATGGCCGCGCTGGGCGACGTGATTCGCACCGCCGCGATCCTGCCCGCGCTACGTCGGCAGCTCGGCGTTTGCCACGTGACGTGGGTGTCGCGGCCGGAAGGGGTGCGGATGCTCGCGAACCACCCGCTGATTGAGCGGCTATTGCCGTTCGACGCGGAATCGACGGAGCATCTGCGCCGCGAGACCTTTGATCTGTGCTTGAGCCTGGACAAGGAACCGGGCCCGGCCGGCCTGGCAATGTCGGTGAACGCCCATGAGCGGCGCGGCATCGGCCTGACGCAATTCGGAACGCCGTATCCACTGAATCGCGAGTGCGACGAGTACTTCGAACTCGGATTGAATGACGAGTTCAAGTTCAGGGGCAACACACGCTCCTACCCGGAGCTGATCTGCCGCGCGGTCGGGCTCGACTATCGCGGCGAGCGGTACGCGCTTCACCCGAATTCGGCGGCGCAGCGCGCGGCCGAACTGGCGCTCCAGCGGGCGGGACTCCACGGAAATCGTCCTTGGATCGGCTTCAACACCGGCGCCGGTGGCGTTTACGCGAACAAGACCTGGCCGCCCGCCCGGTTCTTACAACTCGCCCGCCTCCTGAAACAGCGGAAGGACGTGCAAATCGCTCTGCTCGGCGGGCCGCGCGAGCGCGAACTGAACAAACAACTCGCGGCATGCTGCCCCGGTTTGATCGATCTCGGATGCGAGCACGAAGAGGCGACATTTGCGGCGATCGTCGCGCGATGCGCCGTGCTGCTGACCGGCGACACGATGGCGCTGCACGTCGCGGTCGCGATGAATGTGCCCGTCGTCGCGCTGTTCGGACCGACCTGCGCGCAGGAAATCGACCTGTTTGGGCGCGGCGAGAAGCTCGTCACGCCGTTGCCGTGCGGACCGTGCTATCGGCGGAGCTGCGACAAGTCTCCGACCTGCATGGACGCGATCGATTTCGACCAGGTCCTCCGAGCAATCGAGAGCTGCCTGCCTGCGAGCTCGCGCGCCGTGCGGGCATTACCTGTCCTGGAGGCTGTTTCGTGACCGAACTCAGCCGCCGGCTGCGGGTGCTGGTCGTCGCGGGGCGCGTGCCCTGGCCGCTGTCGCATGGCGGGCGGTTGCGGCTTTACCACTTTTTGCGTGCGCTTGGCCGGCGCGCCGATGTGGCGCTGGCCGTTCCCGAAGCGGGCGGAACGGAAGTGGAACTTCCGCAGGGCGTTTCGCTGGAACGAATCGAATCATCGCAGACAACACCCACCATTGAAGACAGTTCGCCCGTTCCGGCAGATCTGCGGTTTGCCCGGTCGTTCGTCGGTTATGACACGCGGATCGCCGCGTGGCTGCGGCGCAGAACGTGTATCGGTGAATTCGACGTGGTCCTCCTGAGCGGTGCGGGCCGCGGAATATACGCCGCCGAGGTTGCGGCCCCATGCGTCTGGGACGTCGTCGATGACCCGGTGCTCTACACGATTCGAGACGCCTGGCGAACGCCATGGCGCTGGCTCGCAGCCTGTCGGAGGGCGGCGGGTTTCGCGACCTACGTGCGCGCGGCGGTGCGGCGCCTCGATGGCTTGATCCTGTCATCGCCGATCGACGCCGGATCCGTTGGTCGTTACGCCGACTGCACCAAAATCCACGTCATTCCCAATGGCGTCGACGCTGAATATTTCGCCGACAGTGGCGTTCCCGGCGAGCCCGGCACGGTCGCGTTCGTGGGCTCATTGTCGTTCCCTCCCAATATCGATGCGATGCAGTGGTTTGTGCGTCGCGTCTGGCCGGATCTGAAGCGCTCCAGCAGCGCGTCGCGACTGCTGATCGTCGGTAAGCAGCCGACGCGCGATGTGCTGGCGCTGGACCGTTTCGCAGGCGTCGAATTGGCCCCCGACGTCGCCGACGTGCGGCCCTATCTGGCTCGCGCTTCGGTCGTGGTAGTCCCCACTCGAAAGGGCGGCGGAATCAAGAACAAGATTCTGGAGTCGTGCGCTGCCGCGCGTGCGGTCGTGGCGTCGCCGGTCGCCGTCGCCGGTCTGACGGCGCGCGACGGTCACGAACTTGTCATCGCGCGGAGCGCCGCGCAATGGCGAAACCAACTTCGTGTACTCCTCGCCGATTCCGATCTCGCCAGGCGAATCGCCGCCGCCGGTCGGCGCTGGGTGCGCCGCGAACACGACTGGGATGCATGCGGGCAACGGCTTTACGAGGTGCTGTGTACTGCCGCGGGAGTCATCCGGTGTGCGGAGCGCACGCAGATCAAGACGCGTGAGTGCGAGTCATCAGTCGAGGATCAAGAGGCGGCTGCGACATGTCCCTGACGGCGCTGTTGTTTTGGCTTTTTTATACGAGCGGGCTGTGCGCCGCGCTCGTGCGCCCGATCTTCGGCGTATTCACATACATCGTGGTTTATCACATTAACCCGGAGGCGCAGTGGTGGGGCGGTTCGGTCGGCCCGCTGGGTTCCCACAGTTCGTTGCTGGCGGCGCTGGCGACGGTGTTCGGAATTCTGGCGCATGAGTCGAAGTACGCGCTGTCCGGAAAGCAGCTTACGCTGCCCATACGCCTCGCCATGCTCTTCGCGTTGCTGGCGGTCGCCAGTCTGGCGTGGGGGCCTGCGCCGACGGATCGCAGCTTCGTCCAGGCGGAAAAATTCTCGAAGGTCATCATCTTCGTCCTGCTGATGGTCACCTGCGTTCGCACGCCCGGGCACTTTCAACTGGTCGTGCTCGGTTGGCTGGCCGGCGTGGTGTATATCAGCTACGAGGCGAACGGCGGCGTGGGCGTGTATTCCAGCGGCCGCCTCACCGGCGGACTCGGCGGATCCGACTTCGCCGAATCCAGCGGACTGGCCGTGCACCTCATGGCGACTCTGCCGCTGATCGGGGCGCTGGTCTTCATGGCGCGGCGCTGGTGGGCGCGCGGCGTGCTTTTGATCATCGGCGCAATGACCGTGAACACGATCATCATGACCCGCACGCGCAGTGCAATCGTCGGCGGCGCCGCGCTGCTGTTCGTCGGGTGCCTCTCGCTTCCGCGGCGCTATCGATTGCTCGGCGTGGTCGGGATCGCCGTCGGCACGGTGCTGGCTCTGCAACTGGCGGACGACGCCTGGTGGCGGCGCATGCAGACGGTCAAGGAATTTCAGCAAGACGCTTCCGCGGCTGCCCGAGTCGAGTATTGGCAGGCCGCATGCGCGATCGCCGCCGACTATCCGCTCGGGATCGGGATCGGCAAGTTTCACCAGGTCGTGCGCGAGTACGTCGAAGGCCTGGCCGTCGAACGCAGCGCGCACAACACGTTCCTGACCTGCCTGGCCGAGCTGGGAGCGCCTGGTTTGCTGGTGTTTCTCGCGATCGTCGGCCTGTGCGTGCATCGCATGACGCGCATCATCCGCCGCATGCCCGCGGGTTTGGCGGACCAGCGCGTCGCAGTCGCCCGCCGCCCCGCGCGGTTCCACTTCGCATGGCACGCGATGGCGATTCGCACCGCGCTCGCCGGGTATCTCGCCTGCGGGCTGTTCACGACCCGCATCTGGGCGGCCGATCTCTGGATGCTCGTGGGAATGGCTGCGTGCCTCGACCGTCTCGCGCGCGAAACCATCGCAGCCGCTGCGGAGCAGGACGAACAAG
>JACRLV010000188.1:4634-28335 GCA_016235145.1 Planctomycetota bacterium
CGAAACCATCGCAGCCGCTGCGGAGCAGGACGAACAAGCAACCGTTGGCGGCGACCGCGCCGCACCCGGGCTTCTTCAGGCGGTGCCGGCGCCATGAGAATCGCATTGGTGATCGATTCGCTTTTCGGCGGCGGGTCGGAAGGCGTCGTTCGGCGTCTGGCGTTCGGGCTCGGGGAGCGCGGGCACGAGGTCGTCGTTCATTGTCTGAAGAATGCCGGCGCGTCGCTGCGGGGCGGCGCGCGCGTCCGCGTCGTCGAGCACCGTAGCGCTCGCCGCGACTGGCGGCTCCCGTTTCGCATCGGAGCGCGTTTCCGTCGCGATCACACCGAAGTCGTGCACGCGCACAGTTGTGCTGCGCTCGTTACAGCGTTCCCGGCCTGCCGGTTGCTGCGGTTGCCGATTGTTCACGTTCGCCACGGTTGGCCGCTGGGCGGCCCGACTTTCTACGGCCGCTGGGCTGACCGGCTAGCTCCGTGGGTGACGCGCGTCGTGATCAACAGCGAGTCCGGGCGGCCCAATCTGCCGCCGTCAGTCCGCGAAGCCGCGATCCACATTCCCAACGGCCTCGACATGCCGCCCAGCGATCCGCTCGCGGCGAGGGCGGAGCTGGAACGGCGTTGCGGCCGGACGTTTTCGGGACCGGTCGTGCTCTCGATTGCGAACATTCGGCCGGAGAAAGACCTGCTGCTGCTGTTGCGCGCGTTCGCGACAGTGCAACGCCGCCGGCCGCAGGCGACTTTGGTGATCATCGGCGCGACTCGCGACCCGCAATACGCCGAGGAGGTCGAAAAAGAGAGATGGCGGCTCGGGCTTGATCGCTGCACGGTCCTGACAGGCGAGATCCCCGATGCGTCCGGCTTGATCGCGGGCGCTGATGTGTTCTGCTTGTCGAGCCGCTCTGAAGCCATGCCGAACGTCGTGCTCGAAGCGATGGCGCAGCGCGTGCCGATCGTGGCGTCGGCGGTTGGCGATGTGGGCCGCATCGATGGTTCGCTCCCTTGCGCGATGCTGATGAACGGGGAGTCGGGGCTGCTCTTCCATTCCGGCGACGAATCGGAATTAGCCGAAAAGCTCGAGCTTGCGATCACGGATCGCGAATCGTCTCGCCGCCGGGCAGCCGTTGCCCACCAGCGATACCTCACCGAGTTCACCGCACTGCGCATGGTGGAGCGCTACGAGAGCCTGTATCGCGACTGTGTAGCATCGCGCGGGCGGCGGAAACGAAGTTCCCGACCGACGGTGCTGATGGTCGGTCCCGGCGCCCCGCAGGTCGGCGGCATGGTTACGGCGATTGAAAACCTCCTGGCCAGCCCGCTGCGAAACGCCTACGCGATGAGCCGATTCTGCACGCCGCCGCCGTCCGGAAACCTCATCGGTCGCGTCGCCGCGCCGCTGCGGCATCTGGCAAGCGCGGCTCTGCTCATGGCTACGATCCTGCTTCGCCGGATTGAGATTGCGCACGTTCACACGTGCAGCTACACGACGTTTTTCCGATCCGCGCTCGATGTCGCCCTTTCGCGCGCCCTGGGCTGCCGCGTCGTTCTGCACATTCGGGGCGGCCGATTCGCGGAGTTCTGCGGCAGGGCCTGCCCCAGAGTGCGAAACGTGATTCGGAAAGTAGCCGAAGCCGCGGATGCGGTCGTCGTGCTGAGCGAGACGACGCGTCAGGCGCTCGCGCCGTTCCTGGAAGCCGCGAACCTCGTTGTCGTTCCCAACGGAACGGCGGTGCAACCCGAGCCGGCACGTCTACGTCCGATGGGCGTGCAGAAAAGCGAAACGCGCCCTTGCAGGTTTCTGTTTCTGGGCGAGCTTCGCCCGGCCAAGGGCATCTTCGATTTCCTCGAAGCTCTCGCGCAGCTTGCCCTTGAAGGCGCACCGTTCGAAGCGTGGTGCGTCGGACCGGTCAAACCGGATGACCGGCGGCGGATTGGCGAGCTTCTGGAACGCAGCGGCTTGACCCGGCGGGTGCGGCTGCTTCCGCCGGTCTCAGCGGCCGAACGGAGCAAGCTCCTGGACTCCGTCGATTGCCTTGTTCATCCAAGCCACAGCGAGGGGATGCCGAACACGATTCTCGAAGCCGCGGCATCCGGGCTGGCTGTCGTTGCAACCGCGGTGGGGGCCGTCCCGGAAATGGTGAAATGCGCGGAACCGCCGGAACTGGGATGCGTGTCCTGGTCGGGCGCTGCGCCGCTGGTTTGCGTTTCGGATGTCGAAGCGCTCGTTGAAGCGCTTGCGATCATGTGCCGGGATGCGCAGCGGCGGCATGCGGTTGGACGGGACCTTCATGAACTGGCCTTGGAGGAATTCAATCTGGAGCAACTCGCGCAGCGATTGGCTCGCGTGTACGAATCAACTCTTGCGCCCAACGGCGGCGAGCGATCCGAAGCGGAATCCAGCGCCGGCACGGGCATTCGCAAGATCGAAGCGGCGGTCGTCCGTCGCCTGATCTATCCGTTGCACGAGCGTTACTGCGGCCGCGCCACGATGGCGGAAATCACCGCACTTCGCAGGCTCGCACGCGAATCCCCACAAACTGTCGCTCTAGACGTCTCGCGCCGCCTGAACGACTTGGTAGACTTCGCCAAGCGCGAGCTGCCCTTTTACGCCGAAAGGCTCAGCGCGGCGCGATTGCCGGCGGCCGCCAGCGCCGGAAGCGCCCTTTTGCGAAACATCCCTCCCCTGACCAAGGCCGAGATCCGGGCCGCCGGTGAAAACATGATCTGGCGCCGCGCGTCCGGCGGCTGCCTCCCGCACAGCAGCGGCGGTACCACCGGCGACACGCTGCATTTCTTCATTGATCGCCTGCGGCAGGCGCAGACGCTGGCGGCGAGGCTGCTCATGCAGGAAAGGCTCGGCGTGCCGCTCGGGCAGCGCCGCGCATACCTCTGGGGGTCGCCGATCGAACGCCGCGGCGGCTCGTGGCGGCGATGGCGCGACCGGTTCCTGAATGAGACGTTGCTGGATGCGTTCGACCTTTCGCCGGAGGCGCTCGATCGTCATCTTGCGAGGATTGCGGCGTTCAAGCCGCACCTGCTCTACGCCTATCCGTCCGCCGCGGCGGCCCTGGCGCGGCGCGCAACGGGCACCGGACGGCGGGCTTCGCTTCGGTCGCTGCGCGCCGTCGTACTGACCGGCGAGGAGGTTTCCGAAGCCGAGCGCGACGCGATCCGCGCCGCGCATGATTGCGTAGTCGCGCAGGAATACGGAAGCCGCGAGGTCGGCTTGATCGCCCACGAATGCGCGGCGGGCGGGCTTCACGTGATCGCGCCGCACGTGCTGGTCGAGGCGGTCGTCGGCGGCGAGCCCGCCGGGTTCAGCCGCACGGGCGAGCTGCTCTGCACGACGTTGAACACACGAGCACAGCCGTTCATTCGATACCGGGTCGGCGACGTGGGCGCCCTGTTGAGCGAGCCATGCTCGTGCGGGCTGCCGTTTCCGCTGATGCGGCTGGACGGCGGAAAGATCACCGGATTTCTGGCTCTGCCGGGCGGCAAGCTCTGCCACGGCGCGATCACCTCGCACGTGCTGCGCGACCAACCGGGCATCATCCAGTTCAAGACGATCCAGCGCGGTCTGGAGAGATTCGAAGTCCTGCTCGTCACCGATGCTCAATTTCAGCGCACCAGCCTCGACACGATCCGCACACGCTATCGGGAGCTGTTCGGCGCCGGCATTGAGGTGGAGTGCTCGGTCGTGTCCGAGATTCCGCCGGACCCATCGGGAAAGCGGCGTTATTTTGTCTGCGAGGCCCTGGATTCGAACGCGGCTTTGGAATTCGCCGAATCGCGGTAGGGACCGGGCACGGTTGTGTTTTCGGGTGTTACGGGTAAGGCCCGAACTTGAGTCCAGGCGCTGGTTCGGAGAAATGTGGGGCCGGCCTCCGGCCGGTCTCTTTGGAAACAGGCCCGCATGGTGCAGGAACCGTTTTCGCCGAAGAGACAGACCGGAGGCCTGCCCCACAAGAGACAGGCCGGAGGCCTGCCCCACAAAACTCATCACCGACGAGCACGCGGTCTCGCTTGGCGCCCGGTAAATGAATGGTGGCCGAAGCACTAGGCTGAGACAAGTTCCTCTTGGGGCGCGTGCCGTTCGTTTGAGGCCGCTGAAATCGCGCTGCCCGACACAATCTTCGAAAGCTGCTCGACGCGGACATCCCAACTTTCCTGCGCGACTGCATCTTGGATCCGCCGCACCTGGCTGCTCTCCCGCAGCTCCGGCAGCCGCTCGACCGCGGCCACCAGTTCGTCAGGCGTCGCGGCGAATTGCACCGCCGGCTGATAGTCTGCCACGGCCGGCATCGGGCTGGAAATTACCGGCAACCCGGCGGCGAGGTACTCTCGCAACTTGATCGGATTGACCGCATGCGACAGGCGGCTCGCCCGAAACGGAATCAGCCCCGCGTCGAACGCAGCGCAATAGGCCGGCAAATCCTCGTACGCGCGCCGTCCCAGCATGCGCACATTCGACAGCTTGGTCAGGCGACTGACGTCGGCCCGAACGTCCCCAATGAGCACAAGATTCCAGTGCTTGCGGCGGCTGGCGACGTTCGCGAGCAGCTCGACATCGACGTAGTCCCCGATCAGTCCGAAGTAGCCAAGCACCGGCCCGGAAAGGTCTGCGACGTCGGCGGGAACGCCGTGGCCGCGCAACGGCCGCGCGCGGGCGAAATGCTCGAAGTCCACGCCATGCGGAACGAGGTGTACGTTCGGGTGTTTCGACCGTCGGGCCTCGTAAAGCGGAGGCGACGTCGTGATCACCGTATCCGCGGCGGCCATTGTGCGTCGTTCCAGCTCCGCGACGAGCTTGGCGTTTACGCCGGAAAAAGCCGCGAATTCGTCCACGCAGCAGTAGACGACGCGCTCCCAGTCGCCTCCGTGGATGATCTCGGGTACGTCCGGCGTGAACAACCACAGTTGCTTCCGTGTCCGGCCATCGCAGGTGTTCCGCACGGTTCGATTTAAACGCAACGCGTTGTAACGCCGCGCCAGCGACAAGGTTGGCCAGGGCACCAGCAGGGGCGTCACGGCGCGCAGATCCCCGCATCCGGACGGCGGCGGGGCGGCGCTTTCGCGCAGGCGGCTCAGGGCGTGCTGAAAGTCGGCCCAGCAGATCCGAGGAGCGCGCGATGCGTGGTAGTTGATCCACAGCACCGAGTTGTCGCGGGCCAGCCGGCGCATGATGTGGTGCTTGCCGGTCGGCGGCTCGGACCAGTTGCTGGCGACGCAGACGATGTGCCGACCTGAGATCATCCGGCCCGCCTGTTTTCGTATCGTGTTGATGCGTAGTGGAGTCGCAGCACGTCCGCTCCGCATGCCGAGCGCGGCTCGTCGCCTTCCAGCGGATATTCTCCGCGCAGCAGTCGCTCAATCCGCTCGGTCTCGCGCTCCACGTCATAAAAGCGGGCCGCCGTCTGATAGGCCGCCCGCGATAATTCAGCCGCGACCGCGTCGTCCTGAAGCACACGGACAACCTGTGAGGCGAATCCGGCCGCGTCGGCGGCTGCGAGGAACGGCGGCGTGCCGGCCCAATCCATTCCGGCGGCGACCGCGTCGGTCACGACCGATGGGCGCCCGCGGCTCAGCGCCTCGATCAGTTTCGTCTGCACGCCGATGTCGTCGAGGATCGGGGCGACAAACACCCGGGCGGCGTCAAGGTGCGGGCGAATGTCGGGCACCGCTCCCGTGACGGTGACGCCGGGCAGCCGGGCTAGATCGCGCACGGCGCGGGTTGGGTTTCGTCCGATGATCTCCCAGCGGGCGCAAGGCGCCATCGCGCGCACGCGCGGCCATACGTTCCGGCCGAACCAGAGCGCCGCCCGCGCGTTCGGGGCGTAGAACATGGATCCGACCAATGCGACGACCGGGTCACAGCGGGCCGCGTCGGTCACGTCGCGCGAATCCGGCATCGCGACGCCGGTGCGCACGATCGCGGATCGCCGGGGCGCACAACGCCGAACCAGCCGTTCGTTTTCGCGGGCGTTGACCACGACCGTGCAATCGTAAGCGGCTGCCCAGGCGCGCTCGCGTCTAGCCAGGCGGCGGCCTTCGTTCTCATAGAGCCATTTCATCGGCGGCGCGGCCCGTTCGGCGAATCGCTCCCACTTCACGCTGTCGACGTCGTTCATGTCCAGGATGCGCCGCTCCGCCGGAACGCATTCGCCCAGAGAGGCCGTGGCCGAGGAAAACGCCAGCACCGCGTCGAATTTCGTGTGGGCGCACCAGGACAAAAGCCGGTCTTCAAGGCGCGGTGCGGCGAAGTAGCCTTCCGTGACGGTCCGCCCGGCGGCGAAATTGATCGCCCCGCGGGCCAATGAAAACGTGCGCGGGCGATGAAACACGGCCACGTCTCGGCAGTGCCCGCGGACGAAGGCCAGCGCCTCCGGCGACGGACGCGCTTCACTCAGCGACGCCAGCCAGACGTCGTGCCGCGCGCACAGGTACCGCAATTGTCCCCACGCGCGAATGCAGTCTCCGCGCGTCGGTGGATACGGAAATCGCGGCGTGAGCATCAGGACTTTCATCGACATTCATCCCGGAATTGATCGTGCGAGCCACGCGCCGAGCGGCCGCGTAATCGCCAGCGGCAAGCGCGGCCAGACGCGCCGCAGGGAGGCCAGCCGCGGGTTCGTCGGAGTCAAATCCAGCGGCTTGCGTCCCGGCGGCGTGTAGTGTGCGTACGTCAGATCACGCGGCTCGAATCCTTGGTTTCGCTTGAATTCCATGGCCCCGGCGTTGTCGCGCCGCGTGCGGCCGAAATCGAAACGCTTCATGCCGCAAGCCGCCGCACGCTCCATGACCGCCAGGTACAGCAGATTCGCGCATCCCGTGCAGCGCAATCGTTCATCAAGACCCGAAATGTAGGGGCGAATCGTGTCGCGCTCGGCGAAGCTGACCACGCCGGCCACGGGTCGGCAGCCCCGCCACGCCGTCGTCACCCACATCCGCTCCCCGAGTCCGGCGCCCAGGTCGGCGAAGAATGCGCGCGGGTAGTTGATCGAGCCGAGCCGGCGCATACTGCGAGCGTAGAGATTCCAGACGGTGTTCAGATCGCGTGCGTCATGCCGGATTGTCAGCCCCTCGCGATCGCGGGCTTGGCGCGCCGCCGCCCGCGCCTTTCGCGGCAGCATGCGCTCCACGTCGGCGGCGTTCACCGGCAAGTCGCGGACGAATTCGACGTACCGATCGACGCTGGTCCAGCCCGATCGTTCCTGGCCGGGACCGCGCAGTTCCAGGAGGCACGCGCCGGTTCCGTGAGCAAGCTGCTCGGCGGCGTGCAGCAGCGCTCGTCGCGCCGCGTCCGTGCGGGCGAGCACGCCGCCACCGGTCGCATAGGGCATGCTCACCAACCGTCTTCCGGCAAGCAGGCCGCACACTTCAAGCAGCGGAAGCACGCCGGTCACGATTCCGCGCTCTCGGGCGAGCAGAGTTTTCGTAGCGTGTCCGAAGACCCGCCGAACGGAGTCGCACCAGGTGGGCTCGTGGAAAACGGACGCGTCGGCATAGGTCGAGAGGAATTGCGTCCACTCCTGCCGGCCCGCCTCGTCGCGGTCGGTGAGCAGATCGACGCAGACATCTTCCGAACCGGTTGCGCCCGGCGGTTTCGGTTCCTGACTCCGTTCAGTACGCACCCGAGGATCTTCGCGCCGTGACCGCGGAGCGATTCGACGGCGTCCATGACGGACGGCTCCGGCGTACGATTGCCCGCGATCACGAGTACGGCGCCGTCGCAATGCCTGGCGATCAGGTTCCCATCCGCTCGATCGAGCACCGACGGCGCGTCAAAGAGCACGTAATCCGCACGTGCCCGCAGATCCGCGATTGCCCGGGCCAGCCGCGGTCCGCTCAGCAGCTCGCTGGAACTGCGCGAATCAGACTGCCCCGCGCCCACAACAAAGAAATTCGGCCGCGAGCTAGCCTGAACCACCTCGTGCAGGCTCGCTGCGTCCGCCAGCAGATCCGCCAGGCCCGGGCCCTTGGCGGCGCCCAGCAGGGCCGCGAGCGATCCGTTTCGAAGGTCGCCGTCAACCACGACGACCCTCCGATGTCCGCCTTCGGCCAAGAGGAGTCCGAGATTCGCGCAAAAAGTGCTCTTGCCCTCGTGGCGAAGACTGCTCGTGATTGCCAGCGCCTGCGGTCTTCCGTCGGGGTTCATGGCCAGCAGGCGCGTCGCGGCGCAGCGAAGCTGGTCGCAGATGCGGCTCGCACTCTGTCGCACGGCAACGATCGCCGGCGCCACCGCCGCAGGGTTCAGCTCAAACTTGCTGGTCGGCGCCAATACCGGCATTCTCGCGATTTCAGCCGATGGCGTGTGCGCGAATGGCGGCGGCGGGGCGGCGCCCGTCTGGATCGAGGCTGGAGCGGTGCAAGTTGTTTCGGAGTTCCGGCGCAGAGCGGATGGAACCACGTCCACCGGCATGAGAACCACATCTGCTGGTGACGGCCCAACCGCCTTTCCCGGTTCCTTTGGCCAGAGCGCGACTTCAGGCCCGGGCCCTTGCGGCGGCACAACCAGAGTCGTTTCAGCTACCGCCTGCGGATCGGCGGCCGTTTCCGTATTCGTGTCGCCTGCCGGCGAAATCGTTTCGTCAATCGCCGTCACCGCCGTCGGCGGTGTTTGTTCGGTGTCAGGTGACCGCGGCGCCGGCGAGACTACGTCAGACGATGACGATTCGACATTCGGCAGCGGTGCGGACTCTTCGACGGCGATGGCCGAGGGAGTCTCAGTCACAGCGTGAGACGCTGGATCGGGCTCAGCGTCTTCGCCGGCAGACTCCGCAGCAGCATGAGCGGGAGTCTCATCGCGCGCCGCGCAATCCGTCGCTGCATCGGCAGGCGGCGCGACCACCGCGATTGGCGCCGGCGGTGCGGAAGCGGTCGATTGTGGATCGATCTCGGAAACGAAGCGGGAAGGCGCCGGGACCGGCTCTACCGCGACTGGCGCCGCATTGGCCTGCGGCGGTGCGTCCGACCGATCCTGCTGCTCCTCATGCGGCGTCTTTGGCGTTTCAGTCCCTGCGGCGCAGCGCTTGTCGTCAAAGGGGATGGAAATGCACGCCTGACCACCGGAGCTCTTGGTCATGAAGTTCGTTGTCTTGCTGGCGGGAAGCCGGCTCATCACCCGTTTCATCGTTCCCATGCGGCCTCCTCGAAGTCCGCCGACGCGTCTGCGATCGGCGGAATGCCAAGAGGCCGAAGGATCCGATCCATCACCACTCCGATGCGATGGTGAACGCCGGGAATGCCAATGCTCGTGTAGGCCAGAGAGGCGGAGAAGACCAGCAGCGCGACGTTGATCGCGATCGCCGGCGTCCACACCAATGTGCGCAGCCGCCGCGCTCTCACCGTCGCCGGCGTCGCAATCTCGCCGATGACTTCAAGAACCGGCGCGCCCGCCAGTTTCGCCGCGCGGCCCACGTCCGAAACGGAGCGGTCCAACAACTCCAGCAGCATGACGAGCGCGATGGCGCCCGACAGCGCCAAGCCGATGCAAATCGCAAACACCGCCGACAGCCTGGGCGTCAAGGGCTGGGCAGCGGTCAACGGCTCCTCAAGCAGTGTAAACCGCGTTCCGCGCTCTTCGCTTTCGGCGGCTGCGATTTGCTCGAGCTGCGCCAGGTGCTGTCGCCAGACGCCGGCTGCGGCGGTTGCCTGCGCGGCGCGTTCGTCGAGCCGTCGCAGCTCTCCGCGGCTCGCGTTGAGATCCCGACAGAGCGCGGAATGTCGCGCGTATGCCTCGCGCGCCGCGGCGAGCCGCGTCTCGACGATTTCGCGCTGCCGGTCGAGCGTGTCCACTTCGAGGGTGACCTGCACGACCAGGGGGTTTCGCGGCGCCGGAGCCGCGACCGCGGGTTCCGCCTGCGCAAGCTTCGAGGGCGGCGGCTGCTGATCCTGCGTCCGCGACGATCGAACGGACTCCAGCGCGGCCAGTTTCCGGCGGAGCGTCTGAATCGTCGGATGCTCCGGCGTCATCTGCTTGATCACGATTGCGTCGGAGATTTCGCGCTCCACGTCGCGGATCGCTCGATCCAGACCGGCGTCTTCTGTGGCGGCGCGCGGGTCGGAAGGCGGTGGGGCGACAGAGGGCGATATGGGCGCCTGGTCCATTCCGGCCAGGAAGTCGCGGCGGGCGCCGATCTGGGCGTCCATGCGGCCCAGCTCTTCCTCCAGCCGCTCTTTCTCGCTGCGCAGCGACTCCAGCCGCGCCGCCACGACTGCGGGATCGCGGGATTGCAGATCCGTCAGGCCCTTGAACTTGTCATCGATCGCTTGCGCGGCCGCATCGGCATCGCTTTGGCAACGATTCAGCTCCGATTGGAAGAATGTGCGTGTGTCTTCCAGAACGGCGCGCATTCGAGCACGTGCGCTGGCGATGTACTGATCGCGAAGGGCGGCCACGTACTTCCGGGCCAGGGCGGGCGAATTGGCATCCGCCCGCAGCTCGATCACGTCCAACCCCGGGCTGTTCGTCACCAGGCGCACACTTGCATTGAGCTTGTGCCGCGCCAGCTTGCTCTTTACCTCGGAGGCTTCCGTCTCGGACAGAGCCCCCGTCGCGGCGACGGTTCCGGGTGCGACGATCCCGGTCGCAACCGCCGCGTCCGCTTTCGCTCGCAGGCCTGTCAGGTCGAGCGTCAGGCTCGATTTAAGGTGCTCGAAGCTGTACGGCGTGTTCTGGGACACCAGGTTCTGGAGCACCGCATCGTCGCGGCGCTCGAAAACCGTCAGCGCCTGATACTGACGCGGCAGGTATTGGCTGCACCAGAATGAAATCGAGCCCAGGACGCCGAGCGTGAGCAGACCGACCTTCCAGCGGCGGCGAACGGCGAGCGCGTAGCGCGACAGTGTGCTGCGCAGCTCTTCGTTGGCCGTGGTTCGGAGGTCCGTGCGCGACGTCACTTCAAGGTCTCACGTATGGCCTGCGATAGTAGTAGTCCGCCGCCGTCGGCGAATCCGTCACGGACTGGCTCGTATACGGCGAGTTGATGAACCCGACCGGCGCCGTGTACGCCGACGAAACCGGCGACACGGGGAACATCGCCTCGCGAACGCGCAGCCCGAGCCAGGCCAGCGGCGACGGCGGAACCTGAATGATGTCCCCGACCTTCAGCAGCACGTCGTCGCGCGCGTCGCCGCGTTCCAGCAGTTTGTCGATATCCACGTTCACCACGGTCCGCTCATCCCTGGTCATGCCGGAACGGATGAGCTGCACGCGCGAGGTCCAGGCGAGCGACGTCGGGCGCGCCTCGGCGATGGCGTGCAGCAGCGTGTCGCGCCCGGTAACCGGACGCGGCCCCGGCCACTGCACTTCGCCGAGCACGTAGTAGAAACTGCTGTTCTGACCGGGAACCTCGACCACCACATCCGGGTCGATGTAGAACTTCGCCAACTTCTCCCGCACGCGCGCGGCGATTTCCGTCGGCGTAAGACCGGCGACCTCTATTTCGCCGATCAGCCGCAACGAAACCTTGCCGTCCGCGCGAACCTGCTGCGTCACACCATCCAGCTCGGGAGCCATCGGCGCGTGCAGCCGGATGACGTCCGGCGGGTGAACCGTGTAGACGGGAGACGAGACTTCGGTTTCGGTGCGATGTTGAAACACCGTGCGGTCGCCGCGCTCGGCAACGCATCCGCTCGCCGCGCACAGCAATGCGAGGGCGACGAGGCTCGCGATACGGGGCACGGATGCGATCACGCGTACACGCCTTCTTGCACGGACCATCCCTGGTCCAAGACCGTGGGCACATCCTGTGCTCAATGTTGAATCGGTCCAGCCGATAGGTGAATTCAATGCCTGATTTTCGCGGACAAAACACCGGGCGCAGCAATTTTAGGTCCTTGCCGCGACGTCCGATGATTCTTACGCGCGACAACCTCGCGCGGAGGATGCGCTCGTGCCGATCTTCGAGTCATTCGGCCTGACCTCGCCCCCGTTTTCGATGGCGCCGGACCTCGATCGCTTCTTTCTCGGACCTTCCAACGAAGAGGCGTGGTGCTCGCTGCGCTACCTGCAACATGTGCCTGAAAGCGGTTGCCTGCTGCTCGCGTCCGACGGATGTGGAAAGACGCTGCACTTGCGCAGCATGCTCGATTCCTGCGCCATCGCGGCTTTGTGGATAAACGGTTGTGATTGCGATTCGGGCGAAATGATTGCCGGTAATCGTGAGGCCGAATGCGGGATTCTCAGCCCGGAAGCGCCCTTCGCCCGCTTGTCAGGCCTTCCGCGCTGCCGGCTGATCGTCGTGGACAACGCCACGCTGCTGCCCACGTATCGCTGGATCGAGTTGTTTGGCGCGATCGACCGCGCGGAACGCGACCATCGGCGGATCGGCCTTCTGGCGGCGTGTAGAACGGAGTCGTTCGGCGAACTGGATCCATTGGTTGCGGCCCGCCTTCGCAGCCGCTGCCTGCGACACGTCCTGCTCCCGGCTTTCGACCGACGCACGACGGGGGATTACGTGCGGCAGCGCCTGGCGTGGGCCGGCGGCGGCGGCTTCGAGGTTTTCGACGGCGACGCGATCGACCGCGTGCACCCGCATACCGACGGAAATCCGGCCCGAATTCACTGGCTGTGCGAGAACGCGATGCTCGAAGCATTCGGCAACGGTCGGACGAGAGTGTTGCGGCGCGACGTTGAGGCGGCGGCTGTGTCCGCAGTGAGATTCGTGGACCCGACGGATGGGCGAGTTTCCCAAGCTGCGGCGGTGCTTTCCGGGCGACCCGCGCCACAGAACGGGCGAGTCGCGCCGATCCGCCACGGTACCGCATTGATTTCAGTACTGCGAAACCGCTTATTGAAGGCGACCGCACAGTCCTTTTCACCGGAAAAACGCCGGGCGCACCGGTTCCAATTCCCGACGGCCAACGCCGTGGTGCAAACAGCCGCCGCCCACAAGCGGATGCAATCGGAGTTCGTGTTCCCGTTCAATCTGAGCCGCGACGGGGTCGGGATGATCGCCGAGCGAAACATCGCCGCCGGAACGGCCTGCAAGCTGGTGTTGCTGGATTCACGTCGCAAACCAACCGCGGCGAACGCATCGATCGTTCACAGCCGTGCGATCGCGGGCGGCGACGGGCTTTGGTCGCTCGGGTTGCGATTCGGCCGAGCGCTGGATGTCGATGACTTTCTGTCGCTCCAGCCGGCATCGGAAGCGGAGGTCGTCTCCGCATGACGGGCGCCGCCACGATCATCGAGTGCGGCGCGACGCGCAGTCTGCGGAATCCGCGTGAGCTGTGGAATTACCGGGAATTGCTCGCACTTCTGGCCTGGCGTGATTTTCGGGTCCGCTACCGCCAGACGGCCCTGGGGGCGACTTGGGCGATCCTGGAGCCGCTCGCAACCGCGTGCGTGCTGACGCTGCTGTTTCATGCGATCGCGCGTCTGGAAGCCGGATATCCGTACACCCTCTTCTGCTGTGCCGGCGCCTTGCCGTGGACGTTCTGCGCCCGCGTGCTGCGCGGAACGAGCGTCAGCCTGACGGCGAACGCCGGCCTGCTGGGGAAGGCGTATTTTCCGCGGCTGCTCCTGCCGGCCTCGTCGGCCGCGGTGGCATTCGTTGACCTTGGATTCGCCTTGCTCGCCTATCTGCCGCTCGCTCTCTATTTCGGCCTGCCGCCCGGATGGGCGGCCCTGTCCTTGCCATTGTGGATCTTGCTCGGCGCCGCGTGTGCCGGCGGAATCGGCGCCGGATTGGCGGTGATCAACGTACGTTTCCGCGACGTTTCCCACGCGATGCCTTTGCTGCTCCAACTCTGGATGCTACTCACGCCGGTCGCCTATCCGTTGGCGTCGGTGCCGGATCGATGGCGCTGGCTGATGGTCCTGAATCCACTGACCGGCGTCGTGGAGGGTATGCGCTGGGCCTTGTTGCCGGATTATCCGCTCTCGCCGGCGGTCGTCGTTTCGGCGGTCGTCGGCGCGCTCGTGGCGCTCGCCGGCGGATTGCTGCTGTTTCATGCCGGCGAACGTGAGTTGGCGGATATCGCATGAACCCGCTTACGAATGGCGACGCCGCTCCGGTCGATGCGTATGTCGCCTGCCATGCGTCGCTCGCCGGCTGGGGCGGCGGGCTGAGCCTGGCCCGCGGCGCTGGCGAGGCGCTCCGCTCGATCGGGTTGACCGCTAATCTGCTTGGCGTGCGAAGAAGCTCCCGCGACGGTGCTGGCGCATTCAACCGATTCGAAGCACCGCTCGACTCGAGCCGCTGGACCTGGAGATTTCAGAACTTTCTAACGGCCGGACAAATCGCACATTGGCTGGGATCTCTACCCCGTCCGCGCGAGGCGTTCGTTGCCGTGAGTCCGTACTGGGCCGACGCCGCGCGGCGAACCTGGCCGAAGCTCCCCATCGTTTACCTGTTTCCCTGCATGCTCTCAACTTGTTTGCAATTCAGCCGATTCGGGCCGATGTCGCTCGTGAGCAGGCTGAACCGCGCCGCCCTGCACCGCCTGGAGCGGCGCGCGTTTCGGGTCGCAGACCTGACCATTGCACCGACTCGACTGGCGTACGAGGAGATCGTCGAGTTCGAGTCCGGCGCCGCCCGCTCGACGCGCGTCTGCGCGTTTGGTTGTCATGCGCCGGCATTTGATGCGAAGCGGCGAGCGCACGTCCGCGCATCGCTTGGTCTTGAGCCCGACGATCTCGTGGTGCTGTTGGCAGGGGTAATGGATCGCAACAAAGCGTTTGATGTTGCCATCCGCGAGCTGCCGAAATGCCCTGGCAGCGTACGCCTGCTCATCGTGGGCGACGGATCTGAGAAATCGGCCTTCCGGAAACTGGCGATCGATCTCGACGTCTCAAGGCGGGTCGTCTTCCTTGATCCCCAGCCGGCGCTCGCGGGCGCGATCGCGGCCTGCGACTTGGCGGCATCGACCAGCGGATATGACACGTACCCCAACGTGCTGCTCGAAGCCCTCGCCGCGGGTCGCCCCATTCTCGCACCGCGACATGACCCGCCCCATACGTACGCCGGCATCGCCGAGTTGATCCAGCATGGCGGCGGTGTGCTCTTCGAGCGAACGCAGGCCGGCGCATTCGCGGCGGCGGTTGCGGAAATCGCCGGCGATCACGCATTTCGCCGGCGGCTGGTCGCACAAGCGATCGCCTTGCGGCCGCGTTTGGAATGGACCGGCCTTGCGGCGGAGTTCAAACGATTCCTCCAGCCTCAGCCAGCAGACTCGTGCAGAGTGAAACCGACCGAACAACTGGAGCCCGTGCATGTCGCGTAGCTCCGAAAACTCGCTCAACTTCAACGCCCGCAACCGCGACAAGTGGGTCGAGCGAATGGCGGCCTCTGTTCCCGCCGGCGCACGCGTGCTCGACGTTGGCGCGGGCGCCTGTCCGTACAAACCGCTGTTCTCACACTGCCGCTATTTTTCCCACGACTTCTGCCAGTACGAAGGAACCGCCGCCGGACCGCTCCGCGAACGATGGGAGTACGGCCGGATCGACTACGTCGGCGACATCACGGCGATCCCGGCGGAGAGCGAATCGTTCGACGTGATCCTCTGCACGGAAGTGCTCGAACACGTGCCCGAACCGATCGCCGCCATCCGCGAGATGGTGCGCCTGCTCCGCCCCGGCGGGCGGCTATTGCTCAGCGCTCCACTCGGGTCGGGGCTGCACCAGCAACCGCACCATTACTACGGCGGATACACGCCGCATTTCTATCGAAAGTTCCTGGGCGACGCCGGGCTTGAAATTGTGGCGATCTCGCCCAATGGCGGCTTCTATCGCCACCTGCTCCAGGAGCTGCGCCGCGCGGCCGAACTGATTCAGAAGCATCGCCGCTATTCGCGTTGGCATCCGGCGTATTGGCTGCTCCAGGTGGGTTTTCGGACGCTGCTTCCCAAGTGGCTCGCGCGGTTGGACGACGAGCAACTCATCGAGGAATTCACCGTCGGATATCACGTCGAGGCGCGAAAGACGGCTCGCAAGACCGTCGAGCGCTCGAATCCGACGCCGGTGCTCGCCGCGACGGGCGCGGGGGCGGAGTGATGGTCGTCATCACCGGCGAATACGGCCAACTCGCCAACCGGCTCATCGTGCTGGCGAATTTCATCGCCGCCGCGCGCGAGCACGGACTGCAAATCGCAGCCCCGGCGTTCTGGAGCTTCGCCCCGCTGTTTGAATCCACGCGGCACGAATCGCTCGTCCGGTACCCGGCGGACCGCGCGGCAACGCCATGCGTCTTTCCGCCGCACGCCCTGCAAGCCGCCGCAACATCCGCCTCCCGGTATCTGCGCAAATTCGAGCGGCGATTCGACGCGCTGCCCGGCTTTCGCGTGATCGACATCGGCTGGTTCGGCACGTGCGATTTGGACTCACGCGAGTTTCTCGACTTGGCCCGCCGACCGGGATTGCTATTCGCGAGTGGCTGGCAATTCCGCGCAACGAGGAGCTTTGTGCGGCATGCCGAAGCCATCCGCGACTGTTTCCGTCCGCCCGCGGACGTGAGACGGCAAGCCCGCCTGGCCGTCAATGAAATGCGCAAACGGGCGGACGTCGTGGTGGGCGTCCACGTTCGCCACGGCGATTACCGGGAGTTTCTGGGCGGTCGGTTCTTCTACGCTCTGGAAATCTACGCCCGCTGGATGCGAGCTTTGCGCGACAGTCTCGCGCCGCGCCGCGCGGCGTTCATGATCTGTTCCAACGCTCCGCAATCGCTTGAAGCACTCGCCGGGCTGAACGTCGCGGCAGGGCCCGGCGGCGTGGTGGAGGATCTGCAAGCTCTCGCCGAATGCGACTACCTGCTCGGTCCGCCCAGCACGTTCAGCCGCTGGGCCTTATTTATGGGGCGCAAGCCGCTTGAGGTGATGTTCGACTCGCAACAGACGGCGGATTTGGAGCAATTCAGCGTTACGTCGCACTTCGATGAATCGCGTCAGCCGCAGTGGGCGGCGCTGGCGCAGCGGCCGGTCGCTTGAACGCAACCACCCCGACCACATCCTCGGCCAGTCTTCGCCATTCCCATCGCCGGCGACCGAGCGGATCAGAAAAGGCCAGCCGCAGAGCGGCGCACGCCGCGGTGCGAAACTCCCGCCGTCGATGCGCAGTATCGCGCAGGTCTGAAAGGCATCGCAACCATCCGCGACGCCATTCCGCCGCGCAACGCGCGGAGCGTTTCGCGAGATTCCGCATCCGCTGTCGTGCTTGCAATTCGAATTGCAACTGCCGAATCGTGCCGGCGGAGAGAGACCCCGGCGTCGCCGCGGCGTAGAGCGTCAGTGGTTCCGAAAGGCAGACGAACGGTCCGCACGCCGCAAGCTTCGCCCACAGGTCGTAGTCTTCGGCCTGGCGTAGCGCCTCGTCGAATCCGCCCGCGGCGAGGATCGCTTGACGACGGACCATCACCGATGACGGCGGTATGAAATTCCATCGAAGCAGCTCCGGCAGGCAATCAACCGGCTCGTCGCAAGCAATATCCGCGATCGGCCGCAGTTGCCGGCGTCCGTCGCGATCGACATTCAGCGTCCGCGTCGTACACAACACTGCTTGGGGCCAGCGCTCCATCGCTGCCAGTTGCTTTTCGAGCTTGCCCGACGTCCAGGCGTCATCGTCGTCCAGAAGCGCGACGAACTCGCCCCGAGCGGCCGCGATTCCGGTGTTTCGGGCCGCCGCGAGCCCGCCGTTGTCGCGTCGTATCAGCCGCAATCGATCGCCGAACGCACGCACGACCTCGGGCGTTTGATCGGCCCCGCCGTCGTCGACCACAATCACTTCGCATTGCGCAACGATTGTCTGCGACAGGGCCGATTCGATCGCGCGCCCGACGAGATGCGCGCGATTGTAGGTCGGAATGACGACCGAGACGCGCGGCGGGACTGTCGGCGACGAGCCTGTCATGGCGTCTGCTCCCGCATCGCGAAACGTCCGGTACGATCGTCGTACGCGACGGCTGGCGGATATTCGAACAATCGCTGATAGCCATGCCGAACCCGCCAGCTCTTGCGAGCGATCGGCAACCGTCGCCAGATGCGGTCGTACAGGCGGAATTTCCGCATTTGTTCCACATCGTGCTTGCTTCGAGGCTCGGCGGCGAGGATTTGCTCGGCCTCGGTTAAGTATTCCCGCATTTGGCTGCGGCTGAGCGATTCGTCGCGCTTTCGAAAGCCTCCGACGAGAATTTCGGCGGTGTAGAGCGGCGCGTGCCGAAAGAACCGCATCCACAACTCCATGTCGGCGGCGAGACGATAGCGCGTTTCGAGCCGGGCGCCCGCGCGCTCCCAGAGGCTTCGCCGCCAAAGCGTCGATTCCTGCTGTATGAAGCGGTAGTCGCCTCGCAGGAACCGCATGCGCGACCAGCGATTGCGGCAGCGCGGCACATACGTCCGCCCGAATGGGTCGTAGAGCATCGGCGTGCCGGTGATCCACTCGACCTGCGGCAGTTGCGAAAACAGATCGGCGACGGACCAGAGCGAGTTTCGCTGGAGCATGTCGTCCGCGTTGAGCCAGCCCATGATCTCGCCGGTGCTGCGGGCGAAACCGGCTTGAATCGCGTGATACGGCCCGGCGTCCGGCGCGGATTGCCAATGCGTCAGATAGCGCTCGTAGCGGACGATGAGGGCGTCGCTGCCGTCGCGGCTGCCGCCGTCCATCACGATGTACTCGAGATTCGGATAGCCTTGCTCGAGTACGGAAACGAGCGCGGCTTCGAGGAACTCGCCGTGGTCGCGGCAGGGGGTCACGATGGTGATTCGCGGCAGGGGGCCGCGCAGGCTATCCGCCCGAAGAGTCGGATTGCGCATCACTTCGACCGAACGCGCGGCTGCGGACGGCGTGTCTTTTCTGATCGTGGGGCTGCCGATGCCCGGCGCGTTCGTCATGCCAGGCCTCCCAGCACGTCGGGCTGCCGCGACTGTGCGGCGACCGCCGCAGGTTCCGAAGCCGTCGGCCTGATGTCCCAACCGAGCCAACGTGCGATCGTTCGTGAAAACACGCCGCGCTTCATTCGCGCCGTCCGCCGTCCGCGCCGCGCCTTCCACGCCGCAAGCGCCAGGCGATACTCCTCTTCATACTGGCGTCGCACGGTTTCGACAGATGAGGTTCGAATTACGAAGTCGCGTCCGACATCGCCCGCTACCCGACTTCGTAGCGGATCGGACAGGAACGCGCGGATGCCTGCGGCCAGCCCGGCGAAGTCGCCATCCCGGGCAACGAACCCGCTCAGCCCGTTCTGGATCTGCTCAGGCACGCCGCCCACGGAATACGCCACGACTGGCGTTCCGCTCGCGAAGGCTTCGAGAATCGTGAGCGGGTAGTTCTCCGCCCGCGAGGGAAAAAGGCATACGTCCGCGGCGGCGTACGCGTCGCGCAACCGGCCGCGCGCTTTCAGAAACGGCGCCGCCATGCCGGGCAGCCCGGACCGGGCCAGAAGCCGTTCGCTGCCCGAGCCGACCACCAGCAACTGCATGTTCGGCGTCGATTCGCGGGTCGCGATCAGCGCCCGCAGCGCGTCTTCGCCGCCTTTGAAAGGGTCGTCCCAACTGTTGCCCGTCATCACCACGGTGGGCGGATCGGCCTGGAGTCCGAACGTAGCACGCAACGCGGCTCGGTCCTCCGCTGGGTTAAAGATGTCCGTATCGATCGGGTACCGGATCACGCGGATCGGAAGCGTGCGAAGCTCCGGTACTTCGCGCACTCGATCCGCGAGCCAGCGCGACGGCGTCACCAATCTCGGCCGCGCGGCCCGGATCAGCCGCGGCTTCAGCTTGCGATAGAGCCGGCTGCGATCGACGCGGGCCATCGGGTACACGCCCGTCAGCGGACAGCGTCCGCAGGCGGCTTTCCAGCGATCGCACGAGCGTGGCGTGGCGCAGTTGCCGGTCAGCGGCCAGAAATCGTGCAGCGTCCAGACCAGCGGCTTGTCCCAACCCCAAATAGGCAACCCGAGAATCGAGAGATATTCGCCGTGGATGTTGTGGAGGTGGACCACGTCCGCGGCGGCGAAATCGGCGTGGCAGCGCCAGAGCAGCGTGCTGAGGTGCCCAAGCTCCGGAAATCCTCGCTTCGCAAGCCAGGCCGCCACGGGCCGAAACCGCCAGTATTCCGTCTTTGTGCAATAGGGATCGTTGGCGAGGTTGTCGCGCACGAATGAACGCACAGAGTGGCCTTCGGCGCGCAGCGCCTCGGCCAGACGCTCTCCCGCGCGCCCGGCGCCGCCGCCGGTCTGCTGCGCCGCCGCCATGAGGATGTTAATGCGGTCTGCGGCCTGGTGCTTGCGACTCATGGCCGGCACCATTCACGAAATAGCGTCGCGAATTCCTCGGCGTCCGAGTCGCGCACGATGCAGCGCGGCAGCGCGAACCGGCTGCGCGCCCAGCGGACCTGGCCCGCCCGATTCGCCATCGCACAAGCGAAGCCGGCTTCGTCCGCAGCCCGCTCGCAGCGCTCGTCAAAGGCATCGTGCGAACCATACGGGTACGCAAACAGCCGCAACGGCCGGCCCAACTCGGCTTCAATGTCGAGCTTGCAGCCGATGATCTCGCGGCGGATCTCATCCTCCGTCAGCGCCGAAAGCAACGGATGCGAGCGCGTATGGCCGCCGACTTCCATGCCTGCGGCGCACCAATCGCGCAATTCCTCCCAGCGCATCGGTCTGTCGGAGTCCGGCGCCAGAGTGTCCACTTGCGCCGCGCGGGCTCGGTCGGTCAGCTCCGCGTCGCGCAGCGCAGGCGGCATGCCGCGAAGCCGCGTGTGATCCGCCAGGTAGTCTTGCAGCCTGCCGCCGCCGGCGGGCGCGAAGTGGATGCGCTCCAGAAGATCCCACCAGAAGGAACGATCGGCGCCGATCAAGCCGCTGGTGGCGAAGACGGTTGCCGTCAGCCCGAGCCTTTGCAGCACAGGCAGCGCGTGCCGGTGGTTGTCCACGTAGCCGTCGTCGAATGTCAGCATGACGCGCGGCCGGCCGTCGCGCGGATCGACGCTTCGCGGCCGGTCCACCTCTTCGATCAACTCTGCTGGCGTGATGAAGTTGGCGTTTGACGCCAGCCACACCATCCGCCGCTCAAACGCCGCGACGGATACGGCCAGGCGATGCGGGTCGCGGCCGGGCTGCGGCAAGACGCGGTGGTACGCAAGCACCACCGTTGGCGGCGCCCAGGAGCGCCGTAACCGGGCCGCAAGCCGCCGCGTCCAGGGCAGGCGTTTCAGAGGTTCCGCCGGAAGAAGTTGCGCCGTCATGTCGCCGCCCCTGCAATATCAACCCGCGTGGCGACCGCCGCGATGATGACCGGATAGTCCGGGTCGCGGTGCTCCAATTCGATGGACGAAATCTCATGAGTCGCGCGGCCTTCCAGCAAAGCGGTCGCCGAGCGGGCGTTTCCAAAGGTCTGCACAGCAACACTGGGAAATTGCTCTTTGAGCAGCCTGGCGATCGATTGGGGCGTGAAACGCCAGTAGTCGCCCCAACGCTGTGCGTCGAATGTGGATCGCTGGCTGATGCCTGGAACAGTCACGAGAAGGCAGCCGCCGTGCCGCAGCATCCGGCGGCAATTGGCCAGCGCGCTTCGCACGTCAAAAATGAACGGCAGCGTCTGCGTGAGAATGATGCAGTCAAAGCTCGCGTCGGCGATTTGCGGGCAATTCGTGAGGTCGGCGACGATCGTCGCATTCGCGGAGCGATCGATGTGCAACACGTCGGATCGGGTCACGGCCGCGCCGCCGAAACGCCGCGTGTACGTATCCTCCCCGATTTCCAGCACGCGGCCGCGAATGTGGTCCGCGTGTGCCAGCAGAAACGACTCAATGTAGTGGCGGTCGATCGGCTGTCCCCGGTCGTATCCAAATGCACGGCTCACTGGCGATGGAACGTCAGCAGCGTTCGTTGGCGCATGAGGGCCGGCGGCGATTTCGGACTTCCGGCGTGCGGGCTTTTGCGACCAGACCTTTGTCGCGGCGACAAGTTGGAAGAAGCGGGTCGTCTCACTGAGTCGAAAAGGCGGCCGCAGAGCGGGGTTGGTCTCTGTGTCAAAGTGGTGCAGTGCGTAGCGAAACCCTGAGTTGTGAAGCAGCTCAAGCAGTTCGTGAAGCACCTGGCCCGACTGCGGAAAGCCGTGATACTCGACCACCAACTGGCGAACGCTCGACAGTGTCTGTTCCGCCTCGCGCAACACGTCGAGTTCAGCGCCCTCGATGTTCATCTTCAGGAATTCAACGGGCTCGGCGAGATAGCCCGAAAGTGCGACCGTCTTCACCGCCTGCCCGCCGGGCGTGTTCGACATCACCAGCGCGCCGCCGTCCGCGCCATCGCCCAGAAACGCGGCGGTCCCCGACGCCGCGGCAAGCGCCGCCGGCACAACCTCCACGTCGCGCAGTCCATTGCTTTGGAGATTCGCATGCAGCAGCGGCAGGACACGCTCATCGGGCTCAAAGACCGTGATCCGTGCGTCCTGGGCGAGCTGCTTGGTCCGCAAGACGCTCAAGCCGATGTGTCCGCCGCAATCGAGCACGCGCGGCGACGACCTCTGCGGGCGAAAATCGTAGATTCCCCAACCGAAGATGTGCTTGTATTCCATGTACAAGCTGAGCGCGTCGTCGTACTCCACGCGCAGGCCCGATAGTTCAACGACTCCCGCCTGCCTGCGCGGAACGGAGCGCGCCAGTTGCCGAAGCCGCGAAAGCTGTGCGTCGATATCCGCCTGAATCCGCCGGCGACGGGCGTTGCGGCAGAGATCCCAGTACCACCGCCGCAGCGCCGATGGCTGCGCTCGATCGCATGTGGCGGTTCCGCGGTTCGTTTCCATCGCGTTCATTCCGAACGGACTCCCTGCCTGACGCAGTGCCGTTGCGCGGCGGCGGATCGGCAATTCCCGCGCTGGCGGGAAGACAATCGGCGCACACACGTCCGGCATTAGAGACTATCGGGCCGCGCGACCGGGGCATTCAGCAAGCGGCCGTAATGCCAAGGCGTTTTTCGAAGGGGCCCGGCCTGCGGACCGATAGAACCTGAGTCTCGGCTCATGGAGGACGCTGTTGATGTCCGCGCCCGCGATCAGAGTTACCGGACTCGGCAAGCGATACCGGATCAACGCCGGCGCCGATGCCGCGCACGGTTTGCGCTGGTTTCGGCGGGCTATGGGGATTGGCGGGGCGAACGCTCGCGACGCTGAGGAGTTGTGGGCGCTGCGTGACGCGTCGCTGGATGTTCAGCCCGGCGAAATCGTTGGCCTCATCGGCCGAAACGGTGCAGGTAAGAGCACGCTCCTGAAAATCCTCTCGCGCGTTGCAGAACCGAGCGAAGGGCGGGCGATCGTCAACGGCCGCGTCGGCAGCCTGCTGGAGGTCGGAACCGGATTTCACCCGGACCTTTCCGGGCGCGACAACATCTACCTCAACGGTTCGATTCTCGGGATGAGCCGCTCGGAGATTCGTTCGCGGTTTGATCAGATCACGGCTTTCGCGGAAATCGACCGTTTTCTGGATACGCCGGTGAAGCGGTACTCCAGCGGCATGTACGTCCGGCTCGCGTTTGCGGTGGCAGCGCATCTGGAGCCGGAAATTCTCCTGGTGGATGAAGTTCTGGCGGTCGGCGACACGGCGTTTCAACGCAAGTGCCTCGGGAAGATGAGCGAAGTGTCGTGCGGCGGCCGCACCATCCTGTTCGTCAGTCACAATCTGGCGGCGGTTGAAGGGCTTTGCGGCAGGGGGGTTCTGCTGAAAAAGGGCCGCGTCGCGTTCGACGGACCCGTTCGAGAAGCGCTATCTC
>JACRLV010000188.1:28428-44868 GCA_016235145.1 Planctomycetota bacterium
ATTCCGGCATTGCTACGCGCGCTCTCGCCGATCGGCAGGACCGCACGGGCAACGGATGTCTGCGGTTTGTCGGAGTCCGATTGCTCGACGAGCTTGGACAGGATATCCCGTGCCTGACGACCGGCCGCGACGCGGTGATGGCGATTGATTACACCTGCGACCGGGGCAAGCCGCCGCGGCAGGCGAGCATCTCGGTCGGCATCGACACGTCGTTCGGGCAGCGCATCGCGCATCTGAGCAGCGAGGCCGCCGGGGCCGACCTTCATCCGACTCCGTCCGGCGTCGGGACCGTTCGCATTCATCTTCCGCGTCTGGCGCTGCTTCCGGGACGTTACTCGTACACGCTTTTCTGCGAGGCGGGCGGCGGAATTGCGGATTGGGTGCAAAACGCCGGGGCGGTCGACGTGGAGGCCGGCGACTTCTTCCGCAGCGGCAAACTCCCGCCGAGCGGGCTGGTCTGCCTGGAATGCAGCTTCGATTCGCAGGAGGCCGTGGCATGTTGCTAGCAGCACGGCGGGCCTGGCGACAATCGACGCGCAGCCTGCGGGCGTTTTTGCGCCACGCCAATCATCAGCTCCACCCGACCATCGCCGCGCCGGGCGCGCTGGCGTCGTTGCGATACTACGGCGCATGGAAAGCGTCGCTGGATGGAGCCAGCGCGCTCGACGACGAGCGTCCCTGGATCACATTCGCCGCAACGCGTTTTCTGGAGCGGGCTGTGCGACCCGGCAGTCGCGTGTTTGAGTGGGGCTCCGGCGGTTCGACGCTGTTTTTCCGGAATCTGGGCGCATACAGGCAAACCGCGGCGCCGGCGCGTGCCATCTGATCCCCGCCGACGCGCATCGCGTAGCCTCGACCGATTCGGCTGATCCAGTGGGGTACGCTTCAAGCGATCCGCGCTACCCGGGGCGCACGTTCGAGGCCTACGTTCGCGCGATCGATCAGCACCCGGATGCAACCTTCGACGTAATACTGGTGGATGGTCGTGCGCGGCCTGCTTGTATTCAACACGCCATACCAAAGCTCAAGCCGAGTGGCTGGCTCGTGCTCGACAATGCGGACCGCGAACACTACCAAGCAGCGATTCGCCTGCTGCTCGGCCGTTGGGAGCGGCGGGATTTCGCCGGCCCCATCCCCTACACCGAGCACTTTGTCTGCACGACCGCTTGGCAACGGAGGATCGACCGATGAGCCTCACGGCAAGCCTGCGCAGCGCGCGCTGGGCGATGCAGAACTGGCTGATGCACCATGCGGGCCTGCGCGTGGAGCGGGTGCAGCCCCGTCCGCACCGCGAGGACGAGCGCACGCGGCACGCCTATCAGCGGCGGTTCATTCCGTTCGACATTGCGCCGGGAGCGGCGGTGCTCGATATCGGCAGCGGCGGAGATCCGTTTCCAAAGGCGACCGTGCTGCTCGACCGCTTCACCGGCAAGACGCAGCACCGGCACGCGGAGCTGGTGCGCGACGGCCGCCGTTTCGTCGAAGCCGACATCATCGCCATGCCGTTCGCCGATCGCGAGTTTGAGTTCGTGTACTGCGCCCACGTGCTGGAGCACGTGGACGATCCGCTCGCAGCCTGCCGCGAGATCATGCGCGTCGGCCGCCGCGGCTACATCGAGACGCCGACGCTCGGCAAGGACATGCTCTTTGCGTGGAACGTGGCGCACATGCACAAGTGGCACGTGGTGGCGATTGCGGACACGCTCTGCTTCTACGAACTGTCCGCCCGCCAGAACGAGGGCATCCGCAGCCGTGAATGGCAGAAGCTGATCTTCGGGCCGTGGCGTCATCCGCTTCAGGACGCGTATTTCGACAACGCGGACCTTTTCAACGTGATGTTCCCGTGGAAGGAGCGGTTCGACGTGCACGTGTTCATGCTCGACGGGCGAATGCGTTCGCTGACGACGCGTGCGGACGCGCAACCGGTTGGATAGGGGGCGCGATGCGCGTCGCGATCGTCCAGATCTGGCACAGCGAGCGGATGGGCTACATCGATCGCTTCCTGCCGGCCGCGTTGGCGGAATTGGGGTGCGAAGTACACCTTGTCACTTCAGACGCCAGGCCCTATTTCACGCATCCCAACTACCGCGAAATCTACGAACCCACCTTCGGCCCGCCGCTGGCTCCGTGCGGCACGACGCGCACCGACGACGGCGTTGTCGTCCACCGGCTGCCGCACGGCTGGTTTCGCGGCCGATTGCGCATTCGCGGGCTGTTTCGCAAACTCGCCGAGATTCGGCCGGACGTGGTGCAGGGATTCGAAGTCAACTGTCTGACCAGCTACGAAGCCGCGCTCTATCGTCCGCTGTTCGGCTACTCGTTGTTCCTGGAGTCGCACATACACGCCTCGGTCTTCGCGGATGCGTCACACTGGATGCCGCTTCGCCGCAGACTGGGTTGGGCGCTCTATCGCGGCCTGATCGGGCGTCCGCTTTCCTGGATGACGCGGCGATGCCACCCGATCAGCACGGACGCCGCGGAGATCGCCTGCCGCTTTTTCGGGATGCAGCCGGGCAAGGTGGCGGTTGCGCCGCTCGGCACGGAAACGCGGATGTTTCATCCCGCGCAGAGTGAGTGGGAGCTTGCGGCCCGCCGCGCCCTGCGAAACACCTGGCGATCGGCGGAAGACGAGGTATGGTGCGTGTATTCCGGTCGCCTGACGAAGGACAAGGGGCCGGCCCTGCTTGCCCGGGCCATCGGCCGGCTTCGCGCCGCAGGCCGCCCATATCGGGCGCTCTTCATCGGAGCCGGACCGGCGGAAATCGCGGACGAAATCGCCGCGACGCCCGGATGCCTGCTGCACCCGTTCGTCGACGTGGACGCGCTTCCTGCGCTGTATCAGGCGTGCGATATCGGCGTCTGGCCGCGGCAGGAGTCCACCAGCCAGCTCGACGCCGCTGCCTGCGGCCTGCCGCTGGTTCTCAGCGATCGCGTGCAAGTCAGGGAGCGGGTCGACGGCAACGGTCTGTTGTATCGCGAGAACGATGTTGCCGATCTGGCTGCGAAGCTGCTCGAGTTGCGCCGACCGGAAGAACGCCGCTGCCGCGGCGAGATTGGGCGCAAGCGCATGCAGGAGCGCTTCGATTGGCGCGTGCTGGCACGGATTCGCCTCGATGAGTATCGGCGCGCCGTCGGCGATCGCGCCGTGCAAACCGGAGCCTGCGCATGTTCCTCGCAAGCCTAGTCCGCCGGGCCGCGGCGCGCCTGCGCGGCCGCCCGCACGTGCCCCGCGCCGCGCTCGATTCCGGCTCCATGCGCGGCGGAATCGCGCGCGCGGCGTATCGGGGACCGGGAATCGGCTGCGTTGTCGATGTCGGCGCCTCGGACGGAGGCTGGTCGCGCCTCGCACATGAGTATTACCCGGACGCGGAGTACTTGTTGATCGAAGCCCAGACTCTGCACGCGGATGGCCTGCGGCGATTCTGCGGCGAAGGTCCGAAAGCCCGCTACGAGCTGGTCGCCGCCGGTCCGCGCGACGGGACAATTCACTTCGACGCGCAGGATCCGTTCGGCGGGGCGGCCGGCGAGCAGCCGACCGGCCCGTCCGATGTAGTCGTCCCGATGCGCTCGATTGACAGCCTCGTGGCGCAGCACGGCTTGTCGGGCCCGTTTCTGATCAAGCTGGACACGCACGGTTTCGAAAAGGCGATTCTGCAAGGCGCGGCTGCAACGCTGCGGCGTGCGGAGTTGCTGATCATCGAGGCGTACAACTTCAAGTTGAATGACACGGACCCGAACTGCCTGCGCTTTCACGAGCTTTGCGCATGGCTGGAACAGCGCGGCTTTCGCTGCATCGACCTCTGCGATGTGTCACGCCGCCGCTGCGACCGTGTGTTGTGGCAGATGGACATGTTCTTCGCGCCGCTCGGGCGCCCTGAATTCCAGTCGAACGAGTTTCGCTGAAAAGGCTGCGTACGGAGACGGCCGGAGCCGGAAACAGCCACGGCGGCGCGGCGCGTCAGCACGCGCCGTCCATGAACTTCCGAACGGTGCGAAGCAGGATTGCGACGTCCATGTCGATCGAGCGGTGCTTCAGATAGAAGAAGTCGTAGCAGAGCTTTCGTCGGGCGTCCTCGACGCTCGCGCCGTAACCGCACTTAATCTGTGCCCATCCGGTGACGCCGGGGCGGATCAAGTGACGCTGGTGATAATGCGGAATCTGCGAGGCGAGCTTCTCCACGAACTCGGGGCGCTCCGGCCGCGGGCCGACGAGCGACATTTCGCCGCGCAGGACGTTGATCAGTTGCGGCAACTCGTCCAGCCGCGTCCGCCGGAGGAATCGCCCGATGCGCGTAACGCGACTGTCGTTCTTGGAGGCCCAACGCGGCCCGTTGCGCTCGGCGTCGAGCCGCATGGTGCGGAATTTGAGCATTGAGAACGTCTGGCCGTGCATGCCGACGCGATTCTGCCGGTACAACGCCGAGCCGCGCGACTCGGCGCGGATCGCCAGTGCGATAACCGGCCAGAGCGGCAGGGTGACCAGCAGCCCGAACAAGGCGACGACAAGATCGAGCGACCGCTTCACGAGCGAATAGCCCGACGAGGTCTGGATATTCGATACGAGATACCATTGCGAGGTGATGTCCGCGACCGGCACGGAGCCGAGCAGTCGTTCGTGAAATGTCGGCTGGTCGGTCACGCGGCAGCGTTCGTGCAGGCAATCCACGATCGCCTGGCCGACGCGCTGATCCTGGACTAGGGCCGCGTCCACTACCACCTCGTCGATCCGCTCTTCGCGAACCACGGAGACAATCGAGTCAATGGTGCCCAGAATCGGCAACCGCCGCGCAAGACGAACGACTTCGCCGCGCCGCTCCGTCAACAGGTAGCCGCGCAGGTCGTAGTGCCGATTGGGGCGCTCCAACATCAGCTCGATCATGGTTGCGATGGAAGGGCCGTGTCCAAGGAAGAGCACGCGTACCGGCGTAATTGCGGCCGCCTGATGGGCGACGATCCGCATCGACGCGCCGACTGCGAAGCTGAACAGGCCGATCGCCGCCGGCAGCCCTGGTTCCACGTGCTGATTGGGCAGCAGACCGATCACAGCGCACCCGAGCGTAGTGCCGATCGCATAGGAGGCCAGCGATCGTACGGCGATGCGGCTGCGGGAGCGAAATGTCTGCTGCTCGTAAAGCCCGCAGATGGTGCCCGCCATGATGACCGCGATCGGAAACGCCAAGGTGCTGGCCGCGAGTTGGACGCTCCAGAAAGCGCCGGCCGCTGCTCCCAGAGTGAGCCATCTGGTTAACAGCACGGCGGCGAGGAGCATCATGACGTCGATGTACATCCAGCAGGTCGGCGTCAATTCAGCGATTACGCTGCAACAATGCTGAATCGCGGTACCGCCGCTGGACGGGTCGGCGCTGATTTCCAGACCTGTCAGGCCGTAGCGGCCGGCTTCGTAACTAAGTCGCCGGTGCAAGCTGGCCGCCGACCACGACTCGATCGTCCCCGCGCCGGCTCGCTTCCGGTAGCGGCAAGAGGCTGCTGCGAACGCGGGCGGACAGAAAGCAGGCGATCGCCAGGAGCGCGAACACCGTGGGCGTGATAACGTGGTCGGAAAACGTTCCGCGCGCCAGCTCGACAAACACGGCGCCGATGGTCGTCAAGGCGACAACGCCCCAGCCGCCGCCGCTGCCCGCCAGCTCATGGCCGACGAGGCAGATCACGCCCAAAAACAGCAGCCTGCTCAACATCGAGGCCGCCGACACGGAAAATGCGGCCTGGAACTCCGCCTGGAACGGCACCCATTGAATCGCCGGTTCGTGAAACGTCGCGGCCTTCAGGTCGGGCCAGGCCAGAACCAACAGGCTGGCCAGGGCGGCGATGCTGGTTACTTTGCCCATGCGCCGTACGCGAACAGAGAGCGCTACGTAGCGACACACGATCGCCGCCCCGAACGCCCCGCCGGCTGCTTCAATGAGGAAATCGCGAAGCGAAGCAGTGTGGAGCTCGAGGACGGATTGGGCCGCCTCGATCGCCGCCGCTCCAATCGCGGCGATTCCAATTAGTCGAAGGAAGGTCCGTCCGTCAGCCCCGGCGCCGCGGAGCAGCGATACGGCCATGAACCCCGCCCAGATAGCGAACGACACGAAATTGCCGACGTCCGTCGCGAGCCCGCCGGCTTTCCAAGTCAGATCGACGGATAGTCCGGATGGGCGCCAGGGCGCCGTCATTGCGGCGGCCAACGCTGCAAACACATACCAGCTCAGGACGCGGGCGCGGTCCGTCTGCGCCGCGGCATATGCCTTTGCTTGAAGCTCGCGCAGCCATCGCTGAATCGGCGGCGCCAACATGGCGCCGATCGCCGCGCCGAAGACATTTATGAAGACGTCCGTCAGGCTCGAAGCTCGCGCGGGTAGATACTGTTGGAGCACTTCCGTAATCCAACTGAGCGCCGTCGCCGCCGTCATCGCCATTGTGAAATCGACGATCGGTCGGCGACCGCGCCGACGGCAGATAAGCCGGATGGAAAACCCGACCGGCAGATAAGCGAGGATGTTCGTAAGCAGGTCGTTTCGGTCGAAACCGCGCAGCGGCGGAATCCAACGCCAATATTCCGGGCTGCGCAGCCAGGTTCCGGTGGAGTCTGCAACGGGGCCCGTGGTCCCATATACGATGAATCCGACCGCGAGCAGCAGCAGCGCACGCTGAATCCGCCGGCCCAGCACGGCGGGACGCCGGCGCTGCGCATCAGTTCGGGGATCCGTGGCGCGATCGCGAAGTGCGGCGGCTGCCGTCTGCCCCGAATCCAAATGTGTATTCGGCATCTCTCCCATATGCGGGAGCCTGCAAATCGCCGGAGTGCAATGCCAAGAACAACGGGTCGCTCGCAGGGGCGCTGGCGCGAAATCCCGAGCCGTTTCGGACGGGCGCGGTTGGCGGAAACGGGAGTTTTCCGGTTGCTCGGTTAACTCAGCCCGCCTCGCAAAAGCACCGATTCCCCACAACGCTTCGTGCGGACTGAAGTCCGTGAGTTCAGGAGGCCGTGAGTCTGATCATGAAAGCGACGTGCACTTTCTGCGCATCTCCAGCCGGCCGAACTTTCACGCGTTTCGGTTTTGCGGTTGTTGCCTTGGTGCTCGTGGCGGCGACCAGCCACGCTGATCGTCCACGGCCGCGCCGCGCGGGAACCGTCCTCTATCGCGTGAACGCCGCCGCCGACTTCGTTGAGCTTTTCGATGCGGCAGTGGTGGCTACGCGGATGAAAGTGACATTCGACGATTCGCTTGCCCCGATGGGCGTCGATATCTGTCACGCCACGCTCGACGGGCTGACGGAAGAGGAGTTTTGCGGCGACTTGATGCGTACAGGCGCAGTGGATTGGGCCGAGCCGGACTATCTGCTTCCGATGGCGACTACGCCGAACGACCCCCTTTACTCGAGTCAATGGCAGCATTCGCGGATCAGCGCGGCCTCCGCATGGGACGTGACGACCGGATCGAGCAGCGTGCTGGTCGCGGTCTGCGACACAGGCGTTCAATCAGACCATCCCGACCTGGCCGCCAACCTGCAACTACCGGGCTACAACGCCGTCGACGGTTCCGCCAATACAGAGCCAATCAACCAGCATGGGACTTTCTGCTCGGGTTGCGTCGCGGCGGTCGGCAACAACGGCGCCGGCGTCTGCGGCGTCGCCTGGAATGTCAAGATCCTGCCGGTGAAGATCTCGAACCTGTCGAACGGCAGCGCGTACTTGTCGGACATGGCCGAGGGCGTTCAGTGGGCCGCGGATCACGGAGCGAAGGTCATCAACCTCAGCTATTCCGGCTTTGAGAATTCGTCGGTCGACGCCGCCGCCCAATACGCGCGCGGGCAAGGCGCGTTGCTGCTCATGGCTGCGGGGAATGACGGCGCGAACCTGACCGGTCAGCCCGACTGGTCGTCGTTTCTGCTCGTGGGGTCCACGGATTCGAGCGACGCGCGATCGAGCTTCTCGAACTACGGCACGCCCATCGATCTGGTCGCGCCAGGATCGAGCGTGGTCTCGACCACGATGGGAAGCGGTTACGCGAGCGGCAGCGGCACGTCCTACGCGACGCCGATCGCGGTCGGCGTCGCCGCCCTCATGCTGAGCGCGAATGCCTCGCTTACGGTCGCGCAGCTCGAATCCCGCCTGATGAGCTCGTGCGACGACATTGGCCCGGTAGGCGACGACGCCACCTTCGGCCGCGGGCGCGTGAACGCCTACAACGCCGTCGTCGCGGCGGCACAAGGATCGCAATACCCGGCGGTGATGTCGTCACCCACCGACGGCGCGACGCTGACCGGCTCGTCCCAGACGTTCGCGTGGATCGCCGGCGGCAGCGCGAGCCAGTATTGGCTGAGCATCGGCAGCACGCTCGGTTCGGGGAACTACCACAACGCGACCGCCGGTCTGAACCTTTCCGCGACGGTCGGCAATCTTCCGGTGAACGGCTCAACCATATACGTTCGCTTGTCCACGCTGATCGCCGGTTCCTGGCAGTACTCCGACTGCACGTACACGGCGTATACGAGCGCGACGGCGAGGGCGACCATGTCCTCGCCAGCGAACGGTGCGACCCTGACCTCCTCGTCGCAGACCTTCCAATGGTCCGCCGGCGATGGGGCCAGCCAGTACTGGCTCAGCCTCGGCAGCACCGCCGGCGGAGCGAATTACGCTTCGGCGAACATGGGCCGGGCCCTTTCCGCGAGCGTGACGGGGCTGCCGACGGATGGAAGCACGCTCTATGTGCGGCTCTGGACGCGCACCGGCGTTGCGTGGCTCTACAACGACTACAGCTACACCCTGCACACCGCGGCGATCACGCCGGCCGCGATGACTTCACCCGCCGGCGGCTCGACGCTTGCCGGAACGTCGCAGGTTTTTCAATGGAACTCCGCCGCAGGCGCGCTGCAATACTGGCTCATGATTGGGAGCGCTGCGGGCGGCTCGAACTACCTGAGCGCGAACATGGGGCTGAATCTCACCGCGAACGTGGCGGGCCTGCCGGCAGACGGCGGGACCATCCATGTGCGTCTGTGGACGCGCATCGCGGCGACGTGGTACTACAACGACTACACCTACACCGCATACACCAGCTCGATGACGCCGGCGGCCATGACCTCGCCGGCCAACGGCTCGACGCTTTCCGGGGCGACGGTGACGTTTCAGTGGTCGGGTCAGTCCGAAGCGCTGCAATACTGGCTGGACATCGGCTCCGCGCCCGGCCTGCGGACCTACTTCTCAGGGAGCGTCGGCCTGAGCACGTCGCGCAGCATCACGACATTGCCGACGAACGGATCGACAGTCTATGTGCGCCTGCACACGCGCTACGGCCAGACGTGGGTTCACAACGACTATTCGTACACCGCGGCCGGGCCGTAGCGACCGGATTCGTTCCGCGGCGACGAGCCGCCTACTCGCGCGAATCCGGCGAACCCGCTACGCCGGCACCCAGGCCAGGTCGAGAATCGTGTGCGTGGGCCGCTCCGTGTTGAACACAGCGCGGACCGGCATGCCGATTTCCGGCTTACCCTCTTTCAGCCAGCTCATGAGCTTGGTGCAGACGCCTTCGAGCTCGACGCTGATCAGCGGCGTCCCCGCGGGCAGCTTAAACAGCTCGCCAGGGTACTTGACGACGCTCCAGGTGTAGATTTTTCCGCGTTGCGGCGCCTCGACCCAGGCAGTTTCATGCCAGCAATCCGGGCATTCGCATCGCGGCGGAAGCCAGAGGCGTTTTTCGCCGCAGGCTGGATTCTTGCAGTGCGTCGCGAGAATCTTGCGCTCGCGGAGCCCGTCAAAGAACCGGCCCCAGCCGCCGTAGCTGTGGATGTGGGACCAGGTCTTGGGGTTCTTGACGAGTAACGGCTTCCGCTCGACGACTTCGAGGACGGTGTTGGGCCAATCGATGCTCATATTCGCTTCTCCCGGGCCGCGGCCGCGGATGCAGCCGGGCCCAAACTGGGCGTTAGACCTTTTCCAGGATCGCGCACGTCACGTGACTTCCGGTTCCGGCGTGGCTGATCGCGCAGCCGCGTTTGGCGTTCTTCACCTGCAAACTTCGCCAGTCGGCCGGCTTCTCCTTGCCGTAGCGTCGCCAAAGCTGCGGATCGCCGTGGAATTTGTCGTAGTGCCCCTGCAACTGCCAGAGCAGTTCCACGATCTGGAAGATTCCGGTCGCGCCGACGGCGTGCATCGTCCCGATGAGCCCGCCGGAGAGATTCGTCGGCAGCCGGCCTTCGAAGTACGCGTCGCCCGATTCGATGAATTCGCGTCCGCGCCCGTACGGACGCAGGCCGATGTCCTCATAGGTCTGCACGTCGCTGATCGTGAACGCGTCGTGCGTTTCGAGCAGGTCGAAGTCCGTGAGCGGGTCCTTGATCCCCGCCATGTTGTATGCCAGATACGCCGCCATGCGGGACGCCAGGAACGAGCTGAATCCCGGCCATGAATCGCGCCGTTCCTCAAAGTAGTGGCGATACGTTTCCGGCGTTTCGTTCGGCAGCAGCAGGATCGGCATGTCCCGTCGATCCGCCGTTCGCAGCGTGTGCGAGCCGCCGGCGATGGCCTTGAGCTGCACGGGCTTTTCCGTGAAACGGTGAGCCGTCTCCTCGTCGCAGAGCAGCAGCACCGCCGCGCCCACGCTCATCACGCAGCACTCGAGGAACGACAGCGGATGCGACACGATGTCGTTCTCAAGGACTTCCTTTACCGTGTATTTGCCGGGGTTTTGAGCATACGGTGAATAGCGGGCATATTCGTGGTTCTTGCACGCGATGCGCGCGAGCGTGTCGCGCGGGACGTTGTTCTCGTACTGGTAGCGCTGCGCCATCAGCGCGTAATACGCCGCGTACATCCAGCCCAGCTCGCTTTCGAAGTCCTTGCACGCGGCGCTGGCGATGTACGAATTGCCGACCTTGGTGCTGACTTCGTCCATGCGCTCCCAGCCGACCACCGGCACGCACGACGCGTACCCGCTCGCAACGGCTTGCGCCGCGGCCAGCACGGCCGATCCGCCGGTCGCGCCGCCGGTCTTGACCTCGATGTTTCCAAGCGGGTCGAAGCCCAGGTAGTCGTGGATCTTCGCGGCCGCGAGCAACTGGTCGCCGAAGTGGTCGGCGAATTGCGAGTAGACGCACCAGTTGACGCTGCGCCGCACCTCCTCGGGATCAACCTTCAGGTCATTCTCTTCGACCGCCATGCGAAGCGCTTCCGTGCAGAGCTGGCTTGTGTTCTTCTCGGGATAGCGCTTGCGATAGTCGGTCAACCCGCCGGCCACGACATAGACCGGACGCTCGAATTTTGGGATGCGAAGGTTCCCGTTTCCGAATTTGATCATCGATGCAGTCCTTTCGGGTGGGTGCGGCGGCGAGCCGCGCCCTTTGGAGACCCGGCCGCGTTCCGGCGCTCGGCGGTCTCCGCCTTGAGTACGAGCACGGAGCAGGGTGCGTCTCGCACGATGCTCTCGGTCGTCGTGCCGATCGAAAAACCGCCGTCCTGCGTGCGGCCGCGCGCCCCGAGCACGACGAGATCGGCCTGCACGCCGCGCACGAATTCGACAATGCCTTGCTTGCAATCCTGCGCGGCGAGCGTGCGGGATTCAGCGTGTACGTAGCGCATTTCCGGCTCAAAGGGAGTGATCAACGCGGCCATTTTCGCTTCCAGCGCGGACACGCACCGCTCGCGCACTTCGCCGGGCACGTCGGAACGCGGCCAGTACGGCGCCATCTCCCAGGGCGGTTGATACACGTGCAGCACATCCAGCCGGGCGTCATCCTGGCACGCCATGCGCAACGCCTGATCCACCACGCGCTGTGAAAGCGATGAATGATCCACCGCCGCCACGATTCGCCGAAAGGGGCCGCGCTGCCCGCCGCGTACCAGCAGCACCGCCGGCGGAGCCTTGCGAACGCATTTCGTCGCCAGCGTGCCAAGCCCGGCGGCCGCCTCGCCCGCGCCGGACGCCCCGAGTACGAGGAAGTCGGCATCCGTCTGCCGGGCGCAGGCGGCCAGTTCGCTGTACGGATGGCCCACGCGGACCTGCACCTCGGCCGGCACGCGGCCAAGGCCCGATTCCTGCGTGAGCAGATTGAGATCGGCGACTGTCTGGGCGAAATCGACCACGTGCGCATGGGCGAAATCCGCTACGTCGTTGATGCCCACGACGCCGGCCAAATCCGCGATGTCTTCCGCGGTCGGCGCGTCGATGACGTGAATGATGTGGACCTTGGCCTGGCTCCAACGCGCAATGCGTATGGCTTCTTCAAGAGCGCGCTGAGACTGTACGGAGAAGTCGATCCCAACGACGAGATTCTCGACGTGATCCACGATTGCAGCCAGATTCCGTCGGGCGATACGAGAATCGTCTCGCTCCGCGGGTCGGCGGATTATAAGGGCAACGGCTGTGCGGCTGCCATTCGCGGCGAACGTCTCGACTCTCCTGCCGCGGCCCGCTGCGTTCGCGGGCGATTTGATTACGCGCCCGCTCACACCGACAATGCGACGTGATGGAGAATGAGGCGTGGCGTCTTCGCCCCGCGGCACCAGTCGGTGGCAATCGCATGCTGAAGGAATCCTATCCGTACTATCTCGCCGGCCGGCCGATCGCGGCGAATCGCGATCTGGTCGTGACGAACAAATTCACCGGTCAGCCGGCGACGCGCGTCGCGCTGGCCGGCGCCGAGGTCGTGCGCCAGGCGGTGGATGCCGCGTCCGCCGCGTTCGAATCGTGCCGGCGGCTGAAGAGCTTTCAGCGGCAGCGCGTGCTCGCGCACGTCGCCGGGCGGATCGAGCAGCGCGCCGGCGAACTCGCCACGGCCCTGGCGATCGAGGCCGGCAAGCCCATCCGCGACGCCCGCGGAGAGGTGACGCGGCTGCTCGACACGTTCCGAATCGCGGCGGAGGAGTCCGTCCGCATCGGCGGCGAGGTTCTTCCACTGGATATCAGTGCGCGAACCGCGGCATACGAGAGCTTCTGGCGGCGCTTTCCGATCGGCCCCTGCGCGTTCATCACGCCGTTCAACTTCCCGCTGAACCTGGTGGCCCACAAAGTCGCGCCGGCGATCGCGGCGGGCTGCCCGTTCGTGCTCAAGCCGGCGTCGCGCACGCCGATCGGCGCGCTGATCGTCGCCGAATTGCTGGCGGAAACAGAGTGGCCGAAGGACGCCTTTTCTGTGCTGCCCTGCGTGCCGGATGATTTCGATCCCGCGATCCGCGATGAACGGATCAAGCTGCTGAGCTTCACGGGCTCGCCGGCCGTGGGTTGGGCGCTCAAGGCGCGGGCCGGCCGCAAAAAGATCGCGCTCGAGCTGGGCGGAAATGCGGCGTGCATCGTCGATCGCGGCGTCGACCTCGAGTATGCGGCTGACCGCATCACCATCGGCGCGTTCTACCAGTCGGGCCAGAGTTGCATCAGCGTGCAGCGCGTGTTGGCGCATCGCGACATATACGACGCGTTGCGGACGCGATTGGTCGAGCGTGCCGAAAAGCTCAAGGCGGGCGATCCGTTGCAGGAGGACACGTTCCTCGGGCCGCTGATCGACGAAATGGAAGCAAGACGAGTCGAGACGTGGGTCGCCGACGCGGTCGCGGCCGGCGCGCGCGTCCTTTGCGGCGGGCGGCGCGACGGCGCGTTGTATGCGGCGACTTATCTGGAAAACGTCGATCCAGGTCAGAAGATCAGTTGCCAGGAAGTGTTCGGCCCGGTCGCGACCATCGAGCCGTTCGACGATTTCGCATCCGCGGTTCGCGTGGCCAACGAGAGCCGCTTCGGGCTTCAGGCCGGCGTCTTCACGCGCGATATCGAGCGGGCGTTCGCCGCGTACCATGATCTGGATGTGGGCGGCGTGGTGATTAACGACGTGCCGTCGATGCGGGTGGACAATATGCCGTACGGTGGTGTGAAGGAGAGCGGCCTCGGCCGCGAGGGCGTCCGCTTTGCGATCGAAGAGATGACGGAAGTAAAGCTGCTGGTGATCAATCATCCGCCGGGCGGATAAGCAGTCATCGCGGAAATCGAACTGCGCTTGAATCGAAACCTGCACATCTTCCGCGATCCGCCGCTGGACGGCCCGACCAACATGGCGCGGGACGAGCACCTGCTCCGTTCCGATCGGTTTCGTCCGGCTGCGGCGAGGATCTACGCCTGGTCGCCGCCCACGCTGAGCCTCGGCTACTTTCAGCGTTATTCGCAACGGGACGAGCTTCCCGCAGAAGTCCGCCGCCTGGCGGTTGTGCGACGGCTGACCGGCGGCGGCGCGATCCTGCACGATTGCGAGGTCACCTACAGCCTGGTGCTGGACGACACGGTGTCGGCGGCGCGCGAATCGCCGGCGACGCTATATCGTCTCGCGCATGATTGCTGGCGCGATGCGATCGCGGCGGCGGGCGGGCCGGCCGGCAGCCTGGCGTCGGAGGATTTCCCACTCCCGTCGCCGCGGACCGGGCCGTTCTTCTGTTTCGAGAAACCCGGGCGGACCGATCTTCTGCTTGGCACGGCGAAGGTGCTCGGCAGCGCCCAGCGGCGGATTCCCGGCCGCGTCATGCAGCACGGCTCGCTGATATTGCACCGCCGTTACACAGCACACCCCGGCGCCGATCTTGGAAACCCGCCGCCCCAGGCCGTGGGGCGATGGGTCGATGGATTCTTGACGCTGCTGGCGGAGCGGCTCGGTCTATCCGGCGTGCCGGCGAGTTGGGATGAAGACGCGCTTGCGGAGGTCGAGCGGCTGCGCGGACGCTATCTCGACGACGCCCACACGCGGCGGCGCTGATTCCGCCCGGCGGCTTGTCCGCATCGCGGCGGCGCTCGTATCATCTGCGCGATGGCATTGGTTGAAGTTCACTCCGTCACGCGCCCCGGCCGGCCGGCGCTGCTCGTCTTGCTTACAGGCGCGTTGTTGGCCGGTTCGCTCGGGCTGGCGTGGTATCAATCGCATGAGAAACGCGCTTTGGGCGATCCAACGCCGATCGAGGATACGCCCCTGATCGTTCGCGTTCCGCGCGACTGGGTGCAGTCGCCGACCGAGCCGGGTTTGTTCCTTCTTGCCGATCGGAAGCATGTTGATGCCCTCAGCGAGCTGGAGCGGGAAGTGCAATTCCGCTATCTGCGGCGGCGGGGCTTTGAACCGCCGGAGCGGGTCATCCGTACCTGGGACCGATCCGAGCGATCGCAATCTTCTGAGCCGAGCGAGACGCACATCCGCGGTATCCGCGCCGTGCAAGTGCGGCGTATTCGCATGCTGTCGATCTTCGGCCATCGTTTGGTGAAGGAATCGCTGCTGCGCGTGGCTTGCCACCCGCGCGGCGACATCATCGCGGTCGAGTACTCGCCGACGGCCGAATTGACGGGAGCGGATCTGGAACTGTTCGACCTGATGTGCGCTGGCATTGAATTTTCCGACCCAGAGCTCAACCTCACCGGTGACGATGCAAAAAAAAACGCCGGACTTGATTTCCCGACGCGAAAAAACTGGCACGTGGCGGGCCCGGTGCATCCCGGAACGCCTGTCGTTCACGTCGTCGCGGGCCGCGCGGGGCGCGACGGCTGGGTGGTGCAAGCAGCCCGCTCATGGCTGAGCGCGACGCGCACGCCGGCCGATCTGCTGTACGACGCGGTCGTATCGGTGCGACCGGAGCTTCGCGAGCGATTGCGCACAGTCGAATGGGGCCGTAAGGACGGCGTGAGCGTCGCCGCCGCGATGGTGGACGTGGATCGATCCTCCGGCGACGGCGCATACGTCGCGTTCGCGCTGTCGCGCGCCGAAGGCGAGGTCGGCCTGGTGCTGACGGACTTCGCGGATATTTCGCGCGACTCGCTTTCGACCGCCAGGGATCTCGCCGATCACCTCAATTTCGCATCGTGGCCGAACTCGCCGGATTGGGCGGCAGCCGGCGCCGCGGGCGAAGAACTCGCGAAGCGGATCACGACGCGCGGCGCGTCGACGTGGTGGAGTCGGGCGGCGGTGCGCGCGGCGTACCAGGCTGCGATCGGCGAGAAGTCCGAGATCGCCTGCTGCGAGAAACGCTCTGCGACGAGCGGGTCGCCGGAGCGCGGCTACGCGTTCGCGGGGCAGAGCATGTCGCTCGATACCTCCACAAAGCACTACCGGCAGACTAGCTGGACGATCGACGATCGGGCCGAAGGTTATTCGCTTCAGCACGAGGTTGGCGTACTGGAATCGCTGCTGCCCGGTTCGCGCGGACTGATCAGTGCGGACCTGGTACGGGAAACGCGCGAGCCTGGCGGACCGGTGCGAAGAAAGTCCGGTATGGCGGCGTCTCGGACCGAGGAGACTGAGTTCGTTCCCGGGCCGGCATTCGTCTGTCCGCCGGCCGAGGAACTCGCCGCGGCCGAGGTCGCGGGCTGGGAGCGCGGCGAAGCTTTGATCCAGGTTTCCAACCCGACGGGACGCGGCGAAAACGCGCGTTTTCTTCGTCCGCTGCTGCCCGATGCGAGCGGTGATCGCCGCGTGCTC
>JACRLV010000189.1 GCA_016235145.1 Planctomycetota bacterium
GAAAGCCGGCCGCAACCTGATAGGCGCAGGTCGCCGAAATGAACCGATCGCCGACCACGGTCCGCCCCTCGGCCAGGGCCGGCCGCACGACCTCCGCGACAAGCTGCGCCCGCGACGCCATGAAAAGCAGCGTCTCGCAGCGCGGGTCCATCTCGGACAGGTCATAACCGAGCAGGACGTGGCGAATGCGGTCGCCGACGGTCGTGCCGCCCGGATCTTTCGCGTAGGTCCATTGGCCGCCTTCCGCGACGATCCAGGATTTCAGCCGCTCGATCTGCGTGCTCTTTCCGGCGCCGTCCGGACCGTCAATGACGATGTACTTTCCGCCAAGCTGCATGCGCGAACCTCGAATCCGAAATTAGTGGAAACTGCGGCGCGAGGCAAACCGGTCGCTCCATCGCCGCCGGAATGAGAACGCGGCCGATACGAACGAGCGGCGGACAGCCAAGCTTGACGGGGATACAGTGCCTTCATGCACCCGCATGTCGAACGGTTTCCAACCCCGGAACCGGACTTCCGGCGATTCCTTCAGGTCCTGCGCCGCGAGCGGCCGGACCGCGTTCCGCTGATCGAACTGGCGATTCATCCGCGCGTGGTCGCGGAGCTGCTCGCCGAACCGTTCGTCGCGTCCGGCGATCCTCGCGCCGACTTGCGCGCGGCGGCCGAGCGGACCGTGCGCTTGCAGCACCGTCTCGGCTACGACGTAGTGAAGATCTCCGCGCCGATTCCGTTCGACGTGCCGCGCCTGACCGCGGAGGCAGACGCGCCGGACTCCCGCCAATGGCTGGACGAGCACAAGGGCCCGATCGCCGGCTTTGATGACCTGGAGCGATTCGCGTGGCCGCGCCCGCAGGACGTGGATTTCGGTCCGGTCGAAGCCGCAACCGGTGCGCTGGCCGATGGCATGGCGATCATCGGCTTTTCCGGCGGCGTGTTGGAGTTCGCGATCGATCTGATGGGCATGCAGGGGTTGATGATCGCCTCGCGCCGGCAGCCGGATCTCGTCGCGGCCGTCATCGAGCGCGTCGGGCGGATCGTCGAGAACGTGTTCGAGCAGTATTGTCGATATGACGCGGTCCGCGCGCTCTGGCTCGGCGACGACCTCGGCCACAAGCACAGCCTGCTCATCTCGCCCGAGTTCCTCAAGCGGCTCGTAGTGCCGTGGTATCAGCGTTACGCCGCTTTGGCCCATGCGGCGGGTCGGCCGTTCCTGCTGCACTCGTGCGGCGACACCGCGTCGATCCTGCCGACGATCGTTGCGCAGGCCGGGATCGACGCGAAGCACAGCTTTGAAGATGGAATCGAACCGGTGGAGCGGTTCTACGATCGCTGGCACAGCCAAATCGCCGTTCTCGGCGGGCTCGACCTTCACCTGCTTGCCAGCGGCGACGAGCCGGCGATCAAACTCCGTATGCACGAGATTCTCAAGCACTGCGCTCCGCGCGGCGGCTACGCGGCCGGATCGGGCAACAGCATTCCCGACTACGTGCCTGCGCAGAACTATCTGGCGATGCTCGATGCGGTACACGAATTCAACGCTTGGGAGCGGTAAGCGGGCCTGACCGTCAAAGCCTTCTGGAGCGGCAGCGGTCTGCGCGGCGACCACATGGGACGCAATTCCGACGGCGAATTCGGCCGGCTGCGCGCCCGAAAAGGATGGCGGGCTTACCAGCTCACCTGCTCGGTGCAGAACCCGCACGGGAGAAGGGTGGATGTGGGTAACTGCAATCGCTGCCAGGAATGGTCTTTCGGGGCAAAGCGTTGCTCACAGAGCTATGGCGCCGGGCGATTCTTCGAAACACCTCAGCCGGCCGCTACCGCCCGGTCGCCGCGGCGATTTGCACGCTTTCCGCGAGTTTTTCGAGATCCTTCGGATTCTTCTCGCCGACCAGCGCGAAATGCCCGCCCGATTCGTCCCAGCGCACGACGGTCACCGTTCGAACCGTGGCCAATTCGTAGGTGCGCTTCGTCTGGCGACATTCAATCTTGTCGCACCCTTGGAACTTCACGCACGCGCTGGTCGAAAACACCGAGATCAGGTCGTCTGGCGCGCCGCTCCGCTGGTAATAAGCATGAACGCCCCGCACGCCTTCCTTGCAGCCGCCGCCGAAGCATTGGCAGATGCCGCACAGCTCATAGCCGATCGGCCGGAGGTCCGGCACCGCCACGCGGTAGTCGCCGCAGACCCGGCCAACCGCCTCGCGGGCCGCGATCGGGCACGATCCTTCCAGCTTCACGCCGGCGTGATGATGCTTGGCGCAATTCTCAAAGACATCCACGTATGCGGCGGGTCCGAACACCGCGCCGGCCTGCACCACGCCCGGCCGCCGACCCAGCGGTCCGCCGGAACGGAACACGACGAAAAGCACGATCGCGGCGGCCACCGCCAGAAACGACGCGATCCTGTAGGTTCGGGTGCCGGCGAATCCGCGATCCGTAGCGACGCGCCGGGCGATGCGATCCGCGACTCCCGCCGGCAACTCGACATCGCAAAGAGCCCGGTGCGCCGCGAGCCGCAGACTGCGCCAGCGTTCCAGCTCCGCAGCCGCATCCGCCGAAGCCGCCAGCTCCGCCTCGACGCGGGCGCGGTCCTCGGCGGACAATTCGCCGTCGGCGTAGCGTGCGAGGAGTTCATGAAGATCGGGGGTCATGACGCTTCCTCCCGCGTCGGCAGGCGATTTTCGCGGGCGTAGTCGTGCAGCGATCGCGCCAGTTGCTGGCGCGCGCGATGCAGCCGGCTCATCACCGTTCCGATCGGCATGCCGAGAATCTCCGCGATTTCCTGATACGTGTATTCCATCGTCGCCCACAACAGCAGCACGGCGCGAAACTCCGGCGCGAGCTGCTCGATCGCCGCCCGCACCTCCCCATCGACCTTTTCGTAATTCAGCACCGGCGGCGCCAGCACGTTTGCGTTGTCCTCATTCTCGTCCGCGACGAACGCGAGCAATTCCGAATCGGCGGTCCGCGGCGAATTCCGTTCCTTGGCCGCCCGGTTCAGATACGTGTTGTGCAGAATCCGCAGGAGCCACGGACGAATCCCATGCTCCCGCATCTCAAACCGGTCAAAGGCGCGGTGCGCCTTCAGAAACGTATCCTGCACCAGATCCTCGGCATCGGCCGGCCGGCCCGTCAGGCGAAGCGCGACGCGATACAGAATCTCCATGTGGGGCAAGGCTGCCTGCTCGAATGCCGTTTCGCCCCGTTTTCGCATGAAGAGCCCGGGCAGCCGCCGGGCGTTCCGCCATACACGGAAACCGCTGACCGTCGGCGTCTATTCCCTTTTCCCGTTGGCCATTATGAAGCCGGCGGCGTCGGCCATCGCGAGAGACAGGCCGGAGGCCCGCCCCACAAGACTCAAAACGGACCGGTGCCTGGTGGTCGCACAGGAGACGCCGAGCCAGGTTGCCGCGAATCGCTTGGCCGCATCGAGCAATCCCGCTAGCATGCCTGCCTGGGTGATTCGGCGGCGAATTCGGGATATAACCAGGTTCTGCGCAGATTCGCGAGGTGAACAGTGCCGCGAGACACGGTGCCGATACCGGGGAAGATCGAGAAGATCGAAATCCTGTCGCATGACGGGAAGCTCGATACAAAACTCGAGCCCAAGCTCCCTGACGCCGATCTTCGTAAACTCTTTCGCTACATGCTATTTACACGCATGCTGGACGAACGCTGCCTGCACCTCCAACGCCAGGGCCGCATCGGCACCTACGGGCCCTGCAAAGGCCAGGAAGCGACGCCCCTCGGCGTAGCGTATCACCTGCGAAAGGAAGACTGGTTCGTGCCGTCGTATCGCGAGCTGTCCGGGTTCCTTTGGCGCGGCTGGCCGGTCGACCGCTACATGCTCTGGTGGGGCGGGCACGAGATCGGCTCGTCGATCCCGCCCGAGGTGAACGACACGCCGATCTGCGTGCCGATCGCCTCGCAGGTCCAGTACGCCGCCGGCATCGCCTGGGGCGCCAAGCTCCGCAAAGACGGCACCGTGGTCGCGTGCTTCTGCGGCGACGGCGGAACGAGCGAAGGCGATTTCCACGAAGGCATGAACTACGCGACGGTCTTCAAGGTTCCGCTGGTGATGATCGTCCAGAACAACCAGTGGGCGATCTCCGTGCCGCGGCACAAACAGACCGCGTCGCAGACCATCGCGCAAAAGGCCGTGGCGTACGGCATCGATGCGATGATCGTCGATGGAAACGACATTCTGGCCGTGCTCGTCGCCGCGAAGGAAGCGATCGACAAGGCCCGCAACGGCGGCGGCCCGACGCTGATCGAAGCGATCACGTACCGCTTGTCCATGCACACGACCGCCGACGATCCGAAGAAGTACCGCAGCGAGGCGGAGGTGAAGTCGTGGGAAGCGAAAGACCCGCTGCCGCGCTTCCGTGATTACCTGCGAAAAAAGAAGCTGCTCGACGAGAAGATCGAAGCGGTGATGGAAGAAGACATCCGCAACGAGTTGGACACCGCCGTGGCGAAGTACGAGCAGTACCGCCACGATCCGTACGCGATGTTCGATTACATGTATGCGCAAATGACCCCGGAGCTGGCCCGACAGAAGCAGGAGCTGAAGGCGGCGCTCGGCGGCGACGTGGCGCCGCAGCGGGAGACGGCCAGGACGCATGGTTGACCGATGTCGCTCTGCTGGTCGATGTTGGATTGAGTTTTCGCGATGACCTAGGAATCGGCGGGCCGGCCCGCCTGGATCGGAAGCAAGCCATGGCGCAATTGACGATGGTAAAGGCGCTCAACCTCGCACTGACCGAGGTGATGCGCGAGAACCCCAACGTGATGATGATGGGACAGGACGTCGGAATCGACGAGGGCGTCTTCCGCGTCACCGAGGGGCTCTTGAAGGAATTCGGCGAAGACCGGGTCGTGGACACGCCCCTGGCCGAAGCCGGCATTGTCGGTTCGGCGGTCGGGCTGTGCATGAAGGGTTTTCTGCCCGTGTGCGAGATGCAGTTCGACGGCTTTTCGTACCAGGCGTTCCACCAGGTCGAGGGGCACGTCCGACGCCTGCGAAACCGCACTCGCGGCCGGTTCACCTGCCCGATGGTGATTCGCATGCCCTACGGCGGCGGCATCCGCGCCATCGAGCATCACAGCGAAGCGCCCGAGGCGACTTACGCACACCTGGCCGGCCTGAAGGTCGTGCTGCCGAGCGGACCGCGAAACGCCCGCGCCCTGTTGCGGGCCGCGATTCTCGACCCCGATCCGGTGGTCGTGCTCGAGCCCAAGGCGATCTACCGCGCGTTTCGCGAAGAGGTGCCGGACGCGCCCGAGACCATGCCCATCGGCAAGGGCGTCATCGCTCGACCCGGAAAGGACGTTACCATCATCACCTACGCCGCCATGGTGCGGACCGTGCTCGAAGCCGCCGAGGAGCTGGCCGAGGAGCATGGCGTGGACGCCGAGGTCGTTGATCTGCTCTCGGTGGCGCCGATCGACAACGACCTGATCAACGCGTCGGTGCGAAAGACCGGCCGCGCGGTCGTCGTGCACGAGTCATACAGGCACTGCGGCGTCGGCGGCGAGATCGTCGCGCGGATCGTCGAGGACAGCCTGATGTATCTCGAGGCGCCGATCAAGCGGGTAACCGGCTATGACACGATCATCCCGTTCTTCGCGAACGAGCAGAACTGGCTGCCGAGTTCCGCCAAGGTGGTCAGCGCGGCCCTGGAAACAGTACGATTCTGATCGGCCGATCCGCCCGGTTGGCAACTTGAACCCGGCGGCGGACGACCAGAGGACACATTCGAGGTTCACGATTCATGTATGAATTCATCCTGCCGGACCTGGGCGAGGGCGTGCACGAGGGCGTCATCGTCAACGTCATGGTGAAGGAAGGCGAGACGATCGCCGCCTACCAGCCGATGCTCGAAGTCGAGACCGACAAAGCGGCGGTCGAAATCCCGTCTCCCAAGGCCGGGCGTGTCGCGAAAATCAACGTCAAGGCCGGTCAGTCTGTGAAGGTCGGTCAGGTCATGCTGGCAATCGAGGAGAGCGAGGCGGCGGCTGTGCCGAAGACTCCCGTGACTGCCACGCCACTGACTGCCCCCGCCGCCAAACCGCCTGCACCCGCGGTTGCAGCCGCGTCATCGGTTCTGCCGTCGCATGCGCGCGGCATCGAGCCGGCGGCGATGGGCGCGGCCCACGCGACGGCTGTCGCGGCTTCGCCGGTCGCCAGAACCGGTCCCGTGCCCGCCGCTCCGGTCGTGCGCAAGCTGGCCCGCGAAATGGGCGTGGACATCAACGCCATTTCTGGTAGCGGCCCCAACGGCCGCGTGCTCCGCGAGGACGTCGAGCGTTTCGCCCGCGGTGGAGCGCCGGCGCGAAGCGCAGGCGAGACGGCAGGCGGGGCGAGCTTCGCGTTGCCCGCCGCGGAAGCGCTGCCGGATTTCAGCGCCTACGGCCCGATCCGCCGCGAGACGCCGTCGCAGATTCGCAAGACGATCGCGCGGCAGATGACGCGGGCCTGGCTGAGCGTTCCGCGCGTCACGCACTGCGATTCCGCCGACGTGACCGAGCTGGAGAAGAACCGCAAGGACATCAACAAGCACCTGCGCGAAGGCCAGCCGAAGATGTCCATGACGGCCATCATCCTGAAGGCGGTCGCGACCTGCCTGCGCTCGTACCCGATGCTGAATTGCTCGTTCGACGCGGCGAACGAGGAGGTC
>JACRLV010000167.1 GCA_016235145.1 Planctomycetota bacterium
AAGCGCCAGCGCGTGGGTATTCGCGCAAATCGGCGTGATAGTTGAAAAAATGCCCGCGCGCTGGCGCTTGGGGCTCGGATCGTGGGGCGCCAGAAGGGTAGGAGAGCGGCGCGGGCCTATCGATGTCCGGCTGGTTGGGTGGCCGGTTGGGGATTGGGTTCGGGCGCCTCGGCGCGGCCGCCCTCGCCGGGCACTTCGGTCTCGCGCGGCGCCATCGGCGGCAGCTTCGCGACCTGCGACTCCGAAATCTGGTAACCCTCCGGGAATTCGCCGAACGCGTACACGTTGACCAGTCGCGAACCGTACTGGTTCGTCACGAAGATCAGATACTTGACGTTGAAATCCCGGTGGATGTAGTCCTTGAAATAGGGGATCGACGTGGTGTCGATCGCGAGCGTCGCCGGCAGGATCATCGCACCGGCCATGTCGCCCGGCCCGCCGAAACGCATCAGAGACTGGTTCTCCGCATCGAACATCTGCACCAGCTCGGTCGCCCCGTCAACGACGTAGACGACACCGTCGGGGCCGACGCGAATGCCGCGCGGTCGGCCGAACTGCCCGAGTCGATAGCCCGGGATGCCGACCTGGGCGACCGGCTTCCCGTCGCGCGTGAGTTTCTGAATACGGAAATTGTGCGTGTCGCTGACGTAGACATGGCCGTCGCCGCTGACGCCGATGCTGTTGGGAATCCGAAACTGCCCGGGGCCGGTGCCGGGGCCGCCGAATTTGCGCAGCACGGCGCCGCTGGTGCGATCGAGTACGACGACCTCGCAGGTGTCGTCATTGTCCAGGACGAACAGCTCCTCGCCGCTGACGGCCACATCCACAGGGCGACAAGGCTCCGGGACGTTGAACGCGGTGGCGTACTGGTCCGTCGGTCCGAAAACGACGATCTGCTTGCGGACCGAATCCACGACGAACTTGTTGCCGGCCTGGTCGATGACGATGTTGAGCGGCTTGCGGAGGCGGCCCAGCCCCTGGTCGCCGAATACGCTGTAGGTCTTCTGCTTGAAATCGAGCTTTGTGATGCAAAGACCCTTGGTGTCGCAAACATAGACGGCGCCGTCCCGCACGGCGATTCCATAAGGCTTGTTGATCGCGCGCGTTTGCACGGGCTGCTGTCCGAGGACGAAATCCTCGAATTTGCCCTTGCCCGGCTCGACCTCGTTCGCGCCCGTGGCCCAGGTCAGGAACTGGACGCGGGGCTTCTCCGGCGGGGATGGAAAAAAGAGCAGGGGCCCGGTCGCCTTGGGCGCCGCGGCCTGGCAGCCGCACAGCGCCAGCAGAACGACCGGGACCCCGGCTTGTAACCAGCGTCTCGTCACGACAGTGCTCACTCTCATTTCGCCCTCGATGGCCGCTTGGAGCGTCTTGCACGCTTCATTTCGGATGCAGCGGCCATTCTATCCGATTTGGAGCGACTCATCCCGCTCCTTCGGCCGATCGAGTGCGAGGACAGAATTCGCACCGCCGCCAGCGCCAATTACTTGTTGTGGCACTCCAGGCACAGGCGGCTTTCGTTCAGCGTCCGCCGCAGGAAGTTGCCCATCGAGTTGTTGTGCGGCTCATGGCACGAGGTGCACTCGACCCGCTGCGTGCCGTTGATCGTTACCAGTTGCACGCCCTGGAACCCGCTCGGATCGTTGTAGCCGGGATCGCCCGTGGGATACGCGATGCCGATCGGGTGGTCGTTGCTCAGGTCGGTGCCGACGCGGGCGCTGCCGGTGATGAAGTGGCTGCCCGACGTGGTGCCGCCGTAGTTGTCCACTGCCGTCACGCCGTCATGGCAGCTCAGGCACATCTTGCTCGGGCCTTCCGGTCCGGTGCCCGTGTGGCCGCTGGTCGTCGTGTACATCGTGAAGGTCTGCGTCGTTTCCGCGTGGTTCCACAACGCGCGGCGCTGGAGCGGATCCGTGTAATTGTACGGATAGGCGTTGTGGGGAACGTGGCACGGCAGGCAGACCTGATTGCGGTCAACCGTCACGCCGAAGTTGTTCAGGTTGTGCGGCGTGTTGGTGATCTGTCCGAACGCGCTGCCGACGAGCAATGTCGCCAGGGCGGCGGACGCCAATCGCAGGACGTGTTTCATGAATCGCCTCCAAAAAAAGACGTTTTGACGTGTTCAAGCCCAACTCGGAGCCTCGGGGCGCACCATGCGCCCGTCTTGGCCGCGGGCTCGTACGCCCTGCTCCGATGACGGACATTGAATTCGCATCCTTGGACGGCATTGGCTGTGCCAATACGGCGAGGCCGGGCGTCAAGTCAGGGAGAACCCGAAGAAGCACACTAAGCTGTTGAGATGCAAGGGATTACATTATGCCCGCAGATCGCGGATATCGGGCCGGCGACCGCAACGGCGACGACGTTTCTCATTCTTGGGATGGCTTCTCCAGGCGTTCCTATCGCCGGGAAGCCGTGCTCTACGGGTGAACCGGCTTCGTGGGAGAGCCCGTCGATGCACCGTGTCCGTCCGGCTGCGTTGATGGAGGGGGTATGTAGCGGGGCCCGAATTCGATCGTCAGGGCGCCCGCCTTCAGGGCGACGGTCGCTTCCTTCGACATCTCAAGCCAGCGCGCACCGCCGCCTTTCGAATCTTCCCCAACCAGTTCGACGCACAACACGGTTACGGCGCCTTTCTTCTCCACCGCCTGATACGCTTCGACGAGCTGTCCGCTTGGGACGAATTCATCCAACTGAAAGGTGTACTGTGATCCTTCGACTTGAACGGGAGTTTTCGCTTTCAGATCCCGCAGCTCGGTGCGATCGCCGTTGCGCATCCAGCACTCCAGCTTTGAATCTCCGACGGCGACGATGGCGAAATCGGGCCGCGGCGCCTTGCCTTCCGAAGCGCAGTCGATCGACGCCAGAAACGGGAGCGGGTCGCCTTTTTGGCTCTTGTACTCTGGGAATTTCGAGAACAGCCAACGCTCATCCACCTTGCCGTCCATTTCGAGCTGGATTCGAACCGCCGGATTCAGGCGGCGCGGCGATTGGTTCGCCGGCTGGCTGGTGGCCTGGTCGAAGCCGAAGTGCGGATAGAAATCGAGCACGCGCAACTTGCAGCTGAGCTTTTCGAGGATCTTCGAAGTGCCCGGGCGGGCGTCCAGTTCCTCAGGGTCGCTGCCGTCGAGACGGCTGATTCGCAGCAGCGGATCCCGCGTGAATTCTGTCGCCCATTGAACATGGAGCCGATCGCGATCTGCGGGATCCTTGACGTGCATGAATCGCCAGGTGCAGGACTGGTTGTGGGCGTGACGTGCTGTTCCAGTTCGGCGCGCGGCATGAGTTTCAGCACGCGGATCGAGGGCCAGGGGGCCGGCAACTCGATCACCTGGTCCACCGTCGCCGGCTCGGTCATCGACGTGAGCTTCAACTCGACATCGGCGAGCGCATTGGCGTCTCCCTGCACCCGGCAGGAAAGCCAGAGCGTCTGGTTCGGCATCGGCGGGTGTACGCCGTGGCCGGCGCCTTGTCCGCAAGCGCGTTCCGCGGATGCGAAGCCGACGCTCATGAATGCGATCGCGATGGTTATCCTGCTCAGCACTTCACGATCCTCCGTTGTCGGGCGGCCTACGTCGATTGCGGCGTTTCGCGCGGCTCCTTGAGGATGTCGAGTTCGTCCAGCTTGCGATAAAGGCTCGACAGGCCGATTCCCAACGCATCCGCGGCCACCGCCTTGTTGCCGCCGTAGCTGGAAAGCACGCGAATGATGTGCAGCCGTTCGAAGTCGCGCAGCGCGCCGCGCAGCGAGACAGAATAGGCGGGGCTCGGCGAAACGACGGCTCCGCCCAGACCCAGATCGTCCGGTCTGACCGGCGCGTCTCCGGCGAAGATCAGCGCCCGTTCCACCGCGTTCTCGAGTTCGCGCACGTTCCCGCGCCAGGGCCGGCCGCGCATCGCGTCGAGCGCTTCCGGCGAGAATCCGGGACAGCAGTGCTTCATCTCGGCGTTGTACTTGGCGACAAAGTGGCTGACCAGGACGGGGATGTCCTCCGGCCGCTCACGCAGCGGCGGCACGTCGATGCGCACCACGTTCAGCCGGTAGTAAAGGTCTTCGCGAAACTCTCCGGCCCGAACCGCCTCGTCCAGGTCGCGGTTCGTGGCTGCGATGATGCGAATGTTCACGGAGCGCGGCCGGTTGTCGCCCACGCGGACGACCGTCTTGTCTTCGATCGCCCGAAGCAGCACCGCCTGGCTCTTCAAGGGCAGGTTGCCGATCTCGTCCAGGAACAGCGTGCCGTTCGCGGCGGCTTCAAAATAGCCGATGCGGTCGTCGGCTGCGCCGGTGAACGCCCCCTTGCGATAGCCGAAGAGCTCGCTTTCTACGAGCGTATCGACCAGGGCGCCGCAATTCACCGCGACGAACGGGGCATCCTTGGTCACGCTCCAATAGTGCAGGGCCCGCGCCAGCACTTCCTTTCCCGTGCCGCTTTCGCCGCAGATCAGTACGTTGCTCATCGTGTGCGCGATGCGTTTCAGTGCGGCCACGATCGCGGCCATTGCCGGCGACCTGGTGACCAGCCCACGGTCATCGTGCGACTTGCGAATCTCTTCGCGCATCAGGCGGTTTTGCCGCAGCAGCTCGTCCTGCGCGAGCAGCCGCTTCAGCTTGAAGATCAGCTCGTCGAAGATCAGGGGCTTGGCCAGGTAGTCCTGCGCGCCCTTTTTCATCGCCTCGACGGCGGTTTCAACCTCGCCGAACGCAGTCACGACGATGATGGGCGCTGTCGGACAGAGCTTCCGGGCGTGGTCGATCAGGTCCATCCCGGTGACGCCCGGCATGCGCAGGTCGGTGATGATCGCGTCGATCGTGGACGATTTCATCGCTCGCAGGGCCGCGGACCCGTCGCAGCATGCGATGACGTCGAAGCCCTCTTCCTCGAGAACCTGCGCGAGGTTCCTGCGCAGCGTTTCTTCGTCGTCCGCGAGCAGGATGGTGAACTGCGGCATGCTCAGGATTCCGTTGCCTCTGTGCGAATGGGAAGTGCCACCGTGAACACTGTCCCCTTGTCGTCATTTGCTCGAAAATCGATGCGTCCCTGGTGTTTTTGAACGATTCCGTAGCTCACCGACAGCCCCAGGCCGGTGCCCTGGCCCTGCGGCTTGGTGGTGAAGAACGGATTGAATACGCGCCGTCCGATCCCGGCCGGAATGCCGACTCCCGTGTCCACAACATCGACTTCGATTTCCCGAGGCGTCTGGCGCACGTGAAAACTGAGTGAGCCGCCGTCGGGCATTGCGTCGAGCGCGTTAATCGCCAGATTCAAGAACACCTGCTGCAACTGATCGCGAATCCCACGCGTATAGACCGCCGCCGCGGGGCGCTGCCAATGCACTTGGACGCCGCGTGTCCGCCGGTCAAACGCGATCAGGCGGACGACGCCGTCGAGGCAGGCGCCCACATCGACCATATCCCAGCGATCCACTCCGGGGTGGGCCAGCGTGGTGAGGTTTCGAACGGTGCTCGTAATGCGTTGTATGTGCTGGTCAATCAGGTCGAGCGTTTCGGGCGTCGCCGCCGCGGATTGCCGCCGCCGAAGCATCTGTACGACGGACGAAATGCTCGAAAGCGGATTGCACACCTCGTGGGCGATGCCGGCCGCGAGCTTGCCGATGGCGACCATCTTTTCCTTTTCGGCCAGTTGAGACTGCATGTAGCCGGCCTTGTCGGCTTCGGCCCGCAAGAGAAAGAGCAGGTTGTTAAACGCCTCGCCCAGTTCGGTCAGCTTGTCAGGACAGGCCGCCCGAAAGACCGCACAATTCAAACAGCCTTCGAGCTCGATTTGCGGCGACCGATCGCCTTCCACCGCCCGCTGCGCCGCCAGGGCGTGCCAGCAGCGCGTCTGTTGCGTCAGCAGAGCGGCGCACGCTGGGCGTTTGGACGAGTGAGGGATGCGCTCGCCGATCGTCGCCAAATGCGGGTTTTCAAAGACGCGAGGGTTCGACGGTTCGGCCTGATGGGAATGAATCAGGCGGGTCAACGTCTGGGCCACGTCGGAGAGGCGGCGATTGTGTCGAGACACAATGGTGTTGATCGCGGCGGTCGTCAGCACTGTCGTCGTCGCCGCACAGATCGTCAGCAGCGGATGGCGCACCCAGGTTGACATTCTGGGGAAGGCGTAGTTCGTGAGTACGTCCCAGCCGACGAACAAACAAAGAAAGACCACGAGCCCCGTAAGCGAGGCCCAGATGTTCGGCGGGCGCAACGACGCGGCGATCCAGTAGATCAACGATTGGGTCCGTCGGTTGGCGCTGGCGAGCGAAGCCGGTTTTCGATCCGAAAAATCGATGTGCAACGAGTCGGGCTCAACCCCGGCCGGGCTGCGCATGCCATCCTCGACCGAGGCTACTTCGACCGAACTCATGATTATCCCATCACCCGGCGGCCTGGCGCGCCGCATCAGCTCTGGTCAGCGCGAACAATCGTGCCCCGCAGTTGCCGGCCAAGAGCAACTGCTGTTCCAACCTCGGCTACGAAACTTGAGACACGCGGCTATCATGTCGCCTGCAAAGCCGTCGGACTGCGAATGGCACGAGACGTGCCAGAACGAACGTTTGTTCACGGCGGGAAGGCGCCGGAGTCGGCGACCGCGAGGGTCCCTTGTATGAGACTTGCGACAAGCCGAAGGCAAAGTGTCGGTCGTCGGTGCGGGTTGAGCGCGGTGGCGCTGTTGATCCCGTTCGCCGCCGGCGGCTGCCCTGAGTTTCAGAACTCGGTCGTTGAGGCCCTGAGCGGCGCGACGCAGGCAATCCTGCTCACGGACACCGACCAGCAGGACGCGATCGACGCAGCGGCAACGAGCATTGCCTCCGCGGCGATCGACCTTTTCTTCAGCCAATTCCGTTCGCACCAGGCGTCGCGCTGAGCAGCACAGTGAACGCAATTCGAGCAGTGACGATTCTCAGTTTGCCGGGAAATCGAGCGGTGATCTGCTGCGTCGAGCTGGAGTCTCAAAGCCGATAGAGATTTTCGCGTTTTCCGAAATCCCTAGGCCACCACCGATGTGAAATCGCCGCGTGTGCGCGAGTTTTCTCAGTTCTGGGAAAATATGCGCAACCGCTTGCTCATCGCAAATCGTGGCAGGTGAAGCAAAGGGCAGACCCGTCGATGGGGACCGTCAGACGGCCGCGCTCCCTGTTGTAGAGGTTGTGGCACGACACGCAGCCTACTTTTCCGCCGGGCAGCGCGACTTCCGGCGGCAATCCAGACACGGATTTCAGCTTTGATCGTGACTGATTCGAATAGGTCATTCCGATCGGGTGATTGGATGACGCGTCTTCAAAGGAAATTCTGGCTGCGCGGCGAGAGACCGAATTTTCCGCTTCTCCGGCATTGACGCCGTCATGACACGAAAGGCAGAGCCGCGAACCGTCGTCCAGGGTCTCTCGATCACCGGCTGAATTGTTGGGCCGCACGTGTGCGACCTTCATCGCCATCCAGTGGGAGGACTTCGCCGTCCGGGCCGATGCGTCGGTGTGGCACGCGGTGCAGAAACGTTGAGATCCGGGCGATTCAGCGCGCGGCGTCGGACGGAGCGCGGCGCTGACCACCTGCCCACGTTCGCCCTGCTCATGGCACGTCAGGCAAGTCATCGCGCCGCTTTCATCGAGCGGCCAACCGCTGGGTATGTGCACGTCAGCCGAGGGTCGCACGTTGATGGGATGATTGAACACGCCGGGACCGGTCAGCAACGTAGAACCTGCCCCCGTTGGTTCGCGTCCGACGGCATCGGAGTTCGCCACCGTGAAGACGGCCGATATCCCGATGAGTGAAAGCAGGGCGATTTGAGTCCGCGGTGCTCGGCGCTGACGCATATGGATGTCCCCCGAGGCCCCATAAACCGCATCCGTCCGTCTGCTTGAATTGAGGTCTCAGAGACGCGGCTCAATGGGCATCGGGAGTATTCAAAACGGCGGCTGATTCGGAGCCGGGTTTCGCGTATTCGCGCGAGACCATTCTCGGAAGTGGCAACTCGGCCGCACGGAATCGCCTCAAGTGAGAATAGCCGCGAGCACTGAATTGCGTTCACGTCGCGGGACTGACGAAAAACCGCATATGAAGTGTGCTTTGAATGCGGAATGCACGGCTTCAGACATCCAACCTCCGCTTGCGTGGAAAGGGCATGACTCTTGCAGGCCTCGCCCTCACTTCGACCTTTCGAGTCTGTAGTAAGCCCCGTGGAGGGAAGTCGTGCTAGCAATCGTCGGCGTGATTATCGCTCAACTCACATACATCGGCTCTCTGACCCAACAACTCCATGCTCCCGCGCGGCTCGGATTAGCGCCGGACAACACGGTTTTGGTCACCGAACCCGCCCAGAACCGGATCGTGCGCTTCAATCGCGCGGATCTGAGCTTTGTCGAGGCCTACAGCGTGGCGAACGGCCCGGTCGGGATCGCGGTGGCGCCGACCAACGATCGTTACTACGTTTCGCTTCAGGACATCGGCAAGGTCGCCGTGCTCGATGCCAATTTTGCCTTTGTGAGCTACCTTGGTGAAGGCAACCCCTTCGTGAGCTTCGTCCGGCCTACCGATCTGTGCGTGGACGGCCGGAACGGAAACGTCTACGTCGTGGATGGCGAAGGCGATCGTGTGTACGGCTTCACATCAAGCGGCGCCCTGGCTCTGCGACTGGGGATTCGTGGCGGCGGCGGCAGTCAGTTCCGATATCCAAGCGCCATCACGATCGATGAGGGTCGGAATCGCCTGATCGTGGCCGATCATGACAATTTCCGCGTCCAGGTCTTCACGATGAGCGGCGTCTTCCTGTTTGCGTTCGGTGACCGCAACAAGTACCCGGTGAACGGTCCGTCCGAAGGTTGGGTGCCGCGGACGCAGGGTCTTGCCGTCGATCCTTCCGGCCGGATCCTCGTATCCGACGCGATGATGAGCACTGTTCGGCGTTTCGACACCAGCGGAAACGAACTGTCCAAACTCCTTCACTACGGTTTCAATCCCGGCGACCTGCGTACGCCGTGCGACCTGGCGCTGACTCCGGACGGCCTGCGGCTATTCGTCGTGAGCACTAACGCGTCGGCGGTTGAGGTGTATGGAGTGTCCGGTTTCCGAGGCGGCGGTGGCGGCCCCAAGAACGATCGTACCTTGACCGCCGCAGGAGCCGGACTCGCGGCTGCTGCCGACCTCGTGGGCTTTCCGCCGGGCGGCGGGGAAGGTGGGAGCGACGGCGACGAATGGCCGGGCGGCGGCCCATTGCCGCGCACGAACTACACCGGACCGCACATCATCGAATCGCCGATTATTTGCGGTCGATGCCACGCCATTCGCTTGCAGCCGGGCGAAAGCGAGTTCGTCCCTGATGGACAGTTTGTGCTGTGCACGTCGTGCCACACGGCCGGCGGCCAGGCGATTTTGAAGACCATCCAAACGCGCGAGTTGGCGGATCCGTTCGCCACGAATCCCGCGGCAGTGGACCACAGCGGCTCATCACACGCGTGGGGCGTGCCGGCGGTCAATGCGAGCGCCGATTCGGTTGGACCCGCCTCCGGCAGCGAGATGGCGGCGTACCTGACGAACGGCCAAATGAAATGCACGACCTGCCACAATACGCACAACAGCGATACGAGCGCGCCGTACCTGCGCGTCAGCAATCGTCATGACGCCATGTGCAAAGAGTGTCACGCGCCGCGCAATGAAGGACCAGGCCAGCGCGGAACCCACCCGGTCGGCTTCGCCTATCCGGCGGGGCAGGGCGAATTCCCCGCCGCCGCGGCGGTCGCACCGATGCAAATTAACGAAGGCAACGTCGAGTGCACGACTTGTCACGCGGTACACAAGGCAACCTCCGGCGAAGCGAACAACGGCGACGGCGATGGCATGCTCCTTCGCACGACGAAGGACGACTCGCTGTGCCGCCTCTGCCACACCGACCATACGGGACACACGCCGTCCGGCGCCTGGCAGCCGGGGTGCCTCGATTGCCACGAGCCCCATGATCCGGCGAGCAACAATCTGTCGCTGGTGGCCCGCACCGTTCGAAATCAAACGCTCTCGATCGACAAGACCGTCGTCTTCACTTCCCGGAGTGGAGCCAACAGTTTCGACGACGGCGATCCGGCTGTTTATGACGGCATCTGCCAGGTGTGCCATACCGGCACCAGTTACCATCGACATGATGGCTCCGGTGCCTCGCATCACGACGGCGAAACCTGCACGCAGTGCCACCCCCACAACGCCGGCTTCATGCCGGCGGCCGGCTCCTGCACCGATTGCCACGCAAGTCCGCAGGACAATGGTGACGGCGTGCCGGCCGGCGGGCGGCGCGCGGTTGTCGGCGAGTTCCCAGTTGGGAGCGCGCATGCACACTACGGCGCGTCGCTGGACGGCGCGGCCTGCACGGTCTGCCACAGCCAGACGACGCACATGGACGGATATGTCGATCTCGTCGATCCCGACGACGGCAGCATCTATCGCTTCGTGCGCGGCGGCGACCTGACGCAGGATCCCGATCTGTCCGACTTCTGCCAGCACTGTCACGACGCCGACGGCGCGCAGCGCCTGCCGAATCCGGCCGATCCGTTCGGCAACGGCAACGTGCCGCCCAACACCGCGGACAAGTTCAACGGAACGCTCCAGTGGCACCAGTTCTACACCGACTACTGCTTCGGGGATGACGGCACGCTGCGAGGCGTGAACAGCCACCACGACATCAGCGACGCGGATCAGACGTTCAGCGGCGCGAAAGTCGAATGCTTGAACTGCCACGGCGCTCACAGCGCGTCCGCCGAAAGTCCGAACATCAACCCGGCCCAACCGACCACCCCTTGGAACGGCTCGAGCAACGACTTCTGCCTTTCGTGCCACAACGGCGGCGCCGGCCCGGCCGATCCGGGTTTCCCGCCAGGAGTGACAGGGCCGACCATCGCGTTGCGCGGTATTGAATCCTGCGCCTATGTGGGTTCGCCGTTCTGGGTCGACTACACGTGGACGAACTCCGCCCACGGGCTCAATTCCAAGCGAGCTTGGCCGGTTTATTCCGGCGCACCGGCGTATGAGCTGAACTGCGTCGACTGCCACGACCCGCACGGCTCCTACACGCCGACGAACACCGCGGGCAATCCGTACATGATCCGCGACTTCGTCGACGGCACCCAATTCGTGGACGACGGTTACCTTTACGCACGGCCTTGGATCGGTCCGCCGTGGAACACATACGGCGTTGCCCGCGAAGTCGTGGTTTCGATCAACAACAACGTCGTCGGCTGGGGCACGCCGCAGGGGTTGTGCGGCGTTTGCCATCCGTACTGGCAGGCCAACTACACCTTGGATTGGTGGCACGACTCCTGCACAAGCTGCGAATCCTGCCACAGTCACGGCAGTTCCTGGGGCGAATATGACTGGCCCGGAAGCGGAGCGCATGACACGCCTTGCCCGCCGGCTCCCAATCCGATCCAAGATCCGCGCGGAAACATGCACGACCGAAACCGCTTGCCGAGTCTGCTGGAGAACATCGGACGCGGAGCGCCGAAGGACTGAAGCGGCGCTGGCGGCGGAAGGCCGCGGGTCCACGCTTCACGAGGGTGATGAAATGAAAACGAACGAATCGACGATCCGACGCCCCGGTCGAGCGCGATGGATGTACACCGGCGGCGCGGGTCTGGCGCTCGCGCTCGCGATCGGAGTGGGATTCATGCAACCGCGTTCCGCGTTCGGCGTGTCCGCCGCCGACCCTTCGGCGACCGCGCTTCATCCGCGAGCTGATGGCACGATCGTGGATGGAAGCGTGTACGGCGCATTTGACGGCGTCGGCGACGCGGCAGACTGGGCGTTCGCCAACACCGGCTACCAGGGCGCGATTACAAAAACCACGGAGTCGCCCTCGAATCGCATGGAGACGCGGGTGGTGTGGGAGTTCGATCTCGCCAGCATTGCGCAAGATGGAAGATACCGTGCCTCGTTGGAATTCATGCTGCGGGGCGCTCCGGTCTATCCCATGCCGGATTCGGTCATCGCCGTCTACTCTTATGCGGCGGACTTGTACGAGTCGCGTAACGATTTTTCGGTCGGCCCGGCCCAACTCGTCGGGCTCGTGACGCTGACGCCTTTTCAGGATCCCACCTCGTTCAAGCTGGACGTCTCGCAGGCCGTTCGGACTGCTCTTCAGAGTGGAGCGCGAAAGGTCGGGTTCCGTTTTCAGATCGACCCGGCGTCGACTGCTACCACCAGCCAGGCTTTCTTTGACGCATTGGACACCGACCCGAACACGAAACCACTGCTGGTTCTCCGGCGGCTGGAAGCGATCCTGCCGAGCTAGGGAAGTGCTTCGGCATCCGGCCGTTTGAGCACGTCGCAACCGGGCCTGGTGGCTTGTCAATTGCGCGCAAAGACGCTCCCAATCTCATTTCCATCAGAGGGCGCGATCGCATGCGAGCCGGCGCAACAAGGCGCGCGGCGCATCAAAAAGCACCCACGTTGTTAATTCGCGAGAACATCGTAAAATCGCGAAGATGCGAAAAGCCGCGCCGCCTGGTGCGACTCCGTGCGCCCGTAGCTCAGTAGGACAGAGCAGCGGATTTCTAATCCGCTGGTCGGGGGTTCGAATCCCTCCGGGCGCGATTCTCAGCCGGCTGCCAATCCCGTGAGCGTGGCGTTTCACAAGCCGAAAGCATCGCTTCCGCGTACAAAAGCGGAGGGGCGGCGGAGCGTTTTCCGCTGCCGCCGCCCGCGATGCGCCGGTTCCCCAAATGGCGTTTGAAGCTCTACCGGCGGCGAACGGCGATCAGGCCGCCCAACGCGAGCAGGACCAGAGACGCCGGCTCCGGCACCGCGATGTGGAACAGGATGTCGGTGAACTTCGTCGGCACGATGTCGATCTGGTTCAGGTAGTTCCCGTTGACATCGAAGCGGAAGATCTCACCGGTCTGGAACGCCATGAAGATGTCGTAGTTCGTGGGATCCCACGCGAAGCCGTGGGGGCCCGTACCGGTCAGGAAGTTGGTGTCGATGTAGCGCGTCCAGGTGGTCGTGCCGAAGTCGTAGCGCCAGAGGCCTTCCGTGCTGCTGCCTTCGTACAGCGCCGTGGCGTAGAGCCCGCCGTCCGGCCCGATGCCGATTTCCTGCGGCGCGAACGACACGGGGATTGGCGCTCCGGTGGGCAGGCCGGTGACGAAGTCGAAGCGCTGAATTCCGCCCCCCGGCGCCGAGCCGCCCCACGGAACGACGAACATCTCGTTGCCGCGGAAGCAGTGCAGGTTGCCGCCGCCGCCGTACGAGGTCTGTACGTTTCGCACGAACCCGCCGGTCGCCGAGTCGTACTCCTCGGTTCCGGACGGTCCGCCGACGACGATGTTGCCGTTCGGCGCCTTGGCTGGGCCCAGACGGGTGCCGCCGGCGATCGTACTGACGTACGCGCCCGAGCTCGAGTCAATCTGCACGAGCGACCCGAATCCGCCGACGAACAGGTTGTCGTTGGGTCCCGCCGCGGCGCCGAGGTAGGGGTTGTTGGACTGGCACTGGGTTGAATTGGAGAAGACTGCGTTGTACGGCGACCCGAGGAACCCGCTGTAGCTGCCGGGCACGTAATTCCACGGCGAGTTCCGCTCGTACTGATACACCTCGCTGGTCGCGTCGCTGAGCACGTAAATGTCGTTGGGGTTGCCGCTCTGGCCCAGCGCGACGCTGCCGGCGCCGAGTGACAATACGAGCACGAAGTTTCTGCGTAGCATCCGACTCCTCCTCAAGAGACGAACACGATATACCTGCGGCGACGGACGTTCCGCCGCCGAACAGAGACAGACTGATCGCCGTGAACGAGCTCGGCTGGAATTTCCTCCGCGAACACCCGGAACTGAAATCGGCTTGACAGGAGCGTACATCGTCCGTGAGGAGGATTCAAGAGAAGAAAACGGTAAATTGAGGGCCGCCAAGCGGTTGTTCCGGGGAGGATCGCTGGAGCCATGCCCCCCGCTTCGGCGATTGCTGGACTGTTTTCTGCGAACCAGATTCCCTGGTTTCGCTCCGGTGGCTCGGATTGCGGCACCCGGGCGATCGATCGATCCAGTACAATGCGGTGAGGGTAATAGGAGCTCATACCATGAGAACGACCACTTGGTCGCGCGTCCGGGCGGCGTCGTGCGCGGTCCTCGCCGCGGCCTCGGCCGCAGCGCAGTGGAGCAGCGACTCAGGCGTGAACACAGTCGTCGCCGACGGGGCGGGCGATCAGGCGGTGCCGATCGTCAAACCAGCCAGCGACGGGGGCGTTTGGGTGTTTTTCTACGACAGCGGCGTGGGCAGCGGCATCAAGCCGCGGATGCAGCGGCTCGCGGCGGACGGCACGCGAGTCTTCGCCGGCAACGGCGTCGTGCTGGCGAACCGGCAGAACTCCGCCACGTTCACATCCGACGCGGAGGCAGACGCCCTCGGAAATGCGTACGCCGTCTTCGATGACGACAGCAGCGGGTCCAGCCTGGTGACGGTTCAGAAGGTCGATTCCAACGGCAACCTGCCGTGGGGGGCGGCGGGCGTGCAGGTTCCGGCGTTGGCGGGCTCGTTCGGCAACCGCATCGCCGTCTGTGCCGACGGAACGATCGTGGTCGCCGGTGCGGTCAGCAACGTCCTTCAGTTCCAGCGCCTCAACCCGGACGGCACGTTTGTTCCGGGGGAGGCGTGGAGCCTGGCTGAAGCGTCGCGCGGACAGGCGGCGGCGGACCTGATCACCGGCGGCAGCGGCGGCGACGTGATCCTGCTCTGGGTGCGATCGGAAACCACCAACATGGTGACTTCACGTAAAGGGCTGAAGATCCAGAAGTGGGATTCGACCCACACTTCGCTCTGGAGCGGCGCCGGCGGCGCTGGCTCGCCGATCGACGTTTATACCTCGAATGCAACGCCGAACCGTTCGATTCAGTCCGGGTACTATCCGGCCGCGATTCCCGATGGCGCTGGCGGTGCCGTCGTGGCCTGGTATGACAACGGTGCAGACCGCAATGCGTGGTTGCAGCACGTTTTGCCCGGCGGCTCGCAGCGCTTTGCGCAAAACGGCCTGGCGATGTCGACCACGTCCTCGGCGACCGAGTATCGCCTTTCGGCCGCCGCCGCGTATCTGCCCGCGGTGGACGAGTACGTCGTGGCGTTCGAGCGGAGCAATACGTTTCAGAGCCTGTACGGTCTCGGCGCCCAGCGTGTCACCGCCGCCGGCGTGCGGCAGTGGGGCGGCGGGCAGGGGCTGGAGCTGATTCCGCTCAACTCGGGCAATCACAAGTCGTTCATCAGCGTCATGCCCGCGCCGACCAACGACGCGGTCGTCGCATGGATCGAGTATCAGGGCGCCAACGGGCCCATGATCATCGAAGCGACACGCCTCGACGAAGCCGGCGCCGCGGTCTGGACGCCAGCTTTCCTGGGTATTGCGACGAATCCAAGCGGCAAGGGCCGGTTGATGGTCTCCGGCGTGGCGGGCTCGGACATGCTCGTGGCGGCCTGGCACGATGCCGAGACCGGCACGAACGACATCAAAGCGCAGAACATCAACATGGACGGCACGCTCGGCGCGCCGCCGTGCGTAGGCGATGTGAACGGCGACGGAGAAGTTGGCCTGGCAGACCTGACATTGCTGCTGGCGGCGTTCGGCTCATCAACCGGCGATCCGAATTACAGCACCGCGGTCGATTTCGATTCGAATGGTGCGATCGAGCTGTCGGATTTGACGACGCTCCTCGCACACTTTGGGACGACTTGCCCGTAGGCTCGCCGTAGTACGCAGCACCTGGCGGAGAAAGCCTCCGCGCGTCGGTGAGGGATGGATCAAGCGGATCCTCCCTCGCCGGCGTGCCGGTCGTCGCTGATAACCGGCATTTGCGGGCTTTCTTGCCGAGCTGATTTCATTCCCGCCCCTGTCGCAAGCAGGCGATCGACCTGCTATACTGGTCCATTCGTCCCTTTCGGCGGACCGGTCGTCGGACCGTGGAATCGCATAACTCGATTGCAGGGCGGAAGTTGTGGTTGGCAGCAGGAGTGTCGCAACATGATCA
>JACRLV010000168.1 GCA_016235145.1 Planctomycetota bacterium
ATCGGTTTTTCCAATTCGGCCGGGCCCGGCCAACGAGTTGGGCGCACCATAACCAGCGCACGCCCCTGGCGCAATACCTAACACATCCCTAACATGCAGTCTGGATTGCTAGAAAGGTGAATTTAGATGCGATTGCCCTGGGCCCGGGCTCCATCCAACCGCAGCAAGTGCCGAGGGCGCGAAACTGGAGTTTGCACTCCTCTGCCTTTCTTCTCTGCGTTCTCGGCGTGCTCTGCGGTTGATCTTCCAGCCGTTTCACCGCACAGAGCGCAGAGAACGCGGAGAAAAGACAGTGAGGTTTATTGATGTCTTTCGTCTCTGCGTTCACCTAGCGCAGCTCGGACGATGCTTGTCGCCCGGAAGAACGGGCACATCCCGCGAATCAGCGGCAATCGCCGAACGCCGACAGCAGCAGCGTCAGATCCGCCAGCGTGATGCACTGGTTTTCGTCGAGATCGGCCGCGGGGTTGTATCCCGCGCCGGCCTCGCAAGTTCCGTACGCGGAAAGCAGCAGCGTGAGATCCTCTAGCGTGATGCACCCGTCGCCGTCCGAATCGCCGCGAAGCGGCGCCGGCAGGGCGAGTTCGCTCGCGCCTTCCGTGATCGGGTACAGCGCTTCGAGCGCCTGCGGCAGCCGCGCGTTCCAGGCGACCTCGTTGTGCTGCTGGTTGAAGCCGATCTGGAAAAAGATGCTCTGCTCCAGCACGCGGCCGGTCCGCAGCAGTGCATCGCGGACGCCCACCGTCAGATCGCCGCCGTCGCTCGTGTCGCCGGCGTCAAGGTAAACGCGCGTATTTGTCGGCGTTTCTCCCGCGGCGAGCCGATCATCGAGCGTCGTGTACGAAAAGGACGTCGACATCAAGCCTACGCAGCCAAAAAACGCCGGGTACGCCAGCATCACGGAAATCGACGCCACGCCGCCGAAGCTGGAGCCCATCACGCCGGTATCCGCCGCGCCGGGCAGCGTGCGGAAGTTGGCGTCCACGTACGGTTTCAGCTCGTCCACGAGGAAGCGGTTGTAGTTCGCGTTCGCCGCCTGGCCGCCCTGCCACTCCGGGTTGTATTCGGCCAGCCTGTTGGAGGAATTGTCGATCGCAACGATCAGCAACTCGCGGATGCGTCCGCGGCGGATCATGTCGTCGGCAACCGATTCGGCATACCAGCAGCCGAACGGTCCGCCCGGGGCGAACACATTCTGCCCGTCGTGCATATAGAGAACGGGGTAATGGCGGCTCGTTTCCTGCGCGTAGCCGCGCGGCAGATACACCCGGACGCCGCGGCCGGTGACGCCGTTCACCGTGCGGGTCGCCGGGATGAGCGTTGTCGGCAACGCGAACTCCGTGATCGTGCCGCCGCCTGCCGAGGACGCAGGCAAGTAATCGAACAAGGCGCCCGCTCGATGCAGGATGACATGCCGCGGCGTGTCGAACGCGCTCGCGAAGATGCGGAAATCCAGCCCGGGCCCGTTGGGTCGGTCGAAAACCGCGACGACTTGCAGGTCGGGTCGTCCCGGAACCGGCACGAACGCCCGCCGTAGCGAGCCCGGCAGATTCACAAACGTCGTCTCCGTCGCTCCATCGCCGACCACCGAATAGACGATGCGATCCCGCACCGCCGGGATCGGCGTTTCCGTAGTGCCGGCGGTCGCCGTCGTCAGGAAAGTGCCGTTTGTGCTGTCGCGCCAGGTCGAGACGGCGTCGGTCCGCAGCACGAAACGATACGAGTACGGCGTGCCCTGCGGAATCGCGACATCGACCCGCCACAGCGTTCCCTCGGGCGACTGTTGGATCGGGACGAGTTTCACCGATCGCCGCACGTCGCTCCCGCCAAGTTCGGGGATGCCGCCGAGCACAAACACGCTTTGGCCCGTCTGGGTCGTGTAGGTGTGTTCAAAGCGGACCACTTGCAGCGGGACTTCCGAGCCGGCGAAGACGCTTGATGAAAGCAGTGCGGCGCAGAGCGCCGTGATCGTGCGGGTCAGGCGGATCATTCTTCACACTCCATTCCTCGACCCATCGGATAGTTTACAGAAACCGCGGGGCGTCTGGCGGCCGCTTTCTGTTTTTTTGATGGCTCAGGTGAGCTTCTCCGTGCATGTGCAGACGACCTGGCCGCAGCCGGGACAGCCGGCGCTGACGTACTTCTTCAGCACGGCATCTTCCAGATCGACGTTTTCCACGTTCGCCAACGTGACCAGCCACGCGAACACGTCGGCGAACTCCATCGGGAGATTCTCCCGGTCGCCTTCCGCGATCGCGCTGGCCAGCTCGCCGACCTCCTCAGCCAGCCACAAGAACGTCTTGGCCGAGCCGCGCTGGCGGTCCTTGTCGGAGTACATCCGGTTGATCTGCCGCTGAAACTCTCGAATGTGCATGCGTCACGATCCTGCAAGGGGCACAACCGCCAAAGGCGGCGATCTTCGCTGAATTCCGTCGGCATAGTGTAATCCACCGCAGCGAGGGCAATCTCCTGACAATTCAAAACCAAGTAGCGCGAGCCTTGCCCGCCGCCGCTTTTCGCCTCGCCGCGTTCGGGTATACTCCGGCCCGGCAGGACGCCGGGTTTCGATCCTGGACTCACGGAGGTCATCGAATGTCCAATCCCTCTACCTTCTGGAAGCGGGTCGGCAGCGCGTTTCGGCTTGGGGGCGATGGCAATCTCACGCCCACAACGCCCTCCACCGTGCTCATGACGCGCGAATTCCGCGACGTCGGACGGCTGTCCGGCGAGGATGGCGGAGGCGGCGCGTTTTCGAACTTCTTTCCGTGGCAGTCGCGAAGACGGCGCGAGGCCGCCGAACTGCGCGAACGTCAGATTTGCGTGATGGAGCAACTCGCGGCGATGAAGGTGCATTTTCAGGTTCAGGACCAACGGGCCGAGCAGCTCAACGCCGCGGTGCAGCGCGTCGCCGGAACGCTCGAGCAGCTCGCCTCGTCCCAAAGCGCACAGGCGCACTCCATCGCGACGATCGCGCAGCACGCGGAGACCTCCGTGCGGCAGGGCGCGTCGTTGCTGGCGACCACGGTCGAACTGCCGGCGTCGTTACAGGCGCAGGCCGAGGCCGTGCGAGCCGTCTCCCGGCGGATGGAGGCGTCGCAGGCCACCGATGCCCAACTTGTCGCTTCGCTTCAGCAGTTCGGCCGATCCGTTGAAGAGCTGCACCGAGCGGGCGCCTTGCAAGTGGAAACCCTGCGCGGACTGCACTCCGCGGACGACCGGCACCAGGAGCAGTTTCGCGCGCTGATCAAGGCTCAGAACCGCCGCCTGTATTGGATCTGCGGACTGATCGTCGCGGCTTTCGCGCTCTCGACCGCGGGCCTGATCGCAGCGCTGGCGTTCGGCTGGATTCGCGTGCCCTGATGGCGCCGCCGGCGAGCCGCCGATCGAAAACACGCCGCCCTTCGTCGCGAATGCGCAACAGGAGTCAGAAGGGGCCGGGCGGCGTCCGCACGCGCTGGCTGCCGGTCGCGGCCGTCGCGGTCGGAATTCTCGCCACCGCCGCGACCGCTCGGGTGATGAGCCTGCTCATGCGATCGGCGGACGGCGCGAGCGACCTCCGAGCCGCCCAGACCACGGCTCCGCTCCCGCCGCATCGCCGCTGAGACGCGCAAACCACTTGCAATCCGCCGGATTCTGGCATTCGAGCCCGAACGGCCGCGACAATTGCGGTCCGTCCGACGAACCCGGGCGCGACCGAGCCGCGCCGGTCTGCCTATCTGCGACCCGCGGCCGAACGAACGGCTTCAAGGATTGACGGGCGCCAGCCGAACAGCACGCGAACCACGCGGCCCTTCTCATCCAGAATCCGCATGACAGGCAGGTCGTAGGGCGTTTCGCCCTGGATCGGCGGTCCGGAAAACACGGTCAACACGCCTTGGCTGCATGCCCGCGCGGCGCGCTGCCCGGCCGCCAGGTCGGCGTCTAGGTTGATGCACGCAACGCCGAGCGGATCAGACGGCCCCCATTCTGCCGGCAGTTTCGCCAGCGTAGCGAGCATCCGCAGGCTCGCGCTCGATTTCGAGCTCCAGAAGCACTCGACCGTTACGCCTTTGCGAACCGACTCGCTGGTGACCGTCTTTCCCGCTTCGTCCTGAAGCGACCACTGCGCCGCCGGCGCCCCGAGCCATTGCCCCGCCAACTGGGCCCGCTCGCGCAGTCCGCGTGCCGCCGAAACGGCGCGCTGCCGCTGGGCCTCGGCGAAGCGGGAGAAGACCGACTGCGGATCGCGCGGCGGCTGATCGAGAAACTCCGACCAGATGTGCTCGAGCCGCCGGATGTTTGTTTCCACGCGGGCCGGCTGCGCCGTGAGCTCGTCGAGAAACGCGTCCTCCACTCGAAAGACGCGGCGAAGGCGATCCAGCATCCGCGCCTCGCGCGAGATCTGCTCAGCCTTGAGCGTCTCGCGGCCGATCAGCTCCGAATGAACCCGAACCGCGTGACGGCCGCCCTGGACCCGCTTTGCGTCGACGCGCGTGACCAGCCCGGCCTCGGCGTCAAACCAGTAGGCGCCCTCCAGCGCGTCGCCGACCACGCCCGAAACGCCGGTCGGATCCTCCCCTTCGAAACGCACCTGGAGCGAGGCGCCCGTCTCGGCGACCCGACGTTGCCGCAAGATGCGCCCGAATTCGTCGGGCTCGCCGAGCCACTGCTCTTGATCGCCGAGTGCGGGGGCGAGCGTGGGAAGCAGCTCGAATACGCCGTCCGCCGGTTCGAGCCGCGTCCGCATTTCGTCTCCCACGCGAATCTGCCCGCGGTCATTCACGTCGAACCAGAGAATCGCCGTGGGAGGGCCGCCCTCGCGCGACACGATGGCGAGCATGCCCGCCGAGTCGCTCTGTCGCGTGTGTACGTGAAACTCGATCCGCTCGGCGGCGGCCTTCCCGTCGTCATCGGTGATCGTGCGGCGATACTCGATCGAGTCGCCGGCGCGAAATGTGTATCGCGGCGTGCCGGCGAGGCAGTTCATGCAGAGGCTCACGGCCAGCAGGCAGCCGGCGAACATTCGCGGGGCGTTCCACGTTGGTTGCGCGAGAAGATACGCGGTTTCGGGAGGAGCGTGCAGCCGAGGGCGGCTGCGGTACATACTGGAGTGGGCCACTCTCGGGAGCCGGTTGGACATGATGGTCAGCAGAGCCGGAATGCGCACTGCTGTCAACGCGTGAAAATCGCGTGCCCGCGATCGCGGGCGGATTTGGCGTTCGGCGCGGCTCGGGTACACTCCGACGCGTCACCGACCGGTGCGCCGGAGGGCGCACCGCGACCAGGGAGTATGGCCTCAATGCCGCGCCGCTATCTCGTTACCTCCGGGCTTCCTTATTCGAACGGCCGGCTGCACGTCGGCCACATCGCCGGCGCCTACCTGCCGGCCGACACGTACGTTCGCTTCCTGCGCGCCCGCGGCGACGACGCTTTGTTCATTTGCGGCAGCGACGACAACGGCGTGGCGATCGAGATTTCCGCCCGCAAGGCCGGCACGACGCCCGCCGCGGTGTCGTCCCATTTCAACGCCCGCCAGAAAGCGGATTTCGCGGGCCTGCGGATCGATTTCGACGTTTTCGGCGGAACGCACCAGCCGGGTTTCGCCGATCTGCACACCCGCATCAGCCAGGAATTCTTCAAGCGAATCTTCGACCAGGGCTGCTTCACGAAACGCACCACGAAACAGCTTTACGATCCGGTTGCCAAGCGGTTTCTTCCCGACCGATACGTCCGCGGCATTTGCCATCATTGCAAGGACCACGAGACCTACGGCGACCAATGCGAAAAGACCGGCGCGATCGTCGATCCGCTGCTGCTGATCAATCCCGTCAGCCAGATCACGCCGGGCCAGGCCGCCGAAGTCCGCGAAACGACTCACTGGTATCTGCGCCTGGCCGAGTTTGAAAAGCCGCTGGCCGAGTGGTTGCAGACCAAGCAGGGGCAGTGGCGGCCGCACGTGCTGAATTTTGCACTGGGGCAGATCAAGAACGGCCTGCCCGAGCGGGCGATGACCCGCGACATCGACTGGGGCATTCCCGTCCCGCTCGACGATCCCGACGCCAAGGGCAAGGTGCTCTTCGTCTGGTTCGATGCGCCGATCGGATACGTCTCATTTACGGCCCAGTTGCTCGCCGGCCGCGGCGGCTCGCCGGAAGACTACCGCAAGTGGTGGGCCGATCCGGATTCCGCGATCGTGCACTTCATCGGCGAAGACAACACCGTGTTTCACGCCCTGATCTGGCCGGCGATGCTGATGGCCGAGGGGCGGCACCAGTTGCCCAGCTACGTGGTCGCGAACAACTTCGTGAACCTCGGCGATGCGAAGGTCAGCAAGAGCCAGACCGCGCCGGACTCGCCGGTGTGGGTCGAGGAGTTTCTGAAGCGCTTCGACCCCGACACGCTCCGGTTCTACCTGACGCACATCGCTCCGGAAACCTCGCGCACGTCCTTCGACCCGGCGGATTTCGTCAACAAGGTCAACAGCGTGCTGGTCTCGAAGTTCGGCAACTTCGTCAACCGCTATCCGAAGTTCCTGATCGAGAACTTCGGCGGGAGGATCCCGGACGCGAAGCTGACCGAGGCGGATCAGGCGCAGCTCGCCGCCGCCGGCGAGGCGATGAAACGAATCGGCGAGCTGATCGAGGGATTCCGCTTTCGGGCCGCGATGGACGAGTTCATCTCGTTCGTCAGCAGTTGCGACCTGTACATCGGGCAGCGGGCGCCGTGGAAGAGCCGCAAGACCGACCTCGCCGATACCGCCGCCTGCATCGCAACGTGTGCGAATCTCGCGCACCATCTGGCGATCATGGCGTGGCCGTTCATGCCCGGCGCATCTGAACGCCTGCTGAAGATGCTGAACGCGCCGCCGGGTCCGATTCGCTGGACGCCGCCGCCGCCGTTCGCGCCGG
>JACRLV010000102.1:0-10215 GCA_016235145.1 Planctomycetota bacterium
GGCGGGACGCCGGCCGCTACGCTTCTTGGCGCGCGCTGACGCTTGGGCTGCGGGCAAAGCCCGCGCTGAGGGCTCGGTTTGAGATGAGGTTCCGCCGCCAAAGTGTGCAGATCGGGCCGAACGGGCGATACCGAAAGTCAGGCAGCGAGGAATTCGGCGCGTGAACAAGAGCCGCAGTTTGTTGCTGAGCGAACAGTTAGGCCGGCGTCTGCTCATTTTCGACGGCGCCATGGGGACGGGCATTCACTCCCTGGAGCTGCCGGTCAGCGACTATCGCGGCCTGGAGAATTGCAGCGAAATTCTGAACCTCACCCGCCCGGACGCCATCGAACGCATCCACCGTTCGTTTCTTGAGGTCGGCTGCGACGTGGTCGAAACAAACACCTTCGGCGGGATGAAGCACGTCCTGGCGGAATTCGGTCTGGCTGACCAGACCCACGAGATTAACATCGCGGCCGCCCGGATCGCCCGCACCGCCGCGGACGCCTGCTCCACTAAAGAGCAGCCCAGGTTCGTCGCCGGCTCGATGGGGCCGGGGACGAAGCTGGTTTCGCTCCGGCAGATCAGTTACGACGAAATCTTCGACAGCTACTACATACAGGCCCGGGGGCTGCTCGAGGGCGGCGTCGACGCGCTCATCATCGAGACCTGTCAGGACATTCTCCAGTGCAAGTGCGTCATCCACGCCGCGCGGATGGCTTTTGAGAAGGTCGGCCGGCGGACGCCGCTGCTGGTTTCCGTCACCATGGAGACAACTGGCACGATGCTGGTCGGCTCGGACATCGCCGCCGCGCTGACCACCGTCGAGACATTCCCGGAAGTCGACGTCATCGGGCTGAATTGCGCGACCGGCCCGCAAGAGATGAGCGAGCATGTCCGCTACCTGTCGCGAACCTGCGCGCGGCCGATCAGCGTCATGCCGAATGCCGGTCTGCCGCAGGTCGTCAACGGACAAGCCCACTTCCCGCTTACGCCCGCCGAGCTCGCCCGCTGGCTGCGCGAATTCGTGGAAACCGACGGCGTCAGCGTGGTCGGCGGATGCTGCGGGACGACGCCGGAGCACAGAAGCGAGAAGCGAGAAGCGAGAAGTGAGATAAGAAAGAAAGGCGAGTCCGCCGCCGCAGACGAAAAACCGGGCGCGGAACATGACGTCTCATCTCGCTTCTCGCTTCTCGCTTCTCGCTCTTTCGCGCGCGATCCCGCCGTCAGCAGTCTCTATCAATCCGTTCCCTACCGGCAGGACAACTCGTTTCTGATCGTCGGCGAGCGCTGCAACACCAATGGGTCGAAGAAGTTCAAGGAGATGCTCGCGGCCCGCGACTTGGACGGCTGCGTGCAGCTCGCGGTCGAGCAGGTTCGCGACGAGGGCGCGCACGTGCTGGACGTTTGCGTGGACTACGTCGGCCGGGACGGCGTCGCGGACATGCGGAGCGTGATCGATCGTTTCTCGCGCGAGGTGACCGCCCCGCTCATGCTCGACAGCACGCAGCCGGACGTGATCGAAGCCGGGCTGAAGCTCGCCGGCGGAAAGTGCATCATCAACTCCGTCAACCTCGAAGACGGCGAAGAGAAGCTGGCCAAAATCGCGGGTCTATGCCGCAAATACGACGCCGCGGTGATCGCCCTCAGCATCGACGAAGACCGAGTCGAGGCGATCGGCAAGAACGCCCGCTACGAGGCGATGGGCAAGACCGCCCGGCGAAAGCTCGAAATCGCCGAGCGCATACATGACCTGCTCGTCAACAGGCACGGACTGAACGAAGAGGACATCTTCTGGGACTGCCTCACGTTCCCGATCACGACCGGCAATGAGGCCGATCGGCGGCTGGGCCTGGAGACGCTGGACGGCATCGCCGCCGTGATGACGAAATTCCCCCGCTGCCAGAGCATTCTCGGCCTGAGCAACATCAGCTTCGGGCTCGTGCCGGCGGCGCGGGTGGTGCTCAACTCGGTCTTTCTGCACGAAGCCCGGCTGCGCGGACTGACGGCGGCCATCGTGCATGCCGGCAAGATCCTGCCGCGAAACCAGATCAGTGATGAGCGCTGGAACGCAGCCCAGGATCTGATCCACGACCGGCATGACGCCGCGGAATCGGGCGTCGCGCCGCTGGAACGCTTCATCGCGCTGTTCACAGCGGACGAAAAGACGGGAGTCAAGGCCAAGATGGCGGACTTGCCGATCGAGGAGCGCCTGAAACGCCGCATCATCGACGGCAACCGCACCGGCATCGAAGCGGATCTCGACGAGGCGTTGGACGGCATGAGGACGGTCGGCGAGCTGTTTGGCAGCGGCCAGATGCAGCTTCCGTTCGTGCTCAAGTCTGCGGAAACGATGAAATCCGCCGTGGCGCACCTCGAACCGCACATGGACAAGATCGAGGGCCGCAGCCGCGGCAAGATCGTGCTGGCGACGGTGCGCGGCGACGTGCACGACATCGGCAAGAACCTGGTCGACATCATCCTGACCAACAACGGCTACACGGTCTACAACCTGGGAATCAAGCAGCCGGTCAACAACGTCATCGAGGCGTTTCGGCGGCACGGGGCTCACGCGATCGGGCTCAGCGGACTGCTGGTCAAGAGCACGCTGGTGATGCGCGACGACCTGGCGGTGCTTAACGAACAGGGCATCGACGCGCCGGTGATTCTCGGCGGCGCCGCCCTGACGCGCAAATACGTCGAGCAGGAGCTGCGTTCGGTTTACAACGGCTCGGTGTTCTACGCCCGCGACGCATTCGACGGCTTGTCGCTGATGGCGGACATCTGCGAGGGACGGGCGCCGAAAACGACGCGGTCGGGGCAACTTTCCGCCGCTGCATCCGAACAAAACGCCGCGACCGCCATCGACACCCCACGCGAAGTCGAGTCACGCAACCTCGCCAAGCTCGCGGCCGACGCCGAGCAGCGTTACGGCCTGCGCGACGTGGATGACGAGAACGGCCAACCCGCCGAAATGGAGCCGCAGCGCTCGGCCGCCGCTGGCCATCAGCACGCGACGGCGAACCCGCCTTTCTGGGGCGCTCGCGTCATCGAGCGCATTCCGCTGAAAGCGGCGCTTGCGTACGTCAACGAGACGATGCTGTTTCAGGTGCAGTGGGGCTTTCGCAAGAAGGGCCGCACGCCGGAGCAGTGGCGGACCCACGTCAACGCCGAAATTCGCCCGATCTTCCGCGAATTGGTTGATCGCTGCGAGCGCGAGGCGATTCTGAATTGCCAGGCCGTGTACGGGTATTGGCCCTGCGCGTCAGACGGAAACGACCTCGTGCTCTTCCACCCTCCCACGGGCGGCAAGGCCGATGCGCGCGAGCTCTGCCGCTTCACATTCCCGCGCCAGAAGCAGCCGCCTCATCGGTGCCTGTCCGATTTCTGGCGGCCGCGCGGCGCCGGCTCGCTGGACCTCGTCGCGTTTCAGGTAGTCACCGCCGGACAGCGCGTGAGCGAAGTCGCCCGGCAGTGGTTCGCGGAGAATCGGTATCAGCAGTATCTGTACCTTCACGGGCTCGGTGTCGAAGTCGCCGAGGCGCTCGCCGAATACGTACACAAGCAGATCCGCAACGAGCTGGGGGCGGCCGATCGCGACGCACGCGAACTTCAGATGCTGTTCAAGCAGGGCTACCAGGGCAGCCGTTTCAGCTTCGGCTACCCGGCCTGCCCGCGGCTCGAAGACCAGGCGCTGCTGATGAAACTGCTTCAGCCCGAGCGAATCGGCGTGGAGCTGAGCCAAGGCTTCCAGCGTCACCCCGAGCAGAGCACCAGCGCGATCGTCACCATTCATCCCGACGCCCGTTATTTCAACGTGAGATAGCATCCCGTTGAGAAACGCCGTATTCGTAGCGTCGGACCTCCGAGTCCGACGGGGATCGTCCACATCCCCCTCTCCCGGTACTCGGGAGAGGGCTGGGGTGAGGGAGCATTCGTCGTCGGACTCGGAGGTCCGACACTACGAAGGTATTCGCATCGCTCCGCGCGGAAAGTTACAATGACGGTGTTTTCGACAGACGAACATCCGGACCGCGTGCGGGGAACCAATTCATGAAAGTGTTCATTGCTGACAAATTTGAGCAGAGCGGCCTCGACCAGCTCAAGGGAATCGCGGACGGACTGGCCTACGAGCCGGGCCTGAAACACGATGATCTGAAGCGGCGATTGGCGGAATACGACCCGGACGTGCTGGTCGTGCGCTCGACGAAGGTCAAGGACGACTTCATGGCCGCCGCCCCGGGCTTGCACCTGATCGTGCGGGCCGGCGCCGGCGTCGACAACATCGAGCTGCCCGCGGCGAACAAACGCGGCATCCGCGTTTCAAACTGCCCGGGGATGAACTCCGCCGCGGTCGCGGAGCTGACGATCGGCCTGATGGTCGCGCTCGACCGCAAGATCCCCGACAACGTCATCGACCTGCGGGCCCACAAATGGAAGAAGTCGCTTTACAGCAAGGCCGGATTCGGCTTCAAGGGCCGCACGATCGGCATCATCGGCGCGGGCGCGATCGGCAGCGAGGTCGCGCGGCGGGCGTTGGCGTTCGACATGAACGTGCTCTACTACCACCTCGGCCGTCAGCTCAAGCTGGTCGATCATCCGAATTGCCGCCGCAGCGAGTTGGATGATCTGCTGCGACAGTCCGACGTGGTCACGCTGCACATTCCCGGCGGCGACATGACGCGGCATCTGATCGACGACACGCGGCTTGGGATGATGAAAAAGACCGCCCTGCTGATTAACACGGCACGCGGCGACATCATCGACCAGGAAGCCCTGTGCGTCGCCCTTAGGGAGGGGCGCCTTCGCGGGGCCGCACTGGACGTCTACGCCGGCGAGCCCGCCGCCAACGCCGAAACGTTCGACTTGCCGATCAGCGACTGCCCGAATGTCTACGGCACGCACCACATCGGGGCCTCGACCGAGCAGGCCCAGGAGGCGGTCGCGGGCGAAACGGTCCGGGTCATCGCGGCGTTCAAATCCGGGAAGACGCTCAACTGCGTCAATGTGCAGCAGCCGCGCACCAGCTACCTGCTGGTCGTGCGCTTTCACAACAAGCCCGGCGGGCTGGCCCACGTTTTCCAGAACCTCGCCGACGCCCAGATCAACGCCGAGGAGATGGACCACGTTGTCTATGACGGCGGCATGGCGGCCGTGGCGCACATCCGAATCGACAAGCAGCCGGATGAAACGCTGCTCAACCGCATCCGCAGCGGCCACCCGAACGTGACCGACGTGGACCTGATGTTTGTGGATTGACGTGTGTCGCGGCGAAAGTTTCGCTGGGGCTCGTTTTGAGGTGAAATCCGCCAGGACCGCCACGCCCCGCATTTCGACGTGTGCCCGTTCTTTCGGGCGACCAGCATCATCCGGGCTGAGCCGGTCGAACGCAGAGACGAGAAACGGCGAACGGACACTCATTTTCCTCCCTCTGCGTCCACCGCGCTCTGTGCGGTGACACGGCTGAAGAATCAACCGCAGAGCACGCCGAGAGCGCAGAGAGGACAGCAGCGCAGAACGAACTCATTGTCTCTTCTTCGCGTCCGCCGCGTTCTCTGCGGTTAATGGGCGCGTGGAACGCGTTGTGTGCGCGAGCGGATTTCCACGAACAGGTCGATCGCGAACCGGACCGTCCAGGCACTCCGAGATCCGCTTCGCCCGGAAATATAGGCGCACCCGGCCGCCAGACGAAACGGTTTATCGTATCAGGTGCTTCCACTATTTTTCCGTTCGCTCCGAGCCGAAAGAACTAACAATGGACTATCGCCGCACGTCACTGCACGGGCGGAGTCTGTCAACCATCGGCAGCGAGCCAGTGGGGGAGCACGATGGGCTGGTTTCAGCGACTGATGAATTGGTTTCGAAGCGCTTCCGATCACGAGCTCGCGCCGACCGGCACGGACTCGGCGGTTCCGCTTCCGGTCGAGCTCGCGCCGCCGAATACCGACAAGCCCGCCCCGCACCTGCGGTTGGTCGAGCCGCCCACGGGCGACACCGCCGGCGGCGAGTGGTGGATTCCACGGGGCGAGCCGGTGTTGGTCGCGCCGCCTCGGTCCGCCGACGAAGCCGTCGACGCGGAGCTGCATGGTCGCCTTTGCGGAGTTCTGGATTCGCCGGACCTTGAGTTGCCGCACCTGCCGCGCGTAGCGGCGCGCGTGCTCGAATCAATCAACTCGGACAACGTGAACTACCGTTCGCTTGCCGAGACCGTGGAGCAGGATCCGGTGCTCGCGGCGGAGGTGCTGCGGGTTGCGAACTCGGCGATGTTCCGCGGTATTCGCGAGATCGCGACGCTCGAGCAAGCCTTCTCGCGCATCGGATTGCGCGAGCTGCGCTCGCTCGTCTTCGCCCGCCATACGAAGGGGCTGGCGATTCGGACCGGCGGCCCGGAGAAATCGTTGGGCGAGGAGCTTTGGCAGCGGGCGGTCGCGGCCGCCGTCGTTGCATCGCAATTCGCGAAACGCGCCCGCGTTCCCGAGAGAGACGCGTTCCTGATCGGTCTGCTGCACTACATTGGCTCGCTGGTGCTGCTGCGTGTGACGCACGACTATCAGAAGACGCACGGCTGCCGCGTGCGGCGGTCCCTGTTTGATCGGCTTGACGAGCAGTGGCATGAACGGCTCGGATTGCGCCTGGCGGACGCCTGGCATCTGCCCGATCCCCTGCCGATGCTGATCGGCGCCCACCACGGCCCGATCGAGCCGGATGATCCGCTCCGCCGGCCCCGCCTGCTGATCGAGGTGGCGGACGCATGCCGCAGCATGCTGGGCTACGCGCCCTATGTTCCCTACGATTTCTTCAAGCTGCCGGGACTGCGCGAGTGGGAACTCACCGACAACGAGCCGACCCGCAAGCTGCTGGCGGATTTGCCGCAGCAGATCGTGCAGCGGCTGCAATCCACGCTCTGAACGCCGGCCGCGCCGGCCGCTCGGGCGTTTGGTTCGCTGAACCGTCACAGGCGGCCGCCGCGCCGCATTCTTCATCCGCCCGGGATATCATCCTCTTCGGTTCGCCGCGGCGGCATGACCCGCCGCGCGGCACGGAGCGCTCGATATGCCTTCACAACGGATCAAGCACCGCCCCTGCGTCGTCATCATCCGCGACGGCTGGGGCGAGAATCCATACCAGCAGTGGGACCATGCCAACGCCGTGAAGCTCGCCAACCCGCAGGTTGACGCGCTGCTGCGGCGCGAGTGGCCGTTCACGCTGATCGCCACCAGCGGCTTGCCGCGACGGCTCGATCCAAAGCAACGCCGAACTCGTCGCCGCCGTCGAGCGCTGCCGCGCCCGCAAGACGCGCCTGCACCTGATGGGGCTGGCCAGCGACGCCGGCGTGCACTCGCGGCTCGAGCACCTGTTCGCTTGCGTCGAGCTCGCCGCCGCCCGCGGCCTGCGCGACGTCTTTATCCACTGCTTCACCGACGGCCGCGACACGCCGCCGAACTCCGGCGTCGGCTTCGTCCGCCGGCTCGAAAGCGAGCTGAAGCGGATCGGCGTCGGGCAGATTGCGAGCGTCTGCGGCAGGTACTGGGCGATGGATCGCGACTATCGGTGGCGGCGGACCGAGCGGGCCTATCGCATGCTCACCGCCGGCGACGCCGAGGCCGCCCCGTCCGCGATTGCCGCGCTGGAGCATTACTACAAGCACCCCAGCGAACCGAGCATGGCCGGCGATGAGTTCGTGCCGCCGACCGTCATCAGCGAAGACGGCCAGACGCCGCTCGCCGTGATCCGCGACGGCGACGCCGTGATCTTCTGCAACTTCCGCGGCGACCGCCCGCGGCAGATCGCGGCGGCGTTCACGTACGACACGTTTCCCTATCACGGCGTGGACAAGACCGGCGAAAAACGGCAGATGGGCTTCAGCCGCGGCAAAAAGCTGGATTTGTACTTCGTCACGCTCACGGCCTACGAATCGACGCTGCCCGTCAAGGTCGCGTTCCCCAAGCCGCCGAAGATGGCGAACATCGCCGGCGAGTACATCAGCAGGCTCGGCCTGCGGCAGTTTCGCTGCGCCGAGACGGAGAAATATCCGCACGTCACGTTCTTCTTCAACGACTATCGCGAGGAGCCGTTCGCCGGCGAGGAGCGCGTGGTGGTGCCGTCGCCGAAGACGCTGCCGGACGGCCGGCCGCTCTCGACGTATGACCAGAAGCCGGAGATGAGCGCGTACGAAGTGACGGACGTGATGCTCAAGCGGATCGCCAGCGGCGTGGATGACTTGATGATCCTGAATTACGCCAACCCCGACATGGTCGGCCACACGGGCTCAATCCCCGCGGCGGTGCAGGCGTGCAAGGTGGTCGATGCATGCGTCGGCAAGGTGCTTGATGCGATCAAGGCGGCGGGGGGCTGCGCGATCGTGACGGCCGACCACGGCAACCTCGAACAAATGATCGACCCCGAAACCGGCGGCCCGCACACGTCGCACACAACGTACACCGTGCCGCTGTACTTGTACGGCCAGGCGTTTCGGGGATTGAAGCTGCGCGACGGCGGGCGGCTGGCGGATGTGATGCCGACGGCGCTGGCGATGATGGGGCTGGAAGTGCCGGCGGATATGACGGGCAGGCCGCTGATGTAGTGGTTCCGCTCGTGCGAGATTCCCATCTCGCACGCACTTTCGCGGGGTTCCCTTCCCGTTTGTACGCTCGCGGGAACGGATTCCCGAAGAAGGGGGTGCGAGAAAGGATTCTCGCACCAGTTCAAACCGAGCGGAGAAACCCGCGAAATCTCAAGGTAGCTACCCGACACGATTGTGCCGTGTCCGCAGCGGACGACGGCCGAGACAGCTGCGGCACGCCAAAAGANNNACCTTACGTGTCCGCTACCCGTTGCCGGGCTTCTTGTTGCCCAGGAGTGCCGCCAATTCCGCGAGCTTCCGGCCGGCGAGAGAGACCGGCGGAGCATCGCCGGGCTCTTGGGCTCCTGCGTTCGCGGTTTGGGCAGCCAGATCGGGCGTAGTTTCGACCGGGGCATCGATCGAGTCGAGCGCGAGCTCTGAAGGATCCAGCGGCACGAAGGGCGACTTGTCGGCGTTCTTGAAGCGCGGCGTGCGGCTATGGGCGGAGCGTTCCTGCCGCCACCAGCGATCGACGATCCGCTCCACGTCGCTGCCGCGGCCGCCGTTGGCCCAGAGCCCGAAGAAGTCCATGTTGGCGCTTTGCGGCTCGCGCGGCGGCATGTCGATCAGCGTCCGCATGGGCATCAGCACCGAATCGCCGATGATGAACCCTTCGCCGGGCTTCATGCTGGGCAGCAGGTTGATCAGGCTGCGGAACTGATCGGAGACCACGCGGGCGGCGTATTCCTGGTCGTCCGGGTTGTTCATGCGCATCAGCACCATGGAGTTGCACTGGCTGAGCACGGTTTCGCTGATTTCGCTGGGGCGCTGGCTGACGATCATGGCGGAGACGCCGTACTTACGGCCTTCCTTCGCGACCTTCTCGACCGCGTTTCGCGCGAACGTCTTGCGGTTGTGGATCGGCTTTCGCGGCAGGTAGTTGTGCGCTTCCTCGAAGACCAGCAGTACCGGATGGCGCATGTCCGGCGGCGACCAGAAATTGAAATCGAACAGGGCCCGCGTCAGCACCGCGACGGTGGTGTCCACGACTTCGAAAGGCAAACCCGACAGATCGACGATGGTCAGGTTTCGCCGGTCCGGCATCTGGCCGAGCATCTGGCGAATCACCCAACCGACGGTGCGGCTCAGCGCGCCGGGCGAAGCGTCGGCGTCGAATCGATCCGCCAGATCGACGTTGCGGCGGGCTTGCTCAAACGGCCGAAGAAGGAAGTCGTAGCGGCGGTCGTTCAGCCGCGCTTCGAGCGCGTTGAGCATGCTCAGCAGCTTGCCGTTGAACGTCGCGTGCGGCGTCTCGCCTTCCGATGCGGACGGATTGAACTCCATGCGCCGGGCCAGCATCATCTTTTCCTGTTCGGCTTGCGGCAATTGGCGATAGGGCAGCCGCGAAAACGCGTACGACGAGGTGTTCGTGACGTAGCGGGCGTTGTTCATGTTCTCCGCAAACACGCGGAGCTGGTCCAGCGAGTAGTAGACCGGCGTATCGATCGTGAATTCCCACTTCAGGTCGAGCTCTTCGGCGGCGGGGGCCTTGAGCTTCTCCAGGGCCTGGCGCAGGACGATGCGCTGCGCGCTGGTGTGCTCCGGGTTGTGCCCGTCGATGAAGAGCTGCTCGAACTCCTCGAACGCCAGCATCCAGTAGGGCAGCACGAGAT
>JACRLV010000102.1:10235-11773 GCA_016235145.1 Planctomycetota bacterium
AGATTGCGATCGGAAAGGTACGTCACGTTGGGCAGCGGCGCGCCGTACTCGTCGCTGAAGGACTTCAGATACTCGCCGTGCATGTCGAACAGCACGACCTGCGAATGGGGCAGGCGCGTGGCTTCGTGGACGATCTTGGCGGTCGTGCAGCTTTTTCCCGAGCCGCTGTTTCCCATGACGGCGACGTGCTTGGCGAAGAACTCCTTGCCGAGCACCTTGACCTCGAAATCGGTGTCGATCGCGAACCGGCCCATCGAAAAGGCCTTGGCGGTTCCGCCGACCGACGCGAGCTCTTCGAAGCAGCCGAAGATCAACTCGAAGTCTTCATCCACGCCGAGCCGCACCGGGTCGCCGAGCGTCGGATACTCGTTCACGCCGCGGCTGAATTTGTCGCCGGTGATCGTTCCGAGGAGCTGCGCCCGGACGGTAATGCGGCTGGGCGAGTCGGGATTGGGACCGGGCTCCAATTCGCCGGAGAAGCCGACCCGCGTGATGTAGCCGATCAGCGTCCGCCGGCACATCGGGATGGTAATGTACGTACCCAGCCGGCCGACGCGGTAGGTCTTGCCGTGGTACTCCATTTTGAGATCGGCGACGCTGATCTGCACCTCGATCTCGTCGCCCTCGACCGCGATGACGCGCCCGATTTCGAGCGGATCCATCCCGTGTCCCCTTTCGATAGTCCCGCTATACGCGCAGCCCGTCGCAAACCAAAGCGATCAGCAAGCGCTTCCGGGTCTACTGAAGTATGGGAAACCGCGCCGCGGGGCGGGGTGAAACTCGTTCCCGGATCGAGTGCCCGAGCCTGAAATCGACCTCTCTTGGTCTTATCGGGCTACAGCTCCTTGGCGGGCCGTTCCATTCGATAGGATTCGGGTCGGCGAAAGCGAAATGACCACTTCAGCGACCTGCTTCGCACGGAGCCTGAGCATGAATCCGCGGCTTGCAGAACACTTGAGAATTGATCGAAGAAATCACCCCCATCGGGCGATCGTCGGCGTCACGATCGCAATCTTCATCGCCGGGCAAACGTTGCTGGCGCAATCGAGTGGCGGGTCGGCGGCGGAGCGGCCGCGCGGCAAACCGACGAAGGTCGAGCGCGTCGCCGAGGCGGGCCGCGTGGCGGTGAAGCTGGACGGCAAGGAATGCGAACTCGCGCTGGCGGGCGTTGAGTGGCCGAACGACGAAACGGAAGCCGACGCGGCCCAGGAATTTCTCGAGCGGTTGCTTGACGGCGAATCGGTGGCCGTTGAGGTGCTGCGCGAAGAGCCCGGCGCCAGCCAACCGTCGGAAGGAGAAAAGATCCAGCGGGCCTATTTTCGGCGGATGCCCGACGGGTTGTTCCTCAATGTCGAGCTGGTGCGGCTCGGTTTCGCGCGCGTCCAGGCCCGTCCGTCGTTCGAACAGCTCGCCGCCTTTCGCGAAGCGGAAAAACGCGCCCGCGACCGCGGCGTGGGCGTGTGGGCCGGCGGCGACAAGACGACCACCCCGAAAGCAGGCCAGCGCCGGCCGCAGGGTCGCGAAAAGCCGGCGGACAA
>JACRLV010000169.1 GCA_016235145.1 Planctomycetota bacterium
CACCACCAGCGGCACGCTGAGCGCGGACCTCTCGGCGAACATAAGAAGGACCATCCAGACGCGGAGCTGCCAGTTGTGCCGCGACATCATGTGCCAGGCCGTCAGCGTGGCCAGCAGGGCCAACCCCGGCACAAGCGGCCCGACCGCGCCGAACCACGCCAGCGCCTCCTGGATAAAGCTCGGCGCCAGCAGCAAGCGCTCGGGAAACGTCCGCGGGCGCAGCAGCATCGCGCCGAACTCGTACGCTCCGACCAGCGGAAAGAGAAAGGCGAGGCAATAAAGCGGTTGGCGGGTCGCCTCGCCGTAGTGAACGGCGGGGGCGGCCATCGCGCCGGACTTCCGTTTCGAGCGCGCCCGACTCATGGGCGCATTATCGCGGAGGAAGCGACGAGGTCGAGGGCGCGGTCGCGAATGCCCCGGAATGCACTCCGCGGCGGCCTGCGATCCGTGCGGCGTCCGGCCCGGTCGGGCCCTGCGGCCCGCAGGACAAACACACCTTCGTTTCACACCGCACGGCAGAAAAATAACAAGAAAAACTTGTAGACGCTGAGTGCGACGTGTTATCCTGCTCTGATCGGGTTCTGGAATGTGCGTCGGGTCCGACCATTTCAATGCGTTGGCCGGAAGGCAAGAACATGCGAATTCGATCTGCACTGTGCCCCCTCGTGGCAATCAGCCTGTTCGCCGTTTCGGGCGGTTGTCCGCCGCAAGAGAGCGGCTCAAACCAGCCCGCTCCGTCCGAAGTTTCACTGACAGGTCTGGACACCGGGTCCGAGGGGCTTTCGGCGGACGTCGCGGAGGCGATGGCCGCGATCGCCGAGCCCATTCCGCAGGATCTGGGGCAGATCACCTACATGGGTCAGCCGCTTTTCGCCGCCGACGAGACCGTCGCGAAGGTCCGCGCCCGCGCGGCGACCGCCGCTTGTGCCGGCGCCGGCTCAGTGCGGTTGCGCGAGGTGATCCGCCAGATGTGCGCCGAAGCGATCGAACTCGGCCGCTACACGCCGGGAGAAATCCGCTATCCCGCCGGCGACGATCCGAATCTGGAGCCGGCTCAGTACGGCCTCGCCTACACGCGCGGCGGCAAGCAGATTCAATCGCGCACCCCGCCCGATCCGGAAAGCGTCTGCCGGGAACGGCTGTTCGGGCTCGACTGCTCGGGCTACACGAAGCTGGTGTTCGCGGCGGGCGGCATCAATGTGCCGCACGGCACCTGGAAGCAGAACAGGCCGGAAGAGTGGGACGAGACCGCGATCCCCGCGGATCTCTCGTTGCGCCCCGTCTGGATTCCGGGCGTGCCGAACCAATTTCTCACCGGCGACCTGGCTGTCTTCGACCAGCACAACGGCCTGGTGGTCGAATACGGACTGGCGGTTTTCGTCTGGAATTGCAGCGGCAGCAAGAACTTCCCCTGTGAGAAGAACCGCGGCCCTGACTACGGACCCAACGCCTGGCCGATGTTTCAGATTCTCGACGGGAAAAAGCTGCCCTTGCTGGGCGTGATTCGAATGGTGCCGACCTGCGCCGCCGACCGCATGGTGGGGGGCGGCGACACAGTTGAAAACCTGATCGCGGAATCGCAGGCGCTCGACGCACGCTGGCGCAGCGAATGGGAAGATCTGCTGGCGGATCTGCTGGCCTGCCGCGATGAGAGCGCGCCGGCGACCTGTCGACAAGACCGGTTGCGATTGTTCAAAAGCACGGCCTGTCCGCTGCTGGCCGAGCAATTCTGCGTACTGCAACGCAAAGTGCTGTTCCCGCCGACCGCGTTCGGCGAGCAGGATGTGGCGAATGAGCTGAAGGTGATCGAGGATCTGCTGACCGCGCAGTTCTTCGATGGCACGAGCTGCGGCTGCCAGTAGGCGTAATCGCTCCTCGAACCTGAACTTCAGCCGCCCGTGGACCCCGACCCCAACGTTGCCGACCCATGCACCTGGAAGAACGACGGAGACATCATGACACGGATCGTTGGGCCATGAAAAACGAAGGGAGCGCACGAATGCGAAACAACTGGGTGTATCGCTGGGCGTTCTTGTTCGCCGCCTGTGGCGTACCAACGATCCGCGCTGAAATCAGCTTCACGTTGGATAAGTTGGATGCTTCGGACGGTCTGCCGCTTCCGCCTCCGAACATCGTCATCGTTGACTTGAGGGTCGATGTTTCGCCCGGTGACGCCTGGAGTGGTACCGGCCTTGAGGGACGTTCTTTCGCTGGAGCGGAAATCGAATATGCATACGATGAATTGGGCTACCCGCTCGGCACCGCGCCCGGAGTGGATAACAGGTTCGTGACCTTCCTGAGCCGCCCGAGGGCTCGCAATAATGACGCTCGCTTTGGCGTCGGCGCGGCGGTAACGCTGTTGAGCTATTCCTATGAAGTTATAGTTTCATGCGATAGACGTTCTGCGCCTGGCGCTGGATCTTTCCAACGTTTCCGACCCCGCCTTCCGAACCGACTCGGATAACATCGTCCTGGCGCTGTCACCGCCGCCAAACGCGCTTCGGCTGTTCGAGACGAGTAGCTGGGGACAATTCGGACTCGGCGCGGCGGTGGCCAGCGCGTGGGGATTCTACCATGAATTCGGCTTCGGCGTTTATGGCATTCCCGAACCGGCGACCAGCGTCGCGTTCTTGGCGGCGCTCGTCGTCATGGCGCGCCGCCGCTCGCTATTTTCGCATTAGCGCCTCGTGCGCGGTCCGCCATGGTAGCGAGAAGATTCGGAGCCCGCGTACACAGGCGCGCCAACCCCCCGCGTCCGCCCATCGACTCCCGCAAGTCAGGCCGCGCGCTCCACGCTGGCCGCGTCAGAACTTCCAACCCTGCCGATATTCCTTCGAGACGAACTGATTCGCTTCCGGGCAGTTCGTGAACTGGAGCTTCGCGCCGTCCCACTCAAGCCGCCGCCCCATGCGCAGCGCCACGTTGCCGAGCTGGATCGTCTCCGTCATCGGTCCGGAATATCCGAAATTGGTCTTCGGGAAATCGACCGGTTTCTCGCCCACGCACGCCTGCACCCATTCCTTGAAGTGGCCGGGCGAGCGTTCGAGAAGCTGCTTGGGCTTGCCGATTTCCTTCATCCGCGACTCCGGGAACACGCGCGGACTCTCGCCGTAATCGCCGGAGATCAGCAGCGATGCCTTCGTGCCGATCCACAGGTTGCCCGTCTCGGCGAGCTTGCGGCCGGCTTCCAGATCGCGCGGCACGGTCGGCACCAGGCCGCCGTCGTACCAGTACGACTTGAACGCCGGACGATTCCCCTTGGCCGGGAATTCCCACATGATCATCGAGGACTTCGGGAACATTTCGCTCGTAACGGGTGTGTAGGCGAGCGGCTGAACGGCGGTCGGATAGCCGGGGTCGAGCGCCCAGAAAATCCCGTCCATCGTGTGGCACGCCATGTCGCCGAGCGCGCCGCTGTGCACCCACTCGTATGCAAGCCGCCAGCCCTCCTTGGCGTGCCCCTGGTTTCCCATCTGGGTGACGAGCTTCGGATTCTTTTTGGCCATCTCCGTCAGTTGCCGCGCTTCCCAGATCGTGTGCGTCAGCGGCTTCTGCGTGTAAACGTGCTTGCCGAGCTGCATGGCGATCATCGTCGCGGGATAATGGCTATGGTCCGGCACTCCGACCAGCACGGCGTCGAAATTCTTCGACTCCTTGTCCATCATCTCGCGGTAATCCTGATAGCCCTTGGCTTTCGGAAATGCCTCGGCGGCCCGCTTGAAGTGCCGGGTGTCGACGTCGCAATAGCACAGGCAGCTCACGCCGAGCTTGGTCGTCTCTTCCAGGTGATGGCCGCCGATGCCGCCCGTGCCGACATAGGCCACCCGCAGCTCGGAGTATTTCTTCTCTTGCGGGGCGGCGGCGGGCTGCTCCTTGGAGTCCTGAGGTTTGGCCAGCGCCAGGTAGGGCGCGGAGATGGCGCCTGCGCCCGCGACGGCGGCCGTTTGCAGGAAAGTACGACGAGTGGCGGAATCAGCAGGTCGCATCCGAATTTCCTCGTGATGTCAGCCAAACGCGGCGAGCCGGTTCCCAGCGAACCGGCCGGAATCTCGATTCGGTTTCAGGCCGCGATCGGGGCATTGTCCGCTCGGCGAGCGGCGACGGCAAGTGAGTCGAACCCCGCCTGCGTGGAATGCACGGCCCGCCGCCGCCGAATTCGGCCGGCGGGCGGGCCGATATGCTATAATGAAGCAGTCCCAGGTACGGGGGCGACAGGTTTCGACCGGGCAGGTTGAGGCCTGGGTGGCGTGCCGAGGTTGTCCGGAGGCCTCGTAAAACACCGGGCACACTGTTAGATGCCAACAATGGCTATCGCCTCGCTGCCTAACCTAGTTAGGTAGCATGTCGGCCGGCAACGCCTGCTAGCCGTCACCGACATCAAACAGCAGGCTGGCTTTTGCGCGGGGTCGGCGCGGACCGGTTCGCCGGTGTTCGCCGACGCCAACGCCGGGCGGCGCAAGGGCGAGATTCAGCCGGGCTGGGCAAGCGGATGGCCGGTCGACGGGCCTGCCGCGAGCCGAGATTCAAATTCGTCGGCTATGCACGTAGAGGCCCAGGTTGAAATGCTTCGGGACGGGGGTTCGATTCCCCCCGCCTCCAGTTTGCGCGGCGCCTGCGCGTTCGCGCATGTGCGCGTTGTGGCCTGTGCGAGATTCTCATCTCGCACACAGTCCCGCTGGTTTATCAGGCCATCGCATCAAAGGTCGGAAATCCCGACCCGCAATCTCACTCGCGAGCCGCGAATAGCGATACTACCAACGGCTGCGCTGGGGTGCGTTGCGCCCCAACGCCGTCGTGAAGATCGGGAGCAACACGCATGAGCGACGTCAGCGCGATCGCCTCGTTTTCCGCGGCGCAGGCCGCGATAGGCGTTTCCGCCGCAGTCGGCATCAAGGTGCTGAAGCTGATCAATCAGCAGCAGGTGAGCGTCGCGGAACTGATCGACGGGGCGGTCGCCGCCGCCGAGCAGATCAGTCAAGGTCAAATCTCCGCCGACGGCCACATCGATGTGCGTGCCTAGTGTATTTAGTCGCGCTGTTTGCATCTTAACAGGGTGGTCCGGGCGTCCCGCCCGGGTCGGACAACGGGCGAGACGCCCGTACCGCCCGTGATGCACTATTTCGGACTAGCTACACTAGTGGTCCGGCGACTGTGTTCTTGCGGATGGGGAGCATCGGCGTCTCGCCGGTGCGCACCGGCGAGACGCCGATG
>JACRLV010000170.1 GCA_016235145.1 Planctomycetota bacterium
CGGCGGGCCGCCATCCAACCCGACCCGCCGCCGCGATAGCCGAGCCCCGAAAAACCAGCGACAATTCAGCCGAAGTGCCAAACTCCAGCCCCTCTCCCGGTACCCCGGGAGAGGGCCGGGGTGAGGGCGCATTTCCGAGCCCGACGCGCAAGCGAGGGCAGAAGCGAGAAGCGAAAATCGAGATCAGAACCGTGCCGGCGCGTTTCAGAACCTCAAGCGCCAGCACGTGGGGTCAAACAGCAGCCGAGGGCGGCTGCGGTACACGTTCCGCACTATTCAGGGAATTGATGCACACGGGCGGCGATTTCCGCCGCCCGGGCCGGCGTCAGCGCGAAGATCCCATTTCCATTGTGGCAACGCAGGCACACAAAATCGACGGAGAGCGCGGCCCGCCCGTCGGCGTCCCGCAGCACCTCCGACCCATCCGCGGAGAGCACTTGTGAGAAGTTGTCCGCCGCCGCGTTGATCCGGAAAATGTGCGAGCGCGTATCGCCGATGTGAACATCCGTCCCCAGAACCGCCGTATTGGCCGTGCTGGCCCGCTTTGCGGCCAAGGGCATGTGGCAGCTCTCGCAGGCGAGCGTCTCGGTGTAGCCGTCATCGCGTGTGAGGACCGCGCCGCGGTGCCCCGCCATGTTCTGCGTCGTGTGGCAACCGGTGCAGGCGTTGCGAACCGCGTTGGCGCGATCGGTGATCGACGAGCGGTGCGGGTCGTGGCAGATCGTGCAGGCGAAATCGCGGTGCCCGCCGCTGGCGCGCAGCTCCGGGTATTGCGCCGTGCTGACGATGTACCCGTCCTTGGCGGCGATCTTGCCGCTCTGGTCGCTGAACGGTTCGCTGTGGCACACCTTGCAGGACTTCGTGCCGTCCGGATCGACGAAGATCCTGGAGCGGTCGATCCGCACGGAGTCGCCGACGGTACGGAAGTGCTTTCCGCCGGGCCCGTGGCAGGCTTCGCACTGTACGCCGGCCTCGGCCCAGGTGCCCAGGAATCCCGGTCGGTTTTCCTGAAAGAGCGGTTCGTCGGGATCTTGCGGATGGGCGCCGGTGGTCTGGTGGCTGAAACGAGCGTAATCGTATGGCGTTCGCTCGCTCGCGGCGGGTTCAAACGCGGCAAAGCCGGCGCTCGTGCCGTTTTTCGGGAAATCGAGGTTCCATTGCGTGGGAACGCCGGTGACGCCGGTATTCAGGATGTAGCCGTCGCGGTCGATGAACAATGCGCCCTTCGCGTAGCCGCCGATCACATAGGAGATGTCGGTCCAGGCGTAGCCCGCCGGGGGATTGGGAACTTCGGCGCCCGGCTGCGGATAGGTCGGCGCGACGCCTTTGATCGCGACCAGTTGCGAAGCGTGGCCGTGTCCGGCGTGCAGCGCGGCGATGTCGGCGTGGCAGTTGTTGCAGGCGCTGGAGCCGACGTACGACGCGCCGTCGTTGGTCGAATCCGTGATGTTGGAAAATCCCGGCGAATCATCGTCCGGCGGCTCGGAAGGACAACCACCGAACAGCAGCAGGCCGCCAGAGAGGAGGGCGCACGCGGACAACAGGATCGGAGTCGTCCACCGGGCGAATCCAGGCGACCGTGCGAATGGCGTCATTTCAGGTGGCAGTTGCGGCATAGCGTCTTGTACTCCAGCCGAATGGCTTTCTTCTCATCCACGGGCGAAGTCGACCGCGTCCGGCCGGCCGCTGAAAAAACCGCGGCGGGCTCGGCGTCGGGTGCGTGCGGGTTGTGGCACGTGGCGCAGTAGATCGCGCCGTTGTCGAGTGGCAGGCTGAACGCCATCTGCTCCGGGCGTTTCCCGAGGTGGCCGTCGGGGGCGGGGTCGGCGTGCATCTGATGGCAGCCGAGGCACAGGCCGACTCCGGCGACGCGCAGAGACGAATCAAAGTCGTACGTGCCGTCGTCGCGGCGTTTCGGTGCGGATACGTGGCACTGCCGGCAGCCGCTGGCAGAGTTCGTCGCAACGGCGGATTGAGACTGATGCGGGCTCACGCGCCAGTTGCCTTCCGCGTGGCATGCGTTGCAGGTCGAGAACGGCTGAAAGGCGTAGTAGCCGCGGACGAATACGGGATTGTCCGCAGGGCGGCCGGCGGCCGTGCAATGACTGCGGATGTCGTGGCAGGTTGCGCAACCGAGACGACCGTTGACCAGCGGCCGATCAGCCGGGATGTGCGTCTTGTCGCTCGTGACGGATATGCCGATCGGATGAAACTCGTCGATCGCCTGTTTTCCGTCGTGGCAACTGACGCACAGGGCGTCGACGCGATCGGCCGCGATGGGCGCCGGCGAACCCTGCGACTGCTCGCCGTGGCAGGCCTTGCATCCGTCGGGCGTCCAGTGCGGATTCGCGACGCTTGCAGCCCGCGCCCGCGCCTTTTGCGGAGCGAGCGCGACGTCTTCCGGAGCCGGCCGGGTCCGCCCCGACCACGCATACACACGAATGCCGGGGCGGGAAAGCTGCTCGGCGACCAGCACGTAGTAGGCGACATTGAATCCGCTGGGCGCGATGCGGTCGGAAGTGATCGGCCCCGGCGACACCGCGATGCCGGCGGGCAGAACGAGCGCGTCGCGACCATCAGCCGGACCGCCGAAGGCGATCAGGGCCCGGCCGTTGCGATCGAACGCATTAACCTGCTGTGTCGCGGCGTCGGTGACGAAGACGGTCCCGTCCGGGCCGACCGCGACGTCTTTCGGACGTCCGAAGTAGCCGATCCGGTCGCCGGGGCCGCCGATGTTCATCTTCCAGGCGCCTTGCGAATCGAGCACCTGCACGCGGGCGTTGAGCATGTCCGCGACGCACACGTCGCCGTCGGGCGTGACCGCGAGGCCGAGCGGCAAGCCGAACTCGCCGTTGCCGCGGCCGCGCTTGCCGATGGATTTTTGGAACGCGCCGGTCTGGCGGTCGAAGACGTCGATGCGATGGTGATGCAGGTTGGTGATCCACACCTGCTGGCCGACGCAGGCCGCGCCGCCGGGCCGCATGCTGTCCGGCGCGGCGTAGCGTGTGAGCACGCTGCCGTTCGGCGCGACGCGCGAGACATCGCCGGAGAGATCGGCCACCAGCAGCTCGCCGTTGGGCGCCGGGGACAATGCGTTGGGCGACCGGCCGGGCGCGAGCTGCGCGGCAAAATCAATCGTGGACGGGGAGGCGGACCACTTGAGCACGGTCCGCAAGGCGCTGTCGCTGACCACGACGCCGTCCGAGAGCACCGCGAGATCTACGGGCTTCACGAGACCGATCGGCGCTTCCGGATCGGCGCCGAAGAAGAACTGCGAAAGCTTGATGGCCGTGGGCGTCGGCGGCTGTCCGCCGCGAAGATTCCCGAGCGAAACGACATAGCGGCCAATGACGCCGCCTCCGGCCGCCGGTTGCGACTGCATCCGGCCGTTCTGGTCCGCACAACCGATGATCGAAAGCGGGATCGCGGCGGCAAGTGCAAGCGTCGCTCCGATCGCGGCGAACCACGCCGGCCGATTGCCAAGCACGCCGCGTGCGTGATTCGACGGTTGCCGAAGCGGTCGGTTGTTTCGCGTATGTCTGGTGAGCATGCAACACTCAAGCTAGATGCGATGGCACGACAGGCACAGCCGGCTTCGCTCGTTAGAAACGCGGAGCAGCTTGGCGTTTCGATCCGTATTGTGCGGGTCGTGGCACGTGACGCACTGGATGCGGCCGTCGGGCAGCTTGATCTTTCCGCTCTGCGTTACTTCTGATTCCGCGCGGTACTTCTGCTGATCGGTCGGATACGCGATGCCGACGGGGTGGCTCGTCAACCGCGGGCGGCCGGCGGTCACGCTTCCGTTCGATGCGTCCGACCAGGTTGCAGCGTGCGCCCCGGCGAACACGTCCGGCGCGACGGTCCCATCGTGGCAGCTCATGCAGACGAGGGAGGCGTCGTTCAGCTCCATTGTCGTTGTGCCGTACGAGCGGACGGGCTGCGTCGCGGCCGGCTGGCGCACCAGCAATGGCGCATGGCCGGCGGTGATGTGCGGCGTATGACACGGCAGGCACAAGCCGCGCGCGTCTTCGCCGCGGGCGGAAAAGTCGTGTTTGCTGCTGATGATGCCGCCGCCCAGCGAGTCGATCTGAGCATTGTCGGCCGCGGCGGGCCGGCTCGTCGGCGCGGATTTCGCGGCAGGCGTGTCGGCCACGCCGGCCTGCCAGGCGATGATCCCGATCAGCAGCGGCGCAGCCAGGCCAAAGAGCGCGCCGCCCGGCCGACGGAACCCGAGGCTGCGGCGATTTTGATCCGGGGATCTTTCGGCCGAACGCTGTCGTACGATTCTCGAATTCGGCGGCATGTTCTTCACCAATTCGGCGCTCAATCCGATCGCGGCGTCATTCCGCGCAATCGACGCCGCGAAAATGATGTTCGGTTTCGCGGTGCGATCCTCGATCCGGAAACTATAGGCGCGACTTTTGCGATGAGCAATCGCGACCGTGAGCAAGTTCGTGCTGTCGCTTTGCGCGAACGTCGGAAATCCGTCGGGCCTGAGCGCTGGACAGCGTGCAACTGCTCGTATAGCTTCCGCCCAGTCCGTAGTTGAAAACTCTGACAACGAAGACACTACGACTCATGCGTTGCGGAAAAGCCGCGAAGCTCCTCACATTCGGAATTATCCTGGCGGCGCCCGCCGCGCGGTCGCAGAGCGTGCCGCCGGACGGCGCGGAAGCTGCTTCGACGACTTCTCAACCCGCGGCCGCAAGTCAACCGGCGGAGCCGGAGCCGGCCAGGTCGACCGGCGCCCGCGGCCCGGTGTTCCACTTCGACGAACTCACGCTCGACCTCTCGTTCGAAGGCGAAGTCCGCCATCGAGTGGTCACGCAGGATTACTACAGCCCCTTTTCCCGGCGCTGGCGGCAGACCGACGACTTGAAGCGATTCGAAGAGACGATCGGGCTGCGCGGCGACGGAAGCATCGTGGACGATCGCTTTGCGCGGTATGAGTTCATGGTGCGCACGGGCCTGTTTCAGGAATCGCACGACGAGAACCGCCCGGGGCGCGACCTGTCCGCCGATCCGAAAGGCGAACTGCTCGAATACGACGTACACGCGACGCTCTTTCCGGCGGGCAAGCTCACGGCGAACATTTTCGCATCGGATTTGGATGATCGTGTTCCGCGCCTGTTCTTGCCGAGTCTCGAACGGCGCCGCGAGCGTTACGGCGCGGAGTTGCTGTACAACGACCGCATTCTGCCGATGAAGCTCGCATTTGAGAGCAACTGGGAAGAATTGCTGAGCCCCGACGAGCGCCGCATCGACGACGAGCGGCGCGGCGAAAAGCGGCTGGACTACGAGGCGACGTGGCAGCCGAGCGACGAGCAGCAGCTTCATCTGCGCTACGAATACGACGATCGGCACGAGGAGTACTCGGGCACGTCGACTCAATACGACACGGTGCGAAACTACCTGACGCTCGACCACGTGCTGCAAATCGGCGACGACAAGCGCAGCCGGTTGGAGACGCTGGCCCGTTTTCAGGACGAGTCCGGCGACGTGGCCCGCGATGTGTTCGAGATCGCGCCGCGGTTGCGGTTGCAGCATGACGACACGCTGTCCTCGCACGTCGGCGGGCAGTATCTACAGGAATCCTACGAAGGCCGCGAGATGCGGCTCTATCGCGGCGACGTCGGCGTGAACAAGTCGTTCGGAAAGAACTTCGACACCGGGCTTAATTTCTATGGACTCGATCAGGACGGCGAATCGGCCGCCGAGACCGTGCAATGGGGCGGCGTCGCGACCGCCGGTTATCACAACGAATCCGATCTCGGGAAGTTCTCCGCCAACGTGACGTACACCCATTCGTGGGCCCGCAGCGAGCGCTACGGCCGCGAAGGAACCGTGATCGGCGAGGCCGTGACGCTGCGCGACCCGATACCCGCATACCTGGCGCAGACGGACGTGCGGCGATTCAGCATTCTTGTGACCGACGCGGACGGCCGGCGGACGTTCCTGCTCGGGCGGGATTACACGGTGCTCCAGATCGGCCGCTTCACGCTGATTCGCCGCGTGCTGACCGGGCGGATTCAGAACGGCGAGACCGTGCGCGTCAGCTACCGGTATCGCACCGACGAGGGCCAGGAGCTCGGTCGAGATCGGGTCGATGTGCGCGTGCAGCACGAGTTTCCGTTTGGTCTGACGCCCTACTACGCCGCGTCGATCCAGGACGAGGAGATCGACCGCACGCGATTCCTGCCGTACCAGGCCCGCGACGTGAACCGGCATCGAGCCGGCCTGACGCTCCGCGGCAAAAAGGGCTCGATTAACGGCGAACTGGAATACAACGACGATTCGATCGACCCGTACAAGGCGGCGCACGTGAACGCCGACGCGCTTCTGCTCGACAAGGCGCCGCACTCGGTCAACGGCCGGGCGAACGCCTCGTACCTGCGTTACGACGGCGCGGAGCGGCTCGATCCGCACGAGACTTTCCTGATGGACCTGGGCACGACCTACCGGCTGCTGCTGGGCGACGGCGTCGAGGCGAATGTGACCGGCACGTACCGCTACGAAGACGACTCGATCTATGGCATCACAAACGGCGTAGACGCCAACGCCGCCGTGCTCTGGCATCTCGGGAAATTCACCTTCTCGCTCGAGCTCGAGTACGACCTGCTGGATCAGCCGCGTTCGAGCGATGGCGACGTCGTGGGCTGGATCAAGCTAAAGCGCGAGATTCCGATCGTCGGGGGCTCGCGGCCATGATTCGGGCCGCGCGGCGATGGCTCTCGCGGCGTCTCTCATCCGTCAAAGGAAGTGACTTGATCCGCTGGCAGTTGGCGGCGATCGCAGCACTCGCGGCCGGCTGCGCACCCAAGCCGCTGGAGACGTTCTCCTTCTCGGGCACACCGCTCGTCTGGCCGCTGCCGCCCGATCCGCCGCGGATTCGCTACATCGGGAAAATCGTCGGGGAAGCGAGCCTGGGCCGCCCGGCCGGGCTTGGCGAAGCGCTGAAAGCGGTGGTTCAGGGCGCCTCGCCGCCCAGGGCGTTCTCGACGCCGACGGCAGTCGCGCTGGCCGGCATGCAGGTGTTTGTCGCCGATCCGTCCCACCCGGCTGGGCCGTGCGTTCATGCCCTTGATCTGGCGGCGAAGCAGATCAGCGTGATCGAAATCGCCGACGGCGCGCTGTTGAAGCGGCCGATCGACCTGGCAATCCACGGGCAGACGCTCGCGGTGGCTGATTCGCAGCGCGAAGCCGTGTTCCTGTTCGGACTGGACGGGCGCTTTCAACGCACGGTCGGCGCGGGCGAATTGAATCGTCCGGCCGCCGTGGCGTGGTCGTCGGACGGTGCGCTGCTCTGGGTGCTTGATTCGGCGGCGCACGAGGCCGTCGCCTTCACGCGGGACGGCCGGCGTTCGCATGCGATCGGCGGGCGCGGCTCGACCGAAGGGCTGTTCAAC
>JACRLV010000154.1 GCA_016235145.1 Planctomycetota bacterium
CACCCGCGCGGACGCGCCCGACCCCTCCTGCGGCCGCTTCGATTGCACCGCGGCCATTCCGGTCCATCCGCCGGGCAGCTTGATGCGAGCGAAATAACGGCCGTTCCGCGCGACGCGCCGATCGCGCTGCCGGCAGATCAGCGCCGCGTGAACCGCCGCACGCCGCTCCATCGCCCGCACGAGTTGATCGAACGACAGCGAAAGGGGCCGGCCTTGCGCGTGGGCGGTTTCGTGCTCGTTGCGCCAGCGGACGTACGCCCGCAGAAAGCGCAGGCGATCGGCCGTGGTGCTGTTCCGACGAAACCACTGATTCAATTGCGTGAGGTTTCGCACCACCGCGACGTCGTCGATCGGCACTCCCAGCCGCGCGCTCTGAAGATCGACAAAAACCGTTCGATACCGCCGCGGCCCGACCGTTTGCACCAGGATGTTCGCCGGGTGCATGTCGAGATGCTCGAAGCCGGCCTGGTGCGAACCGGCGATCAACGCCGCCAGACGATCGATGAGAATCCGAGTGTCGCCGCGCCGCCGCCGCACGTCCCGGTCCGTCTGGAGCAACCGCCAGAATTCATCCAGCGGCTGCGCGGCTTCGACCGCCTCAGTAACGAGAATCGACGCCGGTCGCCCGTTGCAGGAAATATCGCCGACATAGCCGGCCGGCCGCACGGCGGGAATTCCCTGTTCGATCGCGAAGATTCCGCCGCGCCATTCCTTCAGACACACCGGACCGCGCAGCAACCGCTTGATCCGCGCCCGCCAGCTCGAGCAGTGGTAGTACTTGACGTAGTAGGCCGCACCTTGGATTGACGCCCGCCAAACCTCGCGGGACGAGTTGCTCTTGACCAGTTTCCAACCCTGCGATGCCGGGTTTTTCCACACCGCGGCGGGGACACTCGCCAGAATCCGCTCAAACCCGCCGCGAAAGGTCCAATTCAGGCCATCAACGACCGCGCACCCCACCGGTTCGATGTGCGGCGGCTCAATCTCGACGATCGGCGGTCGGAGCGTCGTTCGGGCCGCGGGAACGTGTTCCACGGGAATTAGGTTCAGCATGTCCATTCGATGTTGAAAGACCCCATCCTGAGGTCAAAACGCCCAGCGACGCCGAATTCTAGCGCTGCCACAAATGTCCGATTAGCGCCCGAAGCATACTATCGGACGTTTCCGAGGGGAAGCTTCAACCGCCGATGCTGCTCATCGCCCGCTCGCCATAACGCATGTGCTGATCCGGCTTGAGGACGACGCAATCGATGAACGCCTGCTCCAAGCGGGGCCGATCGACGTGCGGGCGAAGGAATCGCCGCACGTCCACCTCGCCGCCGTCGAACAGACAACTGCGAAGCTGTCCTTCGGGCGTCAGCCGGAGGCGGTTGCAGGTCGCGCAGAACGGCGCCGACATGGCGTGAATGAACCCCACGCGGCCCTTTGCGCCGGCAAGGCGGAAAACGCGGGCCGGGCCGTTTCCAACATCCGCGTCTGCCGGAACCAGCGGGCCGCAAGCTGCTTCGATTCGCCGGCGAATCACATCAAAGGCGACGAATTGCTCGGCCTCGATCAGCACGCGCGAGCGGCCCAGCGGCATGAACTCGATGAACCGAACGGTTCGCGGCGATTCGATCGTCCACTTCGCGAATTGCTCCACCTCGTCCAGGTTGTGGTCGCGCATCACGACGACATTGATCTTCACCGGACCCATTCCGATCTGATCGGCCAGCGCGATGCCGTCGAGTACGCGCTGCAAATCGCCCGTGCGCGTGATCGCGCGAAACCGGGCTGGATCGAGCGTATCGACGCTGACGGTGATTCGATCGACCCCGGCGGCCCCCAGGTCGCGCGCCGCGCGCTCCAGCAGCAGCCCATTGGTGCTGAGCGAAATCTCGCCGCAACCCGGAATCTCCCGCAGCATCCGCACCAGCGTGGGCAGATCCTGGCGCAGGAGCGGCTCGCCGCCCGTGAGCTTGAAATCGGTGATGCCGAGGTGGATCGCCGCTCGCGCGACCGTCTGAATCTCCTCGTAGGTGAGCAGTTCCTCCCGCGCCATGAACTCGACGCCCTCTTCGGGCATGCAGTAGATGCAGCGGAAGTTGCAGCGGTCGGTTACGCTGATGCGAAGCGTCCGGACGAACGCGATGCTGCGCGGGCCATGCGCCTGCGCGGATAGATCGCTGGCCGCGGCGGAGACCGCGAGCGGGGCCGCGGGCTCGAGGAGCGGCAGGGGCCGCGCGCCGATCCGCACGGGGGCGGCTTTCTCCGCCGTGCCTGCCGAATGCTCGAATGCCGAGCCAAGGCCCATCATCGCGGTTGGGGACTCCTCATTGCTGGATAATACACGATTCTCGGCCGGTTTCCCTTTGTCGCGGTCCGATTGAATCGTGTATAGTCATTGGGGGTCTGGGGCCGCCGATGGGCGTTCGTGCCTGCCGGTGAATGGGAGCCGCGATGAGTATTCGCATCGCGCGCATGTCGAAATCGCATTTCGCGTCCATCAGGGCCGAGCGCGAGAGGAGCTTGGTCATGAATTTCGACCGGTTTCGCAGGGCAGGCTTCACACTGATCGAACTTCTTGTGGTGGTGGCGATTATCGCCATCCTGATCTCGATTCTGCTGCCCAGCCTGAAACAAGCCCGGGCCCAGGCCCGCACGCGCGTCTGCAACAGCAACATGCGGCAGATTGCGACCGGTTGGATCACCTACTCCGTGGAATGGAAGGACTGCCTGCCGGGCTCGGTCAATGACGTCGATCCAAACGGCGGCGGTTGCGATCCGACGCGTTGGATTCGCCTGGACTGGCTCGGGACGGGAAGCTGGATCGTCATTCCGGCGACAAACCAGGAGTGCGGAGCGCACCCGCTTATTCCGGGCGGCGACCACCCCGAAGTGGTGCCCATCAAGGGGACGATCTACCGGTACGTGTATGGCACGGCGGCGGACATCAGCTACGGTCCCGGCGGCGAGGTCATCGTTTCGGAATCGCAGACCAAGGTCTACAAGTGTCCCGAGGATTCGATCGAGCGCGAAGTCGAGACGATCAATGGCATTTACAAATACAAGACCCTGTACAGCTACACTTCGTCGAAGATCCTGACCGGCGCGCCCACCAGCGCTCTGAAAGGAACCCGCTGGGCGGCGACCTTTCCCGCGAATTTCAATTGGAACAGCGGGTACCGCTTGACCACGAATTTCTCCATGCCGTGGCTATTCCTCGAGGAAGACGAGAAGATCTACCTGAATTCGGTTACGGATAGCGCGTGGGGCAATTGGGACACGATCACGGACCGGCACGCCGGACAGGGTGCGATCGCCCATCTGGACGGCAGTGTGTCCGTTCGATCCTTCCAGCGCGGGCGGGTCGTGAATGGAAGCCCGAACGGTTTCTTCGACGCTTGGAAGGTGTATTACGAACTGACGGACGGCCGCGTCGTGAATGCCGGGCCATACCTGGCGCCGACCAATCCGCAGAATCCATTCCGTTTCGGCTACCTCAAGAGGCGGCCGCTTTCCGGGCAGATTACGCCTCCATGACGATCGAGCGCGATCAGCGGCGCCGCTGCGCGGTCTTGCATTCCGGCGGTGGGGGCGCCGTACACTCGTGGCATTCGCGGAATGGCTCGAAACGACTACGCTATCCAGGTCGATATGGCAGGCGGGCGGGCGCGCACGGGCGTCACGGCGGACGTTGCATCTGCTGCGCCGCGCTAGTGTTTCGGGACCGTAGGAGCCTGACGGCAGGTTTCTCGCGAGCATGAACACCGGACTCTTTGAGCGCATCCGCGAGCTTCGGCGGCGCCACTTCGGCGCGACCGGCAAGACCGCGCTTGCCGAAAAGCTCGGCCTGCCCCTGGCCGAGTACGAGCGCTACGAGCGCGGCACGATTCCGCCCGCGGACGTGTTCGTCAGGCTTTGCGAAATCACCGGCGAAGATCTCCAGTGGCTCCTGACGGGCGTCGCCGCGCGCGGAACCGTCGTCATCAGCGGGGCGCGCGGCCGGCATCAGAACCTGCTGGCCAGAGTGGCCCAGGCGCTGGAATCGCAACCGCAGCTGGCCGCGCCCATCGAGGCGTTTGTCGATCTGCTGCTCAACGCGCCGCAGCGCCCTGCGCCGCTTCCTGCGCCCGCTGGGCCGTCCGACGCGACTTGTCTTGTGCCGATCTTCCGCATCGACGAGCTGCCCGAGCAATTGACGTCGGAATCGCGCGGAGCGTTGACCACGGCGCTCGCGCTCCCGACTCAACCGGAGCAGTCGAACCGGCGAGACGCCGCCGGACTCTCGGAGCCGGCGACCAGCTACGAAAACGCCGCGGTGCTTGATGTTTCGCTTGTCTCCGCGGCCGGCGATTCCCGGCCGGCGAGGCGGTATATCGAGTGTCCGCTGCTCGCAGAGTGCGCGCCGGCGGTGCTGGGGGTCGAGACCGCCGACGCGAGCATGGCGCCCATGTTTCAGGTCGGCGACACAATGGTGATTGCGATCACCGCGGAAACCAAGTTGGGCCGCCCGGCCTTGTGCAAATTCGCCGGCGGCCCGGCCCGCTGCCGCGTCTGGCTCGGCGTCGACGGGCTCAATGTCAACCTCGGGCGCGTCGCCGACGGCGGCTGCGAGCACGAGCCGCGCGCGAGCCTGCAATGGTCGTATGAAGTCATCTATCGCGTAGCGGCCGCGTAGGGTTTTTCTCCGCTTTTGATGGAGCGGAATTCGATCGCCCGGATACACTCGCTGCATGTCGCGTTTGGCAATCGTCCACGACCCGGTCTTCAAGCGGCACGACACGGGATTCGGCCACCCGGAACGCCCGGCGCGCCTGGACGCCGTCGGCGCAGCGCTCGAATGGTCCGGCGTGCTTCCGGGCGCGCTGCGAATCGAGCCGCGCCCGATCGCATTCGAAGACCTGGTACGCCTGCACGATTCCGCTTACATCCGGCGCGTCGAGCAGGCGTGCCAGGAATCACGCGACCACCTCGACGAAGCGGATTGCATCATCTGCCCCGAGACCTACCAGACGGCCCTGCGCGCGGCCGGCGCGGTGGCGGACGCGGCGCGGGCGGTCGCGCGCGGCGACGCGCACGCGGGTTTCTGCGCCGTCCGCCCGCCGGGACACCACGCCGAACGCGACCGGGCGATGGGGTTCTGCCTGTTCGGCAACATTGCGCTCGCGGCAGACGTGGTGCGCCGGGAGTTCAACTACCAGCGAGTCCTGATCCTCGACTGGGATGTTCATCACGGCAACGGCACGCAGAGTCTGTTCTACGCCGACGCCGGAGTGTTGTTCATCAGCCTGCACGGCCATCCCGCTCATCTGTACCCGGGCACCGGCTATGCACAGGAGATCGGCGTCGGAGCGGGGGAGGGCTACACGATGAACATTCCGCTCATGCCCGAGGCAGGCGATGCGGACATCGAGGATGCCTTCAATCGCCAGGTGATCCCGCGCGTGCGGGCGTACAAGCCGGAATTCGTCTTGCTTTCGGCGGGCTTCGACGCCCACGCAGACGATCCGCTGGGCATTCTCCGCATCTCCGACGACGGCTTCGTGTGGATGGCGCGGCGGGTGATCGATCTGGCGCGGCAATTCGCCGGCGGGAGAATCCTGAGCGTCCTCGAAGGCGGCTACAACCTCGAGACTCTGCGCCGCTGCGTTGCAGAGCACATCCACGTTCTCGAAAGCGCCGGCTGACTCCCACCGCCGCGGCGATTCTTCAGTAGCTCGGACTGTACGGGTTCGAATTCGTAGCGTCGGACCTCCGAGTCCGACGTTGCATTCGACGACGACGTCGTCGGACTCAGAGGTCCGACGCTGTGGACACGATGCCGCGGACGCGATCCAACAGCGCCTCGCTACGCGTCTGTCGGGCTCGCTCGATCTGCGGCCGCTTTTTTCGGCAATCGACTGGTCAGCCAGAGAACTCCGGCCGACAGAATCACGAGCGGCGGTCCTTCAAACACCGTCCAATATCGTGGCATCGGCGCAAACAAGTCGATCAGCAGCAGGCCCGCGCCGCTTACGATTCCCGTGGCCGCGAGAAAGAGGATCAGGGGGCGCATTCGAATCACGTCGAAAGACGCCACGATCGCCAGGCCGCCGTTGAACGCGTAGAGCAGGGAAATCGAGCGGGTTAGATATTCGACGATCGGCGCTCGCGGCATCTCGCCCAGGCCGGCCCAGCGATGAATGGCGGCCATCCAATCCGTCGGCAGGCACACGGCAAACAGCGCGGTCAGCAGAATGACCCCGGTTACCCGCAGGATGATCACCAGGGCTCGTTGTGCAGGCGCCATCTTTCGCGCCTCCGCGCGATGAACGCGCCGACGCTACAGCCGATAGAACTCGCGAACCGCCTGCACCACCGCCGCCTGCTGAACGTCCGTCAACTCCGGGTACATCGGCAGCGCGAGCACTTCCGCCGCCGCCCGCTCCGCGCTGGGCAGATCGCCCGCTCTGCCGCCCAGATGCAGGAAGCACTTTTGCAGATGTAACGGCAGGGGGTAGTAAATCCCTGCGCCGATCTTCCGCTGCTTGAGGTGCTCGAACAGCCCGTCGCGGCGATCGGCCCGAATGACGTATTGATGATAGACGTGGTGTCCGTTCCGTTCGCTGGGCAGATGAACGAACTCAGGCGTCAATCCGCTGGCGACGAACAACTCGTTGTAGACCCGCGCCCGCGCCGCGCGTTGCCGAGCCCAGATGGGGAGCCGCTTCAGCTTGATCGTGAGGATCGCGGCCTGAAGCGCGTCGATGCGGAAATTGCCGCCCACGACTTCGTGATAGTACGTGTGGCCGCTGCCGTGAATGCGCAGCCTGCGGGCGAGCTCATACATTTGCTCGTCGCTGGTCAGCACCGCGCCCGCATCGCCCAGGGCGCCCAGGTTTTTCGTGGGGTAGAAGCTCAAGGCGCCGAACGTTCCGACCGCCCCCGCGTATCGCCCGTTTTCGCCGGGCTCGCGGGCTCCGATCGCCTGACAGGCGTCTTCGACGATCGCGAGTCCGCGCCGCCGGGCGAGTTCCTCGATCGGCTTCATCTCCGCCATCTGGCCGTACAGGTGCACCGGGATCAGAACCTTGGTCTTCTTCGTGATAAAACGCTCAAAGTGCTCCGCGCCGGCGTTGAAAGTGTCCGGGTGAACATCGCAGAACACCGGCTTGGCGCCGAGCCGCGCGACCACGCCGGCGGTGGCGAAAAACGTGAACGACGGGACGACCACCTCGTCGCCCGGCCCGACCCCCAGCGCCATCAGCGAGAGCAGCAGGGCGTCCGTGCCGCTGGACAACGCCACCGCCCGGCGAGCCCCGCAGCTGGCCGCCAGCGCCTCTTCGAACGCCGCGACCTTCGGGCCGAGGACGTAGTAGCCCGATTCGCAGACGGCCTGAATCTCGGCCAGCAATTCGTCCCGCAACTCGTGAAAGTTCGCGGCGAGATTGAGAGCTGGGACCGGCGTTGCCATCGAAGCGGTTTCAGTCGACATACGATGTTTCCTTTCCCCCGGGGCGCGGTCCGTCGGAATCGCGCCACGCAGCGAAAATGCTACAGGAAAGCCCGGTGGTCCGATAGGCGACTCGCGGTGTGGCCGCCGGCGCGGTGGCCGCCGGCGAAGTGGCGCGGGCGAAGCGACCGCGGGCGAAGCGACTGCGGGTGAAGTGGCGGCCGGCGGAGCGGCGGCGGGGGAGGTGACCGTGGGCGAAGTGGCGGCGAGGTGGCGGTGGGCGAAGTGGCTGCGGGCGAAGTAGGCCGTCCGCGGCGGCGCAGCGCCGACTCACCCTCTCCCGGTACTCCGGGAGATACTCCGAGAGGGCGGACGCTCTCGCACCCTCTCCCGGTACTCCGGGAGAGGACGGGGGTGAGGGCCGGTGCCGGTCGTGTGCATCGAACAAGCCAGTCGATTCGCGACGGAGATCGCCGCTGGGCAGCCGAATCCGGGACTGATCCGCTTTCCTCCCCCGCGCCGAGAAACAAGACCGTCAAGCCGCGCCGGCGGGTACAATCCAGATCGAATACGGCGGGAGGGCGAGAACGAAATGCGGAGCGAAAATAGGTGGCTGTCCCCGGGTTTCTGTCCCCGGGTTTCAGGTGGCTGTCCCCGGGTTTCGAGCGAAAATAGGTGGCTGTCCCCGGGTTTCCAGGTGGCTGTCCCCGGGTTTCCTTCTGAATCGCGCGTTTGGAGGTTGACTATGCGTCGCATGTCTGCCTTGTGCGCCGCCTGGCTTCTCGGCAGTGCGGCCATCCCTGCGGCTCAATCGAACGTTCGCTATCGCGTCGTGTACATTCCCTTCGGACCTTGCGAGGAATGCAGCGTCTGGCCGGAGCCGCACGATATCAATAATCGCGGGCAGGTCTGTGGGCGTCATCTTGATCGCCGGTATGCTGAACTCCGGGCGGAATTGTGGGATCCGGAATTTCCCGGGACGACGATCGACCTCGGCAGGTCTTCATGTTCGGAGTTTTGGCCGCGCGTCGAGGGAATGAATGACTTGGCGCATATCGTAGGTTGGGATGGCGCCTGCGGGACTGCCTACATCACAGGTTGCATCTGGACCGCCGAGGCTGGATGGAGCGAACTCGGTCGTCTGCCCGGTTGGCGAGGTAGTCAGGCGTTTGCAATCAACAACTTTGATCAGGCTGTGGGGGTGCAAGGACTCACAACCGCCGAACCCCGATCGATTGCCTGTCTTTGGGATCCGGCGTCGGGCGTGATCAGCCTGGGCCGTGGTCCGCTGAATTTCAACGAAAGCACCGCCGACGACATCAACGAGTCGTCCTGGGTGGTGGGTCGAGGCAACGGCGCCGGCGGCTTCGGCGCCTTTCTTTGGAAGCCCGGCGCGGGAATGGCGATCATTCCGGCGATGGTCTGGCAGAACCGTGTCGCAATCAATGACTACGGGCAAGTCTCCAGTTCTGAATGGCGCAGCGTTGATAGCCGCGAAGCCTTCATTTGGGATGAGGACCACGGCTTTCAATTTATCGGCTGTGAGATGACCCAGACCTCGTTCGTCTGGAGCGAACGCCGCGGGATGGTGGATCTGAACCGAAAGTGCGATCCGTGCCATCCGGTGCGCGAGCTTCGCGATGTGCTCTACGCGGTCGCGATCAACCACGCCGGCGTGATCATCGCAACTCCCGAGTCCGAATTCGTGAAAGCCGCTCTGATGATTCCCTACATCCCCGGCGACCTCGACGAGGACGGCGACTGCGATTTGCAGGACTTGGCGTATCTGCTCTCTAATTTCGGCCGCTGGGGAGTCGGGTACGCGGAGGGCGATCTGGATTGCCAGGGCGACGTGGACATGCAGGATTTGGGGATTCTGCTCGGGAATTTTGGGGAAACCCTGCCGTAAGTAACCGGCTGGAAGCCGGTGCTACCCCGGATTGGCGCGACACGCCGCCACAATAACCGGCTGGAAGCCGGTGCTACCCAGGATAGTGGGGAGACGTTGCCGTCGGGCGGAAATGCAGAATGCAGAATGCGAAATGCAGAAGACGGGCCGGAGGCCCATGCTACCCTTCGTGCCTCCGTGC
>JACRLV010000155.1 GCA_016235145.1 Planctomycetota bacterium
GAGACCATGCCGCGAACGCCGGCGGGGACGCCGACGCCACATCGCAGTAACCGGCTGGAAGCCGGTGCTACCCAATTGCGCGAGACCATGCCGCGAACGCCGGCGGGGACGCCGACGCCACATCGCAGTAACCGGCTGGAAGCCGGTGCTACCCAATTGCGCGAGACCATGCCGCGAACGCCGGCGGGGACGCCGACGCCGCATCGCAGTAACCGGCTGGAAGCCGGTGCTACCCCGGATTGGCGCGACACGCCGCCGCAATAACCGGCTGGAAGCCGGTGCTGCGTGCGTGGCGATGCCGGTACTGCGTGCGTGGCGAGGGTGGCGCCGCGCGGCGGCGGACGGCATCACGTAACATGTCGGAGTGAGCACCCTTGCAGGCGATGGTGCGGACGCTCAACTCGCCACGATGAAAGGCGGCGGCGCGGGGGGCTGGCGCAATGTCCTCCTGATTATCGCAGTCCTGATCCTGGCGATCGGAATCCGCGTCTGGCTGATCGCGCAGCCCGGGATCGGCCACCAGCCTGACATTGAAATTTTCGTGCGTTGGATGCGCGGTCTGACCGAGCGGAGTTTGGGCGGGTTCTACGCGGGCGAGCCGTTCTGCGATTATCCGCCGCTGATGTTGCTGCTGTTTCGCGGCGCCGGCGGGGCGGTTCGGTGGATCGCGGGTGCGGGATACACGGATGCACAACTCGTCATCGGTTTGAAGTCGCTGGCGACCCTGGCGGAATTCCTGCTCGGCGGGCTTTTGTTTGTCGAAGGCCGGCGATTGGGAGGAACTCGTGCGGGGTTGCTCGCCGGCGGACTGTTCCTGCTGAATCCGGTCGCGCTGTACGACTCCGTGTATTGGGGGCAAGTCGATTCGATTCAAACGCTCTTTTCAGTAGCGGCGGTGTCGCTCGCTTGCCGACGGCGCTGGATGTTGTCGGGCGCGATGGCCGCGTTGGGGTTGGGTGCGAAGTTCCAGGCGATCGTGTTTGTGCCGCTGGTCGTGCTGGAGTGCTACCGCGTCGCCCGCTGGCGCGGCTTGGTCAAGGCCGGCGTCGGCGCTCTTCTAGCGGCGTCGGCGGTCGCCGGCCCGCTCCTGGCCGCGAACGCCTTTCGGGAGTCCTTTTCGCGGGCCTATGTTCGCGTGATCGGCCAATACAACGAGCGTTCGAAGAACGCATACAACCTGTGGGTTCTGTTGGGAGACGCCGAGGCGAACGACTCCGCCGTCCCGGACGCGATCCTGCGAACGGTCGCGGATGGCCGCGAGTCGATGCCCGCAAACGAGTCGTGGCTGTTGACGCTCACGGTTCGGCGGATTTCGCTGGCGCTGTTCGCCGCCGCAGTGGCGATCGTGCTTTCGCTCTACTCCCGCCGGCCGGGGAGGTTTCAGATCTTCGCAGCGGGAGGATTGCTGGCGTTGGCGTTTTTCCTTTTTCCGACGGAGATGCACGAGCGGTACGGCTATCCGGCGATTGCGTTTCTCGCGGTCTGGGCGGTGCAGGGCGTCCGTGCGGAGCGCGTGTACTGGCTTGTCACGATACTCATGCTCCTGAATCTCGCCGCTGTGCTGCCTCCCGCCGCGCTGGAGCAACCGATCGCCGTGGCGTTTCTGCTGGGGTTTGGGTTGTTATTGCTCATGACGGCGCGGCGGCCGCCGCTGGACGCGCCGGGGGTCTGTGCGACGGAAGTTGGCCCGGAGCAATCTCCGCCCGAGCCGTGCTTGATTGCCGTGTTTCGCCGGACGACGGCGATCGGCGTTGCTTTGTTGGTCATCGCCGGCGCGGCGATTGGGATCCTGGTTTCGCGAGCGCCGGCGGCGCCGAATCGTCCCGACGCGATCTGGCTCAGCACGATTTCGCCGCGCTCGGCATCGCAGGGTTGGCGGAAACTGGCGATCGACCGCTCGGTGGATGGCGCCGAGCTGCGTTTGGGGGATTCGATCTACCTTCGCGGCATCGGGACGCACGCGCCCGCCCGGCTGGTTTACGACATCCCCGCCGGCGTGGCGTCGTTTGACGCCCTGGTCGGGGTGAATGCGGACGCGTCGCCGATGGGTTCGGCGGTTGTTCGCGTGGTTGTCGACGATCGCCGGGTAGTCGAGACAGCGAGGCTGTCGCCGCAATCATCTCCGGTTTCGCTGCATGTTCCGTTGGGCGCGGCGAAGCTCCTGACTCTGGTCATCGATCCGACGGAAGACGGAAAGCGATCGGATCAGGTCGATTTCGCGTTGGCGCGGTTGATGTTGACGGATCAGGAATAGCCGTGCGTGCTCTTCCTGGTTCGAACCGCCGGGCGCCGGTATCATCCGCCCAGGCGAGCTGGGCGGCCCTACGATTCGCCAACGACGGCCAGCCAATTCGGCCTCAGTCCGTGTGCGAGTCCGCTTCCGGTATTTCGATTCTCGAGAGGCGACCAGCGCCCGGAGGGAGAATCCATGCCGATCAGACGCACGACGCGGCAACACGGGACGAGTTCGCCCGCGTGTCGGCCTTTTTCCTGGCCGGGGGGAGCCGCCATGCTTCCAGAATGCGCGTGGCGGAAGATCGCGCAAAGTCTTCGCCTGTCTGGCCGCGAAAGCGCGATCGCCCGGGCCGTCTTTGACGACCGGAAGGAGGCCGCGATTGCGGCCGTGCTCAACATCTCGCCTCACACGGTCCACACCCATTTCGAGCGGCTGTATCGCAAGTTGGCGGTGTCGGATCGCCTGCAACTGGTGCTGCGCATCTTGAGGGAATTCCTGACGCTCACCGTCGCGCCCCGAACCGCGCTCCAACCCATCTGCCAGATCCGGTCCGCGGGCCGCTGCCCGTTGCAACGCTGATCGGGGGTGATTCCAGCCGACCGGCCGCCAACCAACCGCTGTTTGAATCGGGGCTCGTTCGGATCCTGTTTGTCAGCTTGACAGCCGACGTGTCGCGGCGTCCCGCCGGCATTATGGTGTGGATGGGGCTCGCCGAGCGAGCGGCGCCCAAGGGTCATTCGCGGGCGTCGTGAGCGCGGCTCATGTATTCGTCGCCTGAGCGTTCGACCGAAATCGAGTTCTGAAGGGAGAGATTTCCATGCGGAGTGCCCATTCACCGGTCAGGTCGTTTGCTTGCGCAGTTACGGCCGTCGTTATTGGATCGGGCGGCGCCGCTGCGCGGGCCGATTTCGTCCCCACACATGGACCGCTCGGACCGCACCTCGATCCTTTCGCATTCGGCTGGCCCACGCCAGCGCCTCCCGGGCCGGGCGTGCCCGCGAACATGTTCGGAATGCACATTCCGACGCCGTTCTATGACGTAACGCTGCCGAACTCCGGGCATGTCTATTTGGGCAACGACGCGGTCACGTCCGCGGGCGGCTATCACATGGAGGAAAACATCGACTTGGATCCGTATCTTGATCTGGGTCCGACGATGGACGTGGTCTTCGACATGACGGCCGGCGGCGGCGGCGTTTTCGGACCGTTCACCATTAATTTGGCCGCCGGCCCGGACATATACATGGAATGGCACCGAATGGACGATCCAGAAACGGGTCAAACACCTCCGATGGGCCTGATCAACCTTGCGACGTTTCCGGTTGCGTTCGGCGTGTCGATCACGGAAGACCCGGCTGTGATTCTGGCGGGCAGCCAAAAGCACGTTGAATTTCCCCACGGCGGGGCGGCTGGATTCGACGTCTTTGAGCCCGGCTTCAGCAGCCCTGTTGAACCTTACAGGGTCGAGTTTGTGAATGGACAGCTTGTCGTGTGGCAGACGCCGGAGCCAACACCGTTGGCGGTGCTTCTCGGTGCGATGTTCGTTTGGATTGCCCATCGAAACCGGAAGTAGAGTTGCCCGCCCCCCCGCGGGGGCTGCGAGCAGGCGACGAAACGCCGGCGCACGTTCCGGTCGGCGTTCCGACGTTGCGGTCGTACGGGGGCATTGGGTGCGCGTCGCGGGTCACACTTCCAAACGCGCCAGGTGGCGGGCGCCGATGGTCATCGCTCCGCCCGCGGCGACGAGCGCCAAGGCGAGCAGGCCGAAATAGACGCGGTCCATCGCGGGCGTGAATTCGAAGAACACGCCGCCGGGATCCTGCTCAAAGATCCGCGTGCCGAGATAGGCGACGCCGCCCATCTCGATACTGACAAAGAGCATGCTCGCGATGAGATTGAAGGTGCCGCCGACGCCCGCTGCGATGCGGGCCGGATTGCGTTCTCCCAGCACGGGGAATCGCCCTCCCAGCCCGATCGCCAGTCCCGAAAGCCCGATGCACACCGCCAGGCAAACCGCCATGTTCAGCCTTGCCCAGACCGGCGGCAGGTCCAGTACGTGTGCCGCCAGAAGGCTGACGCCGCCGGCCGAGAGTACGGAGATCGTGAGCGCGAAAAGGAATTTCACCAGCAGCAGGGTCGTCCTGCGGATGGGCAGCATCTCGAGCAGCCAGAGTTGCTGACTTTCGAGCGACAAGAGCGGGTAGACGAATCGGCTGGTGAACGTGCCGAGGATGAGGCTGACGGTGGTGAGGTTCAGGAAGGCGATGAGTCCCTTGGTGGTCGGGTTGTTTGTATCGACGGGCAGGCGTTTCAGGTTCAGCACGTAAATCACGAGCAGCCCGAACATGATCAGCATCTGGCTCCATTGCCGGGCGTCGCGGGCGAAAGCCTTGATGTCCTTGAGCATGAGCTGCCACAACGTCGCCGGCAGATAGAAAAACAGCAGCCAGCAGATGCTCGTCGTAAACCACGGGCGGCGGATGACCGGGTGATAGCGGCCCTGCTGCGCCCGGCTGTACGCCTCGGGCCAGCAGCGGGCCACCAGGTTGACGGTCGCCCAGCACAGAAACGTCGCATTGCCGATCGCCACCAGAAGGTAGAACAGGCTTTCGTCGACACGCCGCCCGATCGCCGCCCCGATTCCTTTCGCCGTCCAGGTGCTGGGCAGGAGCGGCTGCTTCACGACGCCGATCTGGCGAAAGACCTGGCGGATCCACTCTTCGGATTCGAGCGCGTTCTGCGAAATCCCGGTCACCCAATAGACCGCGCCGATCAGCAGGAGGGTGCAAAGGGCGATCGCCACCGCCAGCGGCCGGCGCGGCGCCCACATCGCGACGGCCCACGCGGCGAGCACGCCGACGCAGGCGGGGATCGCGATGAAGCTCAGGAAATGCGCCAGGAACAGCGGATAGTAGTACCACTCGACGGTCGTATTGGCGGCGACCGCGAGCATCAGCGGCACCCCCAGCAGCAGGAACGACCAGCTCGACAGGAGCATGCCTTCGGTGCATTTCACGGCCACGACGGCCCGGGCATGGACGGGCATGCTCAGCAGATACTGGGCTTCGTCGCGGCCGAAGAGGCTGCTGAAGGTCAGGATCGCGTTGGAAAACAGCAGCATGATCGCGAGCACGAGGAACAGGTGCACGAAAACATGCTGGTCGGCGACGACGCCGACCAGCCCCCAGGTGCGCACGTGTCCGAGCACGTGGTTGAGCAGGAAATAGAGCGCGACCCAGATCAGGATCAGCAGCCCGATGACGGAGAGCGTCCGCAGCGGGGCGTCGCGGAGCTGCTGGTCGATCAGGTTGCGGAGCTGAACGCCGCGGCAGCGCACCAGCAAGGCGAGGTCGGATTGTGCGGGTTCGATCGCCCTTGAGGCATTCACGGGGTACCGTCCCGAACGGATTTCTCAGCCGAGTTCAACACGGAGCCGCCCGAAGTCACTGACAGGAAAATGTCCTCCAAACGGCCGCTATTCGTCGCCTGGTTCTTCAGCTCATCCAGCGTCCCCAGCGCGACCAGGCGACCGTCGTTGAGGATTCCGATGCGGTCGGCGACGGCTTCGGCGATGTCGAGCGTGTGCGTGCTCATGAAGACTGTGCCGCCGTCGGCGGCGATTTCGCGGAAGATGTCTTTGATGACGCGGATCGTGCGCGGGTCCAGGCCGACGATGGGTTCGTCAACGACCACGAGGCGCGGGTTGTGAATCATCGCGGCGGCGAGCGCGACCTTCTGCTTCATGCCGTGGCTGTACGACTCGGTGAGCTGATCGAGAAACGACCCCATGTCGAGCCGTTCGGCGAGCGTATCGAGCCGCTGCCGGCCGGTTTCCGGCGGTACACCGTACATGTCGCGGGCGAAGTTGATGAACTCGCGGCCCGTGAGCTTGTCATAGAGGAAGGGCTGGTCGGGGACGTAGGCGATGTACTGCTTGGCGTCGCGGCCGTGGACGTGCATGGAGTGGCCGCAGGCCCAGACGGAGCCGGTGTCGGAGCGCAGCAAACCGGTGCTCATCTTCATTGTGGTTGTTTTGCCCGCGCCGTTGGGGCCGAGAAAGGCGAACACCTCGCCGGCGTAGAGCGTGAGCGAGAGGCGCTCCACGGCCTGCTTCTGGCCGAAGCGCTTGGAAACGTCCTGGAGCACGAGCATGGGGTCGTGTCGTTCGGCGGCGGCCAGTGGGGCGGAGGCGGTCGTCATTTTCGAGTTTCGGACTCGCTGTGCAGGTTCACTTGCGCCTCGCGATGCAGCTCGGCGATGAACGGCTCGTCGACCAGGGTCAGCTCGCCGACCAGCGGCATTTCGATCGTCTGGCGGATCGCCCGGCCTTCGGAGTCGATCCAGGCCTTGATGCGCTCGCCTTCCACCAGGTTGCACTCCACCTTTCGGCCGCGGTGATCGAGCGACTCTTTCCTGGTCACCTTGAAGTACAGCGCCTCCGTCCGCAGCGCTTCGTCCTGCATCCCCGGCAGCAGGTTGCCCAGGGGATTGAACACTTCCACGCGCCAGGACTGACCGACCTGAAGGCCCTCCAGCTCGTCAAACGGGCGGGTGAAGTCGATCAGGCTGCGCGTGGCGGCGCCTTCGAGGATGAATTCGCCGCGGTGCTCGTCAAGCTGCCACTGGCACGGGAACGTGTCGGGCTCGACGAACGCGCCGCGCAACGACAGCGGCACGCCCAGACCGAAAACATTGATCACGATGTCGGTCAGCCGAAGGTTGTTGTCGTAGAAGAATTCGGATCCGACCGCGATGCTCTTCGGTCCGCCGCGAATGGGGATCGGCAACGAATCGAGGCGCGTCAGCGTGCGCACGGTCAGCAGTTCGGCCGACCGGCTGGCGATGGTCCAGGAGCGGCCGACCAGATTTCCGTCGCTGTTGTAGATCGCCAGTTGCGTGCGGCGGTCCTGGTTGGGGCGAAGCGTTGAGGCGGGGGGCGGGGGAGCGTGGCCGGCGGTCCAGCGCGGCAGGACATCCCGCAGAAAGAGAGCCGTGTTCACGCTGAGCATGAACGCCAAGCAGGCGATCCCAATCCAGCGGTTCATTTCAGCCCGCAATCCCATGCGGCACGGCACCGATGGAGCCCGGTGCTCGCATCATTGGTTGACCGATTCTAGGAAGCACGGCTTGTCCCGGTCAAACTCCCTTGGCGGCCTGATTCTTTTCGAAACTGATGAAAGAGCGTCCCGCGCCCTTGCATCGCGGCCAGCGTTCCCTATCATCGCCGTCTCGCGGTTTGGAAAAGGAACTATGGCGACGCCTGGCGGAAACATTTTTCCAAAGTGGACCAACTCCCTGCGCGTCGTTGCGGCGATCGGCGGCGTGGGCGTCGCGGTATACGCCGGGGCGGTCATCACGTTCGGCTTTTCGCCTCAGGCGACCGACATCGGCTACGCGCCGGTCCAGCCCGTGCCGTACAGCCACGCCCTGCACGCCGGGAAGCTCGGCATCGACTGCCGCTATTGCCACACCAGCGTGGAAACGGCGGCCAACGCGAACGTCCCCTCGGCCCAAATCTGCATGGGCTGCCATTCGAATGTGACGCTTCCGGAGGATCGAAGGTCGCGGATCGCGCTGGTCGAGCAGAGTTTCAAGGAAGGCAAGCCCGCGATCGAATGGGTGCGGGTTCACGACCTGCCCGATTACGCTTATTTCAACCATAGCGCCCACGTGCGGCGCGGGGTGGGTTGCGTGTCCTGCCACGGGCGCGTCGACGCGATGGACGTGGTTTACCAATCGCAGCCTCTCAGCATGCAGTGGTGCCTGGATTGCCACCGCCATCCGGAGAAGCACCTCCGCCCGCTGGACCAAATTACGAATATGAGTTGGGCGCCGCCCGGCGGCGACCAAGTCGCGTACGGTCTTGAACTCAAGAAGCAATACGGCATTCACCCTTCGCAGGATTGTTCGACATGCCATCGTTAGACGGGCACGGGTCTGGCAAGCTGTATTGGCGCAGCCTGGACGAGCTCGCCGACGCGCCCGAATTTCGGGCGAAGATCGAGCACGAGTTCCCTTATCTGGCCGACGAGCTGCGCAGCCCGTCCAGTCGGCGGACGTTTCTGAAGCTCATGGGCGCTTCGCTCGCGCTCGGCGGCCTGACGGGCTGCCGCTGGCCCAAAGAGAGCATCGTCGAATACTCGCGCCGCCCCGCCGGCCGAACGCCCGGCGTGCCGGTGAGCTACGCCTCGACTTACACCTGCAACGGCGTTTCGACCGGCGTGCTGGTGACCAGCTACGATGGGCGGCCGATCAAGATCGAAGGCAACCCGCTCCACCCGCTCAGCCTCGGTGCGAGCGATTCGCAGATGCAGGCCGCCATCCTCGAGCTCTACGATCCCGATCGCAGCGTCGCGCCGAGGATCGGCAAGCCCGAACCGTCGGCCGCACCGGTCGACGTCGCGAAGCTCTGGTCCGAAGTCGGCAAGCGCCTCGCGGACGCAGCGGGGGCGATCAAGTCGTCCAAAGGCGCCGGGTTGGCGATTCTCTCGCCGCCGGTTGGGTCGCCGACGCTGGAAGCGCTCCGCGCCAAGCTCATGGCCGCGGCCCCGAGTGCGTCCTGGGTCGAATATTCGCCCGTCCCGCTCGAAAACGAGCCGATCGGAACGGCCCTGGCACTGGGCAGCCCGTGCCGGGCCCAGCTCGACTTCTCCAAGGCTGAGGTCGTCGCGTCGTTCGACTGCGATTTCCAACTTTCGCACCCCGCCGCGCTCCGCTACACGCGCGACTACGCGCGGCATCGCACGGCCGAAGGCGGGAAGATGAGCCGGCTGTACGTGGTCGAGTGCAATCTCTCGCTGACGGGCAGCAACGCCGACCATCGCTATGCTGAACGGTTCTCGTCCGTTGGGCAGCGCTTAGCGCAGCTCGCCGCGGCGCTCGCGAAAGAAGGCGTCGAATTTCCAGCTGGCGCCAAGGCCAAGCTGGCGTCGTTCGCCGAAACGCCCGCATACCTGGCGTCGATGGCGAAGGATCTCGCGGCTCACAAGGGCGAGGGCCTCGTTTGCGTCGGTGCTCGCCAGCCGGCCGCCGCGCACGCTGTGGCGACGATGATCAACGCGGCCCTGGGGAACGCGGGCAAGACCGTTTCGTACGCCAAGCTGGCCGCGGCACCGATCGACGGCGTCAAAGCGATGGCCGATCTCGTGCAGAAGATGGCTGCCGGTTCGATCGATACGCTGGTGATCCTCGGCGGAAACCCGGTGTATGACGCTCCCGCCGACCTGGCGTTTGCGCAGGCGTTATCGAAGGTCCGCAACAGCATTCGCCTGGGCCTCTACGAAGACGAGACGTCGCGAGAGTGCGCAGTGCACATTCCCGCCGCCCATTGGCTGGAAGCCTGGGGCGACGGACGCGCGTGGGACGGCACCGCCTCGATTCAACAGCCTTTGATCGCGCCGCTTTACGACGGAAAGTCGGAGATCGAGATCGTCGGTTCGCTGCTTGGGGAGGCGGATGGCGGCTACGAACTCGTCCGTACGACGTGGAAGAGCCGTCTGGGCGGCGATTTCGAAGCGGCCTGGCGCGGCGTGCTGCATGACGGCGTTATCGCCAAGTCCGCTCCGCCAGCCGAGGCACCCGCGATCACGGCGACCGACTGGGCGGGCCCGATCGATTCGCTCACTGCTGTTTCGGTCCAGGCCGGCGCGTTCGAGGTGATCTTCGAGGCCGACCGCAAGATGTTCGACGGCCGCTTCGTGAACAGCGGCTGGCTTCAGGAGTTGCCGGACCCGATCACGAAAATGACGTGGGACAACGCCGCGTATATCGCACCGGCGGACGCCGCGAAGCTGGGCCTGCGGCGCGACGACCGGATCGAGATTTCGATCAGCGGCGGTTCGCTAAAGATCCCGGTCTGCCCGGTGCCAGGCCATGCGCGGGGGGCGATCACGCTCCCGCTCGGCTGGGGCCGCCGCCATGCCGGGGTTGTGGCGAAGGGTTGCGGATTCGACGTCGGAATCCTGCGAACGCAGGCTGGTTTCCACAGTGCGATCGGCGCGGCGAAAACGGTCGGCGACCGTTACGCTCTGGCGACCACGCAGGATCATCACGCGATGGAAAGCGACGTCGGCTCGAAAGAGATGGCGCACCGCATTCCCGTGCTGGCCCGCGAAGGCACGCTCGCCGCGTTCGTTCACGATCGCAAATTTGTCAACAAGATCGAGGGCGTGCACACGATTCCACTCGTGCAGCTCTTCGGCTACCACGACTTTCCGGATCAGCCGCGCTGGGCGATGGCGATCGACCTGAGCAAGTGCACGGGGTGCAGCGCCTGCGTCGTCGCCTGCCAATCGGAGAACAACATCCCGGTGGTCGGCAAGGAAGAAGTGCAGCTCGGCCGCGAGATGCACTGGCTGCGGATCGACCGCTACTTCCAGGGCGACCCGCAGTCCGACGACATCGCGGTCCTGCATCAACCCGTGCCGTGCCAGCATTGCGAAAACGCCCCTTGCGAGCAGGTCTGCCCCGTCGCCGCGACGACGCACGACGAGCAGGGCCTCAACGTCATGATCTACAACCGCTGCATCGGCACGCGCTATTGCTCGAACAACTGCCCGTACAAGGTGCGGCGGTTCAACTGGTTCAACAACCAGCATGGCCCGCGCCATCCGCGCAGCAAGGCCGGCGGCGTGACCGTCTTTCAGACGTTCGACATCAAGAACAGCCCCTCGATGCTTCCGCAGAAGAAGCTCACGGACATCGAGAAGATGGGCAAGAACCCGAGCGTCACCGTCCGCAGCCGCGGCGTGATGGAGAAGTGCACGTTCTGCGTGCAGCGCCTGACGCAGGCCAAGATCGACGCCCGGACGAATCAGGTGAACCCGATTCTTGCGAACGCCGGCGACGGTCGGCCCGCGGATAACGTCGTGACCGCGTGCGCCCAGGCCTGCCCGGCAGAAGCGATCACGTTCGGCGACCTGCAATTGAAAGGGGCGCGGATCGCGGGGGCGTTCGATCACGATCGGTCGTATGCGCTGCTGGAAGAGGTCAACGCGCGGCCGCGCGTTCGCTATCTGGCCAAGCTGCGGAACCCGGCGGGCGAGAAGGCCGCGGCGGAGCCCAAGGCGGAGCACGCGTAACGGCTATGGCCCGCGGTTTCGCGGGGGTCGGCGCGATGGGTGACGCTTCGTGGGAAGTGTGAATGGCTGCAACGGCGCCGTTGGCCGTTGCCAAGGTGCAGTGAATGGATATCTCAGGCCGAGTCAACGGCGAATTCGACAACACGTGGGACGATCCGCAAAAGCGGTCGCCGCTCGTGCCGGAGCACTACAAGTTCGGCGACGTGACCGAGCAGGTCTGCGGCGTCACGGAAGCGTGGCGTCCTCCCAAGGCCTGGTACGTCGCGTTCGCGATCTCGGTGAGCCTGCTGGGTTTGCTCGGCGCGATGATTGTGTATCTATTCTTCACGGGCGTCGGCGTCTGGAACCTGAACAATCCGGTCGGCTGGGGCTTTGACATCACGAACTTCGTCGTGTGGGTCGGTATCGGCCACGCCGGCACGCTGATCTCCGCGATTCTCTTCCTGTTCCGCCAGAAGTGGCGCACCGCGATCAACCGCTTCGCCGAGGCGATGACGATTTTCGCCGTCATTTGCGCGCTGCTGTTCCCGGGCATTCACGTCGGCCGCGTCTGGCTGGCGTACTGGATGGGGCCGCTGCCGAACCAGATGGCGATGTGGCCGAACTTCCGCAGCCCGCTGCTGTGGGACGTGTTCGCAGTCGGCACCTATTTCACGGTCTCGGCGCTCTTCTGGTACTGCGGCATGATCCCGGACATCGCCACGCTGCGCGACCGGGCGAAGGGGCCGATCCGGCGGTTCGCCTACGGCGTACTCTCGCTGGGTTGGACAGGGGCCGCGCGGCACTGGCATCGTTTCGAGCGGGCGTATCTCGTGCTTGCCGCGCTGTCCACGCCGCTGGTTCTGTCGGTCCACTCGGTCGTTAGTTTCGACTTTGCCACGTCCGTGTTGCCCGGCTGGCACACGACGATTTTCCCGCCGTACTTCGTCGCGGGCGCCATCTTCGGCGGTTTCGCGATGGTGTTGACGCTCGCGATTCCGGCCCGCCAGCTTTGGGGTCTGAAAGAGATCATCACCGCCCGGCACCTTGAGAACATGTGCAAGATCATCTTGGCGACCGGCTCGATGGTCGGCTACGCGTACGGGATGGAGTTCTTCATCGCCTGGTACAGCGGCAATCCGTACGAAAGCTTCACGTTCCTGGCGCGGGCCAAGGGGCCGTTCGCCTGGGCGTACTGGACGATGATCTCGTGCAATGTTCTGGCTCCGCAGCTCTTCTGGTTCCGGGCCTGCCGGCGCAGCATTCCGATCATGTTCTTCGTCGCGATGTGCGTGAACGTCGGCATGTGGTTCGAGCGTTTCGTCATCATCGTGACTTCGCTGAGCAGCGACTACCTGCCGGCCAACTGGGGCGGCTATCGGCCGAGCTGGGTTGAGATTTGCACGCTGCTCGGCTCCATCGGCCTGTTCATGACCCTGTTCCTGCTCTTCATCCGCTTCCTGCCCGTGATCGCGATGGCGGAAATCAAGACCGTGATGCCGGCGGCGCATGGCACCGGGGCGCACGCGTTCGACTACAACCCGGATGAACCGAAGGAACATCCGCAGGTTTCGGAGGGACGCCAGTGAGCGCTGCCGCGACATCGCCGAAAGAGCCGTCTGTCCCGCGGTCGGGCGCGGGTGTGCGGCTTTGCGGGTTGCTGGCCGAGTTTCGCGACCCCGACGCGCTGCGCGAGGCGGCCCGTCGAGTGCGCGCCGCGGGCTTCTCGCGCTGGGATTGCCATTCTCCGTTTCCGATTCACGGCATCGACGATGCGATCGGAATTCGCCTCACCAAGCTCCCGATCGTGGTCTTCTTCTTCGGATTGATGGGCTGCCTGACCGCTCTTCTGCTGCAATGGTGGACCAACGCCGCCAAGCCGGCCGACTATCCGATGGTCCCGACCTTCCTCCAGGGCTACGGGTTTCTCATCAGCGGCAAGCCGTTCTGGAGCTTCCAGGCGAACATCCCGGTCATATTCGAGTTGACGGTGCTGTTCAGCGCCCTGTGCGCCGGCATCGGCATGCTCGTCGCGAACAACCTGCCCTGGTTCAGCAACCCGCTCTTCAACAGCGAGCGTTTCCGCCGCGTGACGAACGACGCGTTCTTCATCCGCGTCGATTCCACGGATTCGAAGTTCCACCTTCAGCAGACCCAGGGATTCCTCGCTTCGCTCGGGGCGATCGCCGTCGAGCGCATCGAAGACACGATCCCGACGCCGGCCGAGACGCGCCTGCCCGGCGGGCTGGTCAAGACGGGCATTGTGCTCGCGTGTTTGGGGCTGATTCCGCTGGCGTTCATCGCCGTCGCCCGCAGCAACAAGAGCAGTTCGCCGCGAATCCACCTCATTCAGGACATGGACAACCAGGAGAAATTCAAGGCCCAGGCGGCGCACCCGCTTTTCAAGGATAAGCGGGCGATGCGCGAGCCGATCGCCGGCGCGATTGCGCGCGGCGACCTGCGCGAGGATGACCGCTTCTACCGCGGCTACAAGATGGGAGTGGATCCGAAGACAAATCAGCCGGCGCCGGTTTACTTCGAGACGTTTCCGGCCCAGGTCCCGGTGAATGAGGCGTTCGTGCAGCGCGGGCAGCAGCGTTTCAACATTTATTGTTCGCCCTGCCACGGCGTGGACGGCTCGGGCCGGGGCATGGTGAACCAGCGGGCGTTGGAGCTGGGCGGCGGTTGGGTCCAGGCCGCCGACCTGCGCGACGCCGACCGGCGCAGCCGGCCTGTCGGGCAGTTGTTCAACACGATTACCAGCGGCGTGCGCACCATGCCGCCCTACGGCGACCAGATCGGCGAGACCGATCGCTGGGCGATCGTGGCGTATGTGCGCGCCCTTCAGAAGGCCGAAGGCGCGGCGATCGAGGAATTGCCCGAGAAGGAACGCAGCGCGCTGCGGAAGCGATAGCGAGGAATCCGTGGAACAAGTGGTCGACATCTCGAAAGATCGCCTGCGGATCGACGATCTCGCGCCGGGCATCGCGAACCTCTCGTTCGCGATCGGCGTTCTCGGCCTGCTTGGCAGCTGAGCGCTGGCGCTGCTTAACGGCGAGTCGTTCTTCCGGGCGTATCTGGTGAGCTTCTGCTTCTGCCTGAGCCTTTCGCTGGGCGGGCTGTTTTTCACGATCCTTCAGCACCTGACCCGCGCGGGTTGGAGCGTGGTCGTCCGCCGCGTTGCGGAAAATGTCGCCGGCGTGCTGCCTGTGCTGGCGGTGCTCTCGCTGCCGATCGTGGTCGCCGTCGCCGCCGGCTGGCCGGATTCGATCAAGGACGTGTATGAGTGGCGCGGTTTTGATCCCGCCGCCCACGTCGCCGAGGCGACTCCCGCAGCGACAGCCCACCATTTGCTGCTCAAAAAGCAGGCTTTTCTGAATCCGACCTTCTTTACGATTCGCATCGCCGGCTACTTCATTATCTGGTGGTGGCTGGTTGGCTTTTTCCGCGGGAATTCGATCCGCCAGGATGAGACCGGCGATCCGGGGCTGACCAGCGCGATGCAATCGCGATCGGCCCTGAGCATGGTGCTGTTCGCGCTGACGACGACGTTCGCCGCGGTCGACTTCCTCATGACGCTCGACCCGCTTTGGTTCAGCACGATTTTCGGCGTGTATTTCTTCTCCGGCGGAAACGTCGGTTTCTTCTCGCTGTTGGCCCTGACGATGTGCCTGCTTCATCGGGCCGGGCGGGCGCAAAAGGCTCTCTCGATCGAGCATTTTCACGACGTCGGGAAGCTGATGTTCGCGTTCATCGTTTTCTGGGCGTACATCGGCTTTTCGCAGTACATGCTGATCTGGTACGCCAACCTGCCGGAAGAGACCGGGTGGTACCTGATTCGGCAGGAGGGCTCCTGGAAGCTGATGAGCCTGTTCCTGCTGCTGGGCCACTTTGTGGCGCCGTTCCTGGCGCTGGTCTCGCGCTGGCCGAAACGCGATCCGAGCACGCTGATCGCGGCGGCGGCGTGGATGCTGCTGATGCACTGGTTCGACATGTTCTGGCTGGTGTTTCCGCACGCCGAGCAGTCGGTCGTCTCCGCCGATCCGCGGCTCGATACGATTCACGCGGCGGCGCTCGTCTGGACCGATGGGTTGCAGTGCGTGACGTGCCTGCTGGGCGTCGGCGGCATCTTTGTGTGGAAAATGGCCCGCAACATGGCGAGCGCCTCCCTGATTCCGACCCGCGATCCGCGGCTGCATGAATCGTTGGCGTTCGAGAACATTTGAGCGCCAGCGGCGGCGGGGGATTGGGCGCGGCAGCGTACGAGGGAGATCAGGTGTCGCACGGAGCAACTGAACATCCGAATCCTAACCTTCACGACGACCCGCGCTCGTCGCCCCTGGTGCTTGGGGCCGTGCTGGGCGTGATTCTGACGGTGGTGACGATTCTTTGTACGGTCGCGCTGTACTATGCGGAGGACTCCGTCCTGCGCGAGCGAGTCGCGGCGCAGGCCAACGCGTCGGTGGTGGAGCAATTGAAGGCCGAACAGAACCTCGGCCTCCAGAAGTTGGAATGGGTCGATCCGAAAGAACGCAAGGCGGTCCGCGTTCCGATCGATCTGGCGATGAAGATCGTGGCCGCCGAGGCAGCAAAGAAGCCGACGGCGTCGGCCCCGGCTTCAAACTGACCAGAGAGAGTATGACGCTGCACGCTCGACATCGCGGTTTCTTCCGCCTGATCGCCCCTGTGCTGGGTGTGTGGCTGTTTGTTTGCGCGAGCGTCCCGGCCCAGATCAACCGGGGCCTACCGGAGGAGATGCGCGGCCTTGAGGTTGAGCAGAAGCTCGGCGATCAGATTCCGCTCGACGCGAACTTTGTCGACGAGCGCGGCCGTAACGTGACGCTGGCCGATTACTTCAAGGGCGAGCGGCCGGTCGTCCTGGTGCTGAACTACTTCCGCTGCCCGTCGCTGTGCGGTCTGCTGTTGAATCACCTGACCGACCGCATGAAGGAAATGAACGCCATTTCGAACTGGCTGCCGGGCACGCAGTTCGACGTGCTCGCGGTGAGCTTCGAGCCGCTCGAAGGCCCCCAATTCGCGGCCGCCAAAAAACGGTCCTACGTACTGGAATTGGGCAAGTCCGAGGCGGAACAGGGGCTGCACTTTCTGACCGGCGAAAAGGCTGACATCGACAGGCTGCGCCACGCGGTGGGCTATCCGATCCGCTGGAATTCAGAGCGGCAGGAGTGGATTCACCCGTCGGCGATCATGGTGTGCACGCCGAACGGCGTCATCTCGCGCTACCTGAGCGGGCTGGATTATGACGCCCAGACGTTGCGTCTGTCGCTGGTCGAAGCGTCCCAGGGAAAGACCGGCTCGGTCTGGGACAAGGTGTTTCTCACGTGCTACGTGTATTACTCGCACGAGGGCCGTTATGTGCCCTATGCGATGGGTATCATGCGGGTCGGCGGCGCGGTGACCGTCCTGTTGCTGGGAGGGTTTGTGCTGATCCTCCGGCGCATGGAAGCGGCGCGGCGACGGGCCGCTGGAATTTCGGGCGGATTGACGGGCGGCGACGCGCCCCATGCGCCGCACCCAGAGGGAAAGTGACGACGCAATGCTGAGTCTTCTTCTGGCAAAAGGCGACGGAACGATCTGGATGCCGCCGCAGGCGTCGACGGTGGCCGGCGCCACGGATTACGTTTTCTACTACATCCTCTATATTTCCGCGGCCTTTTTCATCCTCATCAACGGGGCGATGTTCTACTTCATCTGGAAGTACCGCCGCCGCGGCCCGCACGACAAGGTCGGCCGCATCACGCACTCGACGCCGCTGGAAATCGGCTGGAGCGTGATCCCCGGCCTGCTGCTGATCCCCATGTTCTGGTGGGGTTTTAAAGGCTACATGGAGCAGCGCACCTTTCCGCCGAACTGCCTGGAAATTAACGTCGTCGCGGCGAAGTGGAATTGGACCTTCATCTATTCGAACAGCTTCACATCGAATGAGCTGCACGTTCCGGTCGATACGCCGGTCCGGCTGATCATGCGCTCCAACGACGTGATTCACTCGTGCTTCATCCCCGCGTTTCGAGTGAAGCGCGACGTGGTCCCCGGCCGCTATGCGGATTTGTGGTTCCGCGCGACGCGCACGGGCCGCTTTCCGCTCGTCTGCGCCGAGTATTGCGGCACCAGCCATTCCGACATGAAAGCCGACGTCTACGTGCATCCCAAGGTCGCCGACGGCCAGGCCAAAGACCCGCTCGACAAGTCGTATGACGAGTGGCTGAAGAACGCCGACCCGTACGGCAAGCTCACGCCCGAGCAGTACGCCGAGTACACGAAGGACTACGAGGCCTTCAAGACTAAGTACGGGGGCGATGAGGTTATGAAACCGATCGTCGAGAAGCTGGCGGCGCCGCCGGAGCGCGGACAGCAGCTCTGGGACAAGAAGGGCTGCAAGTCCTGCCACACGCTGGACGGCACGCCGAGCCAGGGGCCGTCTTGGAAGGGCGTCTTCGGGAAAGAGGAAGCGCTGGCCGACGGCACGAAGGCCAAAGTGGACGAGAACTACCTGCGCGAATCGATTCTCGAGCCGAACGCCAAAATCGTGGCGGGCTTCGCACGCGGCGTCATGCCGAAGACGCCGCTCAAGGATTACGAAATCGATGCGTTGATCGCGTTTTTCAAGTCGCTCTCGGGCGACCAGAAATAGCCGGACCGGTAGGGTTCGGATCGCCGCGAGGCTGGTTCCGCGGCGGATAGGGAGTGTGTTCGATGTCGTCGCTTCATCCGTCCGTCGCCGTCGCCGCGCCGGCCATCCCGGACGACCCGGGCACGGCCAACTACCTGACGCACGAGAAGGGCATCCTCTCGTGGCTGGGGACGCTGGATCACAAGCGCATCTGCGTGATGTACCTGTACGGGATCATTGCGTTCTTCCTGATCGCCGGCGCGTTCGCGCTGCTGTTCCGGACGGCGCTGCTGTTTCCGCAGAAGGGAGCAGTCCCCGGCGGGATTCAGTTCCTGATCTCGCACGACATGTACAACCAGCTCTTCACGCTGCACGGCGCGATCATGATCTTCGTGGTCATCATCCCGGGCATCCCCGCCGCGCTGGGCAATTTCATCGTGCCGCTCATGCTCGGCGCCAAGGACGTGGCCTTCCCACGGCTGAACCTGGCGAGCTGGTACATGTGGGCCTTCGGCTGCGTCTGGCTGCTGATCGCGCTGCTCACCGGCGGGCTCGACACCGGCTGGACGTTCTACACGCCCTACAGCACCAGCACCTCGACCCGCGTGATCCCCGCCCTGACCGGCGCGTTTCTGCTCGGGTTCAGCTCGATTTTCACCGGCCTGAATTTCATCGTCACGATTCACAAGCTCCGCCCGCCGCAGATGGGCTGGTTCCAGATGCCGCTGGTGCTGTGGAGCCTGTATTCGACGGCGATCATGCAGGTTCTGGCGACGCCGGTCCTGGGAATCACGCTGCTGATGCTGATCGTCGAGAAGGCGGTCGGGATCGGCATCTTCACGCCGGAGCTGGGCGGCGACCCCGTGCTGTTCCAGCATTTCTTCTGGTTCTACAGCCATCCGGCGGTGTACATCATGATCCTGCCGGCGATGGGCGTGATGAGCGAGTTGCTGGCCACGTTCAGCCGCAAGCACATTTTCGGATACACCTTCATTGCGTTCTCTTCGGTCGCGATCGCGCTGCTGAGCTTCCTGGTCTGGGGGCACCACATGTTCGTTTCCGGGCAGAGCAGCCTGCTCGGCACGATCTTCAGCGCGATCACGTTCAGCATCGCGGTTCCGTCGGCGGTCAAGGTGTTCAACTGGGTCGCGACGCTCTATCAGGGTTCGATCGAGTTCAAGGCGCCGATGGTCTACGCCCTGTCGTTTATCTGGATTTTCGGCATCGGCGGCCTGACCGGACTGTTTCTGTCCACGATGAGCACGAACGTGCACCTGACCGACACGTACTTCGTCGTCGCGCACTTCCACATGGTCATGGCCGCGACGATCTTCGTGTTCCTTGGCGGGTTGCACTACTGGTGGCCGAAAATCACGGGCCGGATGTACAACGAAACGCTCGCGCTGGCGGGCTGCCTGATCTCCGTGATCGGCTTCAACATCACCTTCCTGTCGCAGTTCCCGATGGGCTCGAACGGGATGATGCGGCGCTATTACAACTACGCGCCGGAGTTTCAGAGCCTCCACGTGATTTCGACCATCGGCTCCTATCTCGCCGGCGTGGGCTTCTTCGTCAGCGTCGTCTGCCTGGTGCAGTCGCTGTTCCGCGGCCGCAAGGCCCCGGCGAATCCGTGGGGCGCCGCCACGATGGAATGGCGTACGCCTTCGCCGCCGCCGTGGTATAACTTCGAGACGACGCCGAAGGTCGAGGATCCGTACGATTACGACCTGCTGAAGTACAACGAGCGAACGGACAGCTACGACTACGTCGGGCGACCGGCGGGGGCGCCGCGTCCGGCGCACTAGGGCGGTTTGTTTCGGGCGGCCCGGGTCGTCCGGATTGAGGGTGATTTCGATGGCGGACGCCATTCACGCAGAAGCGACTTCCGGGCATGCCGAAGGCGGGCATGGGCACGCCCATGGCGATCTGCCGTTTCTGGCCCACCACTTCGAGACGCCGGCCCAGCAGTTCGACGCCGGCAAGCTCGGCATGTGGATCTTTCTGGTCACGGAAGTGCTCTTCTTCGCCGGCCTGTTCTGCGCCTACGCGGTGTATCGCCGCACGCACCCGCAGATCTTCATCGTCGGCCAGCACTTCCTGGACGTGAAGATGGGCGCGCTCAACACGATCGTGCTGATTCTCTCGAGCTTCACGATGGCGATGGGCGTCTGGTGCGCCCAGACCTCGCGGCGCAAAGGGCTGCTCGTCTGCCTGATTCTGACCTGGATCGGGGCGGCGGGTTTCATGGGCGTCAAGTTCGTCGAGTACAGCCACAAGTTCCACGACCAGATCATCTGGGGCAAGGATTTCAACCCGACGCGGCACGTCGAGCACGAAGGCGGGGCGGAATCCGCTCACGTCGAGAACGCAGCGGCCCCTGCGGCGGCTTCAGCGACCCCAGCGCCGGCAGCGGCCGGCGTTTCGACGGTCGAGCATTCTACGGTTCCGTCCGCCGCGGCCGGTCCCCAGGGGCTCGGCCGTACGCAGGAAGAGTACTCCGTGGAGAAGGCCGAGCATCACGCACTGGACGCCTACGCGCTGGCGTCGCAGATGCGCGACCTGCACATCTTCATGGGGATTTACTTCTGCCTCACCGGTTTGCACGGTTTCCACGTGCTGGCCGGCATGATCGTGATCGCGTGGCTGATCTACGGCGCGTTCAAGGGACGTTACGACGGCAAATACTACACGCCGGTCGACCTCGTCGGGTTGTACTGGCACGTAGTCGATCTGGTGTGGATTTTCCTTTTCCCGCTGCTGTACCTGATTCACTAAGCGGGTGTTTTCGATCGGAAGCGAGTCGGACATGAACCATCAAACCCAAGAATCACGGGCCGTCGCGGGCGCCCAGCCGCTGGTCGGCCATCTTGTTCCCTGGCAGATCCTGCTGGCGACCTGCCTGGCCCTGCTCGTGCTGACCGTGATCACCGTGCTGGCGATCCGGGTCGATCTGGGGCCGCTGAACCTCTGGATCGCGATGACGATCGCCGCGGTGAAGGCGTCGCTGGTCGTGATGTACTTCATGCACCTGCGCTGGGACCGGCCGTTCAACGTCGTCGCGTTTCTCGCGTCGATCGTCTTCCTGACGCTGTTCATCTCGCTGGCGATGCTCGATTCGGTTGCGTACAAGGGTGAGATGATTCCGCCGACCGCGAAGGAATACGCGCCCATCATCACACGCACCAAGTAACCCGCGCGCGACGAGGACCAGGCCGTGCCGGTTTTTCCGCGAAGCACTCCCGCGCCGCAGTGGGGCGACGGCCTCGCCGATCGTCCGCCGAGCGATCGCTGGCTCTTCGGGGCCGACTACGGCAAGCTGGGGATGCTCCTATTCTTCGCGTCGCTGACGGCCCTCTTCGCTCCCTTGCTGGTCGTCTACTTCCTGATGCGGCTGCGTTTCGCGCAGTGGCCGCCGCCGGGCCTGCATCCGCCGCTGGCGGGTTTTCTGCTCGCGACGGGCTTTCTGATTTCGCTCAGCGTCGTGCTGCACCGGGCCGTCGCCGCGCTTCGTGCGGATCGGACCGCTCCGTTCCGCCGGCGGGTAGCGGTTGCGGCGCTGCTGGCCGCGGCGTTTCTCGGCTGCCAGCTCGGCAACTGGATGGCGATGTTTCAGGGCACGGTTCCCGAGAAGAGCTGGCCGGCGGCGGGATTCCTGTATGTCTTCACCGCGGTTCATGCCTTGCACGTGGTCGGCGGAATCGCGCCGCTGGCGCTGGTGCTGCTCAGGAGCCGGGCGGGCCGATATTCCAGCGCGAACTGCACGGGCGCTCGCTATGTTGCGATGTACTGGCACTTCCTCGACGGCGTGTGGCTGGTGATGCTCGCGGCGTTCTTGATTCCGTAGGTCGTCCAAAGACACTACGAACTCAAAAAGACCGTCGGACTCGGAGGTCCGACGCTACTTATTCGCGCGGCTACTGGTCCGCGGGCCGCAACGACGACCAGGCGAACCAGAGCGAAAAGATCGCCGGCCGATCTCGCCCATCACGCAATGGATCGACTTCGCTCGCAGCGGTTACTACCCAGCGGTCCGATTCCCGATAGGCGACCACGGGCGTTTTGAGCGAATAGCGCTCGGACGGGCGCGGATTCACCGCGTAGCGCAGCCTTGGGTCGGCGAAGTAGGTCGCGAATGCGTTCGGGCGATAGAACTTTCGGCGGCCTGGTTCGGGCAGAATCGCGCTCGTTTCGGGGTGAGCGAAGCGCCACTGCTCCCACGTGACCAGGGCCGACGGCAGAATGGCGAGCGTCTCGCCGCGGGCCGCCGCCGGGCCGGCCACGGCACGCGCCTGTAGCTGAGACCACAGGCTCTCGCCTCCGCTCTCGCGGCGATCGTAGAGCAGCGTGTTCGAGTTGTAGAGCACGCCGCTGGCGGCAAACGTCAGCGTTTCGTCGCCGACCCGTCGGTCAAACACCACCGCGCTGTCGCAGAGCGGGCTGTACGTGACGGCGATCGGAACGTCTCCAAGCTGGTCGTTGCAGGCTTCGTGCGCGGTGAGAACCCAGATCGGGTATGCGCGGGCCGCACCCGCGATGGCAACGCCGATGACGCGGTCGCCGGGCAGCAGAGGGTACGTTCCCATCAGCTTCCCGGCGCGAATCACTTCGGCGGCGGCCATGGTTTTCGGCTCGCTCAGCGGCGGAATGTCGCCTTTTCGCGCGTCGGTGCCGATCAGCTCGCCCGCGGGAATCAGGCACGTCGAGAGATCAAACCCGTACGACGCGACGGAGCGGGAGCCGTGCAACGCATCGGGAGGATCATTGGAAGTGATCTGGTACTGCCAGAATCCCAGCAGCATGAGCAACAGGCCGAGCCCGACGAACAGCGGCAGCGCCTGTCGCGCCGTGATGGTCTTGCGAATCGGGCGCGTCAAAGGCTCGCGCGACACGCACTCGCTCCCTTCAGCGGTTCTGGGCGGACGCGACGATCGCCGCCGCCATCGGGCCTCCGGACGGCGCCCGGTCCGCCATCATCAGCCCCAGCAGCAGCGGAAGGTAGATCACGCTTCCCAGAAACACACGGCGGGCTTCCGTCGTCGTGCGATCGCGATACAGCCGAAGTCCGAGCCACACCGCGGCCAGGCCCAGCCCCAGCGACCCGACCGCGAACAGCACGCCGGTCTCGCCGGCGACGGTGAGCATCAGCCCTGCGGGAACCAGCGCAAGGCTGAACAGCAGTACGGCGCGGAACGTCAACAGCCCGCTCGGATCGACCTGCGGAAGCATGCGAAAGCCGCCGCGCTCATAATCTTCACGGTACAGCCACGCCAGGGCCAGAAAATGCGGCATCTGCCAGACCAGCAGAATCGCCGCGAGAAGCCACGCACCCGCACCAAGTTCGCCGCTGGCGGCGGCCCAGCCGATCATGGGCGGGATGGCTCCCGAGACGCCTCCCACGAGCGTGTTCATCGTGGAGTGAACCTTCATCGGCGTGTAGATGAGCACGTAGATCAGCAGACATCCAGCCGCCAGGCCGCCTGCCAGCGGGTTCGCAAGGAGTGCGAGGATGCCGGGGCCGGCGACGCTGCACGCCACCGCAAAGACGCTCGCCTGGCGGCGCGAAAGCCGTCCGGCGGGCAGCGGCCGGTTGCGCGTGCGATGCATCAGGCGGTCGCGCGGCGTCTCGATAATCTGGTTGAACGCGTTTGCGCCGAGTGCGGCGAGCCCCGTACCGACCAGCGTCACCAGCAGTCGAAACAGATCGACGGGCGCGTTGGACGCGAGCATGAACCCGCCGATCGTGCTCAACAGCACCAGCGAACTCAGCCGCGCCTTGCCGAGCTCCAGAAAATCGCGGAGCGCGGGCGCGCGGTCGCCGTCGACGGGCGAGGATTCGGCTGCACAATTCGTCCGCGACAATCTCGGCTCCGTTCCAAGTGGACAGGCCGGATTCTAGCGTGCATGACGGCGTCGGCCAACGCGGCAGCCGCTACAATCCTCCGTTTCGGCGGTTGCGGAGGCTCGCGATGGACAGGGTGCGTGAGAACGTTTCGGCGGCAGATCGGATCGGACCTGTGCTGACGAGCGGCTTCTCGATCACGGTGCTCATGTGGCTGGTCGGATACGCCGCGCACCAGCCCGGCTTGAGCATGCCGCCCGTGCTGACGTTTGGATTGCTGATTGCGTGCATGTTGGCGGGCGGGTTCGTCGCGGTGCGGATCGGCGGGCTGAGCCGGGCGGCGGCCGTCGGGGCGGGAGCGGTATCCGGCCTGGTTAATCTGCTGATTCTTGGCAGCCTGCTCGGCGGCAGGCAACGCGACGCCATGTTGCCGGCGGAGCTTGCGCGGGTCGCGCTAGTCTGGGCGGCCGCAACGGTTCTGCTCGGGGCGATCGTGGTGGGTATCGGCGGGCTCCTCGCTCCGCGCGATCATGATAGAGCGGGAACCAGGTGCGCCGGCGGAAACTGGCCGATGCGGTTCGCGTGCGTGGCCGTCCTGGCGACGCTATTGCTCTTGTCGGTGGGCGGCGTCGTGACTGGTTTTCAGGCCGGGCTCGCCGTTCCTGACTGGCCGAACACGTACGGCTACAACATGTTCCTGTTTCCGCTCTCCAAGATGACGGGTGGAATTTACTACGAGCACTCGCACCGGCTGTTCGGCGTGCTGGTCGGGCTGACAACCCTGACGTTGGCCGTATATCTCACGCGGGTCGAGCGGCGGGGCTGGGTGCGGGCGATGATCTGGCTGATCCTGCTGGTCGTGTGCGTGCAGGGACTGCTCGGAGCGCTTCGCGTCACCGGGAAATTCACGCTGAGCACGGCGCGAGAGGAACTGGCGCCGAACCTCACGCTGGCGGTCGTTCACGGCGTGTTGGCGCAGGCCATCTTGTCCGGACTGGCGTGCCTGGCGGTCGTGCTCTCGCGGCGCTGGGCGACGGCGCCGTCCCGCGTCGAGCATGAGCGGGCGGGTACGGATGCGCAGCTCGGCGGCGTCTGCGTGCTGCTTGCGCTGATGCAGATCCTCGCCGGTGCGATGCTGCGGCATTTTTCATGGGGGCTGTATCTGCATCTGTCTCTGGCCGGTCTGGTCGTGGGGCTCGTCGGGCTGTACGCGATTCGCATCTGGTCCCTATACGACGATCACGCGCCGCTACAGCGAATGGGAGCGGTGTTGGTTTCGGTGCTGGGGCTGCAATTGCTGCTCGGATTCACGGCGCTGGGCGGATTGATGCTCCAGAATCCGGGCGGAGCGATCCCGGCGGCGCGCGTGCTGATCACGACCGCACACCAGACGACCGGCGCCATCCTGCTCGCGCTGACGTCGACGACATTGCTCTGGCATTTGCGGCTCGTGCGGCCGAGGCGGGCGTTCGTTTCGAATCACGACGCCAGCGCGGCCGCCGAGGTTTCTCAGAAGGAAAGCGCACCAGCCGCCGATGCGGGCTAGCGAAATCCGATCCGCGGAATGGAAGCTTCGGCGAGTGCGGCGGGCAGTTCGTCGGCCACTTCACGGGCGAGGTAGCCGACCGGGCCGATTCGACGAGCGAGGCGATCCGCGGCCGCTCCGTGTGCGTGCACCGCCAGACGGCAGGCGTCGAAGGGCGTCATGCCTTGCCCGATCAGAGCTGCGATGAGGCCCGTAAGCACGTCGCCGGTGCCCGCTGTCGCCAGCCCCGGGTTGCCGGTCGAGTTGATGAAGGCGCGCGGCCGGCCTTGCGCTTCCGCCGGGGCGCACACGACGGTGCGATGGCCTTTCAGTACGACGACGGCGCCCGTCAAAGCCGCGAATTTGTTCGCCGTTCGAAGTCGTTCGTCGTCCTCGTCGAGGCCGCCGGCGGAAAATCCCAGGGCAGCGCACAAGCGACGCATTTCGCCGGCGTGCGGCGTGACAACGGTCGTGCCGCATGCCCGTTGTTGCAGCAACTCGCGCATCTCACCGCAGCCCGCCAGCCAGCTCAATGCGCCCGCATCCCAAACCTGCGGCCCGTCGCGGGCCGGCAGCGCCTTCATGAACGTCGGCGATTGTCCGCTCTCCAGCCCTGGGCCGATCGCCAGCACATCCGCCCAATTCAGGTCGAGTTCCAAGTTGACGTCGCGGGCGGCGAATCGGAATCGCTCGTCCTCGGCGATCGCGCGCGTCATCAGGCAGGGCTCGGCGGCCGCGACGATCGGCAGCACGGACGTGCCGCAGCAAATCCGCACCAGTCCCGCGCCGCCTCGTAGAGCGCCAAGGCCGCACAGAATCGCCGCGCCGCTCATTCCGCGGCTGCCTCCGACGACCGCGATCCGACCTTGCTCGTGCTTGTGCGTGCGCGGGGCGCGCGCGGGCAACGCGGGGACGTCTGAAATCACGAACGGCGGCGAAGGGCTCATCCGCGCGGCTCCTCGGGCCGGCCGGCCCTGCGGATCTGGCGGACGACGCGCGCCGCGTGAACCGCCGCTCCGAATCCGTTGTCGATGTTCACAACCGTCACGCCCGACGCGCAGGAGTTGAGCATCGCCAGCAGTGCCGCGACGCCGCCGAAACTCGCGCCATAGCCCACGCTCGTGGGAACCGCGACGATCGGCCCGTCCACCAGTCCGCCGACGACGCTCGGCAGCGCGCCCTCCATTCCGGCGACGACGATCAACGCGCACGCCTCGCGCAGCCGCGTCGAGACCGCCAGAAGCCTGTGCAGCCCCGCCACGCCGACGTCGTAAAAAGTCTCGCAGGCCAGATCGACCGCATCGAGCGTGACGCGGGCCTCTTCGGCGACGGGCAGGTCGGCGGTCCCGGCGCAGACGATTCCGACGAATTCGCCGCCCCGGCTTGGCGCCGCCGCCGACTTTCGCAGGAGCGTTCTGGAAAGCGGGTCGTATCGCGTGTCAGGAAAGCGCCGCAAGACGCGTTCGGCCGCGTCCCGCGCGACGCGCGTAGCCAGCACCGTCGGGCTTCGCTCGGTGAGGGCGGCGAAGATCGACTCGATCTGCTCGCAGGTCTTTCCCTGGCCGAAGATCACTTCCGGAAAGCCGCAGCGCAAGGCGCGATGGTGGTCGACCCGCGCGAACGCCAGGTCTTCAAACGGAAGGTCGGCGAGCCGCCGGGCGGCCTCAGCGGGCGGCGTTCGTCCGGCCGCCACGTCGTCGAGCAGTTTGCGAAGCGCGTCGGGCGACAATACATTCTCCGGCGAAGGCCATATGCTACTTTTGGCGGAAGCCGTGGCGAAAAAAGCGGGCCGCAGCCGCCGCCCAGCCAGTGTACCCGAGGCGTTGAATGAGCCAAGTCAGTCAAAACAAGACGATCGAGACCATCGAGCCGGTCGGCAAGCGCGTGTTGATTCGCAAAGACGAGGACAAAAAGACCACGAAGGGCGGGATTCAGCTTCCGGGCAATATCGAGATTCCGACCATCACGGGGCGCGTGGTCGCCGTGTCGGCCCAGATTTCACGCGACGACGACTATCCGATCCGGCAGTACGACCGCGTGCTTTTCAATCCGAAAAATACGGTCCCGGTCGATTTCGAGGGCGACAATCGGCTTTTCGTTGTTCCGATCGAAGACGTTGTGGCCGTTTTCCGGCGCGAGAAAGACTGACGCACGATCCCACGACCGTTTGCGGCGTCGGCATCGAGCCTGCGGCCGGCGGTCGTGGGATTGTGTTGCGTTGAACCGTCCGACGTAGTCGTCGCTCAGAGCTGATTTCGCCGAAGACCGGACGCGTGCGTCGTCAATCTCTGGTTTTCGGGTGGTACGGCCGTCTCGGCCGTCCAACGGGCGGGACGCCCGTACCACCCACCCGAAAACTCATGCGCGATGGAACACTAGTCGTTGCTGTTTCCGTTGCCTCCCTGACCGCTGCCGTTTTCGTTCAGGTTTTCGTTCTCGTTCTCGTTCTCGTTGCCGGCGCTGCCGTTGTCGTTCGCGTTCGACGCGTTTTCGTTCGTGTTCGCAGCGCCGTTGTCGTTTCCGTTCCCGTCGTCGCCGCCGTCATCGGCATTGTCATTGTCATTGCCGTTGTCGTCGTCGCCGTTCTCGTTCTCGTTCTCGTTTTCGCCGGAGTCGTTCGAGTTGGCGTTGTCGTCGTCGCCGCTCTGGTTCCCATTGTCGTTGAGCGCGCCGTTCGAGCCGCCGCCGACCGAGTCGATCAGGCCCGAGAGATCAAGATCTCCGAGCACCTGATTCAAGGTGGCGCTGTCGCAGGCGATCAGTCCCGAAATGGCCAAACCTCCGATTCCCAGTCCGATCCATTCACGCATTCTCATTCGTTCTCTCCTTCGGCCCACGTTCCCATGCGGGTGCTCCCACCCCGAGCAGAGCCGGTGGGCAGCGGTTTCGGACAAGAAAAGTGCGAATTCTTTGGGGCCTGTTCCACGCCGGTCCACAATCTCAGGTCCGACAGTTATCATGACCGTCGCGTGTCGTACGATTTCGCGGCGGTCAATCCCGTGCGGAGAGCGATCGGATGCCGGAGACAAGTCTGCTCGTCGAGGTTCTTGGCGGGGTTACCACAGTCCGATTTCGCGACAATTCGATCCTCGATGCGCTGGCGATCCAGCGTGTCGGGCGCGAACTGGGAGATATCATCGAAACGCAACCCACCAGGAAAGTGCTGATCGATTTCCGCGACGTGCGTTTCCTGTCGTCAGAAGCCCTGCGCATGGTCCTGGGGCGCCGCTCGCGGGCGGATCGGGCCGGCGCGTCGGTCGCGTTGTGCTCCATCTGGGCCGAGTTGCTCAAGATCTTCAAACTGACGAATCTGGACCAGCTTTTCAGCATTCACGAGAATGCCGAGGCCGCCCGCGCCGCACTTGGTTGACGCTGCCGCATGAACATCGAACCAAACCAGGGAACTCACGCCGCGCCGGCCTCGAAAGCAGTGAGCCGGCGCTTGTTGTGGCTTGCGCTCAGTGCGATTTCAGTCATCGTCGTCCTATGGGTCGGTTCAGGGAATCTGTCCGCACCTTGGATTCAGGGCGATGAACGCATCTTCATCGCCAACAACCCGGACGTGACGGGGGCGGGCCGACAGGATTCGCTGGCGGCGCGGGTCGCGGGCATCTTCGGCCACTGGCACGAGGATCTCTATCAGCCGATTCCCATCGCGACGTACGCTTTGGAGTGGGCGCTGTGGGGGCCGCAGCGCGTCGCGTCCATGCGGCTTACCGATGTCGTGCTTCACGCCGTCAACGCTCTGCTTCTGGCCGCCGTGCTGGCGGCTGCGTTGCGGCGGGGCGGCGTGGCTGATCGGCCTGCGGTCATCGCGGCATGGGCGTTTTCGCTGCTGTGGGCGCTGCACCCCGCACTGGCGACCACGTTTGCCGCCGACATGGGCCGCACGCACCTGCTCGCTGCGACGTTCTGCCTGCTCTCGTTGCAGCTTCACATTCGCGGCTGGAACACTTCGCGCGGCGGCTGGCACGTCGCCGGGCTGGTCGTGCTGCTTTGTGCGATGCTGAGCAAGGTGGTGGCGGGCTGGTTTCTCGCGCTGGTGGCGGCGGGGGCTCTGTGGATCGGCTGGCGGGCCGCATGGCGGGCCTGGTACGTCTGGACGGCTGCGGCGATGTGCGTCGGCTTCGCCGCGCTGGCGCTCGTGACGACGCGCGAATCCGGCATTCTGGATGACGCCCAACTTTCGATCTTCGGCGATCCGATCACGCGCAGCCTCGTCGGTCTCGGGTATTACGTCCGCAACACGCTTTGGCCGGTCGGGCTTGCCACGTGGTATCCGCCCGATCCGAATACCTCCTGGTCGAACCCGATCGTTCCGGTAATGGCTCTAGCCACGCTCGGGTCGCTGATCTGTGCGTGGCGGGCTGCTCGTCAACAGGAATCCGCGCCGATCGCCGTCGGTGTGGTCTGGTTCTGGGCCTCAATTCTGCCTGTTCTGGGTCTGATCGGAGCCCGAACGGCTGCCGCGCAGGATCGCTATCTCTATCTTCCATTGATGGGTCTGGTCATCGGCGCGGTTGCGCTGCTCACCTTTCTGCGCCAGCGAACGCAAATCGTCGTGCCCATCGTATTGCTGCTCGTAGCCGCGATGGCGTCCGAAGCTCGTCGAACCGCGACCGACGCGCGCGACATGCTCGTCCGCGCGGAGCGTGTCGTTTCGCGCGACGCGAACGACCCGCGCGCCCGCGAGTTCGCCGCGATGGCCGTCGGATTTGTGCGCGATTATCCCGAGCTGCGCCCGCCCGGCTGGACCGACCAGATTGCGCAGGAGCGATTTCTTGCCGCGCTGCATGCGGCGGCGGAAGCCGCGGAGGCCGGCGGCGCGAAGGACCGCTATTTCCGCGACAAACGCGACCGCGCCGCTTTTCATCGCCGGCTCGCATGGAAGATGCTGGAGAATCGGGATGTCGCGCGTGCGTCCGAGCAAGCCGCGCGTGCCGCCGAGTGCGACCCCGAAGCACCCATGACCCTGTTGACGCTTGCCCGCACGGCCCAGGCGCGCGGCGACTGGCGGGCGGAACTCGCCGCGTATCAGATGCTCGAGCCGCTGATTCCGGACGACGCGCGATTCAAGTCCGTTGCGCTCACTGAGTACGGCGACCTCCTGCTGACCGTCTTCGAGCGGCCCGATCTGGCGATGCCGCGGCTGCGGGCCGCAAAGGCAACCGGGAAAGCGTCAACGGTTGCGGAGCTGAAGCTCGCACGGTGCGAAGTGATGGTCGGGCAGGGGGCGACAGGGTATCAACTCGCGCGCAGCGTTTTCCAACGCGAGCCGAACAACCTCGAAGCGGCCCTGGTGGTCGCCTTGTATCACGCCCGCAGCGAGCATTGGGAAGACGCGGCCCGCGCGTACCGCGTCATTCTCGAGATCGAGCCTACCAATTACGAAGCGTTGCGCGGTTTTCACGAAGTTTGTTTTCAACTCGGCCGCATGCGCGAAGCGATGATCGCCTGGCAGGACGCGGCTCGCCGCGACCCGAGCGTCGACGGCTACGAGTCGTTCTTCGTGTGGGCCGCGGCTTGCGCCGGCGATGAGCACGCGACCGAGTGGATCGACGGTTGGATGAAGAAGCGGCCCGCGGATCGGTTCGGATTGCTCGCCAGGAGCCTGATGGCGTGTCGTGCCGGACAGTTCGCCGACGCCGTCGAGTGGGCGGAAAAGGCCCGGCATGCGACGCCCATTCCGCGCGCAAACGAGTTCGCCCGAGCCGACGCCGCCCTGCGGTTCTACCTGGCCCGTGGCGAATTCGGATCGAGCGCGCTGCTGGTTCGCGCTGCGGTCTCGCTGTCAGCCGGCGATATGGCGACCGCCCGCCAAATCGCCTCCGATTTTCTCCACGACCACCCCGAAGCCCCCGAGCGATCATTGGCAAACCACCTGCTCGAACTCGCCTCAAGCCAGCCCGCGACCGCCCCGAACCCTGAAAATGGCGAAAAGAGATAAAATGTCGATTGAAGCTGTTGACGGATCGTCGCCAGTCGATATACTGTATAGTGGGTGAGTTGGCGATCTAATCTTGGCGGGTTGATCGCCGAACTCTAACCAGTTGTCCGCAAAAAACTTGCTTCCACTCGCTGCGGCACCCTCAGACCGCGCCAATACCCAAAGGGTGCCGCACGCCTTTTTTTAAGCACCCTCCAGCCGTTTGCATCGATCATAACATCATTGATATCATGTTGTTACGGAATCTAGCTGAGGGCGATCGTTGACTTTTCTTCGCCCTGGAATCGCCGTTTTCGAATCGCCGGCCGCTCGGTATACTCCCCAACGCGATGCATGGCGCGGAGAAGATGACGTTGCGGCGCTCTGAAACAACCTCGGGTCAACGCACGAGCAAGAGTCGGTATCCCTGGCTCTATGCGTTGCCCCACGCCGTCCTGCCGAAGACCGTTCGATGTGAGGGCAGGGTCTACACGCACGTCGAGACGTTCAAGCACGATTTTTTTGCCGCTACCGGGCTCTATCGCGGGCCGGACGGGCGGCTTCACGTGCTGAAGTTGGGGCGTCGAATGCCGTTTCTGACGTTCCCCATGCGTTGGCTCGGCGAGTGGCTGACGCGGCGCGAAGTCCGCCTGTATTCCAAGCTCCACGGCATGGCGGGCATCCCGGCGTTGACCGGCCTGCTCGCGGACGGCTCCGGCTTCTTGCACGCATTTGTTCCCGGGCATCCGCTCGGGCGCGACGAGCGTGTCGGCGACGCTTTCTTCACCGAGCTGCTGGCAATGGTCAAGGAACTGCATCGTCGCGACATCGCGTACGTCGATCTCAACAAGCGCCAGAACGTGCTGGTCGGCGACGACGGGCGGCCGTATTTGATCGATTTTCAGATCTCGCTCGATCTGCCGCCGGTCGGCTGGCGGCGTCTGCCGCCGGTGCGCTGGCTGCTGGCTCGCTTCCAGCACGGGGACTGGTATCATTGCCTGAAACACA